>JBFIPX010000144.1:0-8711 GCA_041609895.1 Rhodothermales bacterium
AAATGGGCGCCGCCGGTGAAATGATTGCGGATGAATTGCAAATACTTCCAACGCGCGATGGCCAACGAAGGATATTCTTGGCGTGCTGCTCTCGCGCCCGCTGTGGAATCAGAACGTGTACCGGTGCCGTAGTCGGACAAACCGCTCGGTATACTGATTGCCGTTGTCTTCGGATTCCCAGTAGTCGTCGTATCCTGCCTGTAGTTCGATCGACATGTTGTTCTGGAGCAACACGGACGACGAAAGAGTGAAGCCGATCCGATCGGACGCGGGGCTGAAGGTCGTTGCTCCCGCATGCGTGTTCCGAACCGTCATCGCCACATTTGCCTGGTTGTTGTAAAAGCGATAGCCGACCGTGCCGGCCACGGTCGTCCAACGCTGCCGCCCCAGGCTGCCGGCGTAGTTGACGACCAGATGTGTCAGTTGGAGATTCGTGTGGATCGAGCGTGGGAATGTCTCGGTCGCACCGATCGTGAAGGCGTGCGTCGTGTTGTCGAACATGGAATTGATTTCGTCGCGACGAGCCGTTCGCGTGTAGAAGACATTGAGAGCGTGCCGGACTGGTCCTGTCTCGAGTGTGTGAGCTGCGCCAAGTGTAGCTGTGGTTACACGCAGGTCAGACGCGACGGCATCCGTGGGATCATTCCCACGTTTTCTCCACTGCATCCTCAGCCCCGTCACGAATCGTGGTATGTCCGGGTTCAGGGCAAGGTTGAGTCGACCCTCAACCATGTTGGACGTGAGCTTGAGTCGATCTCCGCCTTCGGAAATACTTCCGTAGTTCTGAAATCGAACGATGCCCGCGAAGCGACCGCCGTCCACTCGAAATCGATCGGATAGCGTGAACGTGCGCCGGTCAGCCTGCAGAAAAGGATTGGCCGCCGAGAAATACGCGCTTCCAACCGTTCGTACCTCCGCTGATATCGTGTGTCCCGGTACGACGACGTTGGTATTAAAGTACCATGCGGTGGACCGCAGACGATCAAGTCGTATTGGCACTGTGGACGCATTCAGAGTGATCAGCCAGTCGAATTCAGAGGGGTCGATTGGAATGTCGGTGTTGAACAGAGAGTCGATTTCCGCTTTTGTGGCCGGGCCGCGCGAGATGTCGTTTGTCGTAAGACTGATTGCAGCTCCCGTTTCGAAACGAAGCCTCCCATTAATGAATCGCGTCTCGAGATCGGTGCCAAGCACCAGGTTTTCCAGCGGATTCTGTCCGAAGGAGATAGATGATGTGTCATCGGAAGCCTTGATTCCGGAAAGCGAGAACAGGACGGACTTGCGATCACCGAAGCCCAGCTTTATAGCGGTCAGTCGACGCTCAAAAGTGCCTGGTAACTGTCGTAGTGGCTGCTCGATTGGTACATCCAGGGTGCGGCCCTCGAGTCCGCGCCGAAGGCGTCCAATCGCAGTTTCGAGGTGGAAGCCCGCGCCGTGAAACTCCACATGAAGGCCACGGGTGCGAGCGCCGTTAAGTATCAGGGGCGCCATGCGCGGATTCTTATCGCCTGCATAAATTCCGAACATGGGACCCTCTACGCCGATCATGAATCGGTTCCGCGGCTGGGCGACCGACGACTCGTCGGTCGTGAGATATAGCTTGACGGGAAACGAAAACGCACCATATGAACCTTCGGCGTCCGCACGTACGGCATAGCTCTCGGTCGGCTCCTGCCGTAGATCTCTGTTGCCGGAGATGTCGGCGTTGCGGGTATCGATAACCGTCTTACCACGAAAATCGACGGTTCGAGAAGAGAGCGATCTGCGTTGCGCCGGGGTAGTGGCTTGACCCTCGACGTCAAAGTGCCAGGCCAGATCTTGCAGTTTTTTGCCGGAGAGGAGGGAGCCAGATACTACAATGTCATGACGTCCACCGCCCAGCTTGGAAGTATGAAGCAGGCGAACCGAGTTCGTTGAGATACGTGCTCGGCGCGTGACGTCGACGCCATCAAGCAGGACGCGTACCGAGGTTTCATCCAGCGGTACCTCACCCTCGACAGCCACAGACACAAACAGTTCTCCATCATTGATCAGCTGCGCTGGAAGAGGGGACTGAACGTACCACTCCGATTGCTGGCCAGCCGCCGACCCGACAAGGCCAACAACAGCGACCAGCGCCAGGAGCGCTGCGAATCTGATCGGTGGGGATTGCAAAGCGGATGACGACGGCAGGGTGAGCCGTCGGGTGGTTACGCTCTAATGGTTAGGATACTGTGTCCACGATATTTGTCGTTGTGCCTACGAGCATCTAGGCGCCAGTCTTTACTTGGCTACCAGGAGCGAGTGCTGACTCACCGGTTGTACCCCGCCCGCATTCCCGATGCGGCTTACGAGTATCTCGTAGCGCATGCCGGGCTGGAATACCGAAACGTCTGCCTTCCAGTTATTTTCGGTGACTTCGCGCGATTCTATAACTTGGTCCTTTCCAGCACTGAATATTTCGACACGATAAACACCGTCCTTCAGGTTAGCAGGACCCGGCCAAGTGAACTCGAGCCTTCCCTTCGCGTCAGCCGGTATGAGAATGACCGGTCTGGCATCAACAGTTGCTTCCTCGCCGTCAACGCTGCTACGGATCTTGTCGTCGAAGCCTTCAAACGGTGAAGAGAACCCTGGAAGCGGAATCACTGTCTTCGGAGATGGCAGGAACATGAGCATGACCACAACGCCCATCGCAAATGCCAGCGCCGGCTGACTCCAGCGGAGACCGATTAGTCCCTGGACGGCACCCACAACTTTCTTTCCGATATCGGCGAAGCCTATCACTTCGCGAGGAGCAGCCACCGGGAGTTTCATGGTCGCGGTCAACTCGGCCGGAGCGCGAAGCGGACGCGGGACCGGGCTCTCCATTTCCTTTTCAAGGGCGGAATACTGCAGGTAGCACGCATGACAATGTGAAATGTGCTCCGTAATCCCCGCCCGCTCGGATGCCCCGAGGCCATTGTCAACGTAAGCGGCAAGTGCACTTTCGTCAATGTGATCCGTCGACTCGCGCCCAACGGCTTCCCTCGATGCCTCGAGACGTGACACCATCATGTGCCGTCCGGCCTGTCGAAGCGACTTCACGCGGTCGAGCTCCTCTCTGCAGCTGTTGCAGTACATAACGTGGCCTGAAACAGCACGCTGTACTGCCTGATCAAATCCACCCTGAAGATACCGAGTGATGTCACCGAAGGACATCTGCGGTATCGGGCAAGCCGACTTCTGAATTTCCTGTTCCGTACCCATGTTGCTACCCTTGCGCGAGGCGACTTGCATCCTGCGTGTCGCCGTTAGAAATGCCCATGTTTTTGAGAAGCGCCTTCAACCCTTGTACCGATATCGAGGTCTCGAGCGAGTCGTCATCGAGCCAGTTCCGTGCATCCTCGAGGATGTGGGCGTGGTGTGTTTCGAGACCGACCCCGATATCTTTCAGCAACTGATCTACCGACTGATAGATGGTGTGTATGGTAGTCTTCCCCGATCGAGGCGAGACGGGAAGCTCCAAACTCAACTCTTGTACCCTGGCTAAAATCAACTTTGCATCCAGTTCCTTGTCGAACACCATGTCCATCAAGATTTTGTGTGGCTCTGGCAGCTCCTGAATCATGTCGCAGACGGCAGACCATATGCGATCGACCGACTGTTGAAGGGGCAAGGCCTGCGGCGCCGCCCACTCCTCATGCTGCGTCATGTCTTCGAGCGACGATTCCGCATCCCGGAGAATCAAATGAAGGTTTCCGTTAGCCATCAGGGCGTGCGTAATGCGCTCTTGTGCCCTCGCCACTTCCTCCACATCAACCCCCGTCTTCCTCGAGATCGTCTCAGTCGGCCGCTGCATTACCATGTGCTTAAAAACCTTCTGATCCGATTTGGGCAGCCGCCTGACCTCTTCCGGTATCGTGATCTGGTCAACACGCAGCTTGCGCTTATGTCGAATCCAGTCCGTTCGTAGGTTTCCATGCAGCACCGACCCGACGAAGGTCTCCAGTTTGGACCTGCCGTCGAAGTGCTTCAGTTTTCCAACATGCTTCTCGGCGTTGTGAAAGTAGTCGAAGATGTATGCATAGATCTCCAGACCCTCGTCACAGCCCGGACGCTCATCCGAACTCGGCTTTACTGAGTCCGCGGCGAGCGCGTGAAACACGCAGAAGACATTGGCCTTGTTGTACGGACAGGCTTCGTTACATAGTTGCCATGACCGTCGCCACACTCTGTCAGAGAACGTTTCGACAAAACTGTTCCACGCGGTCGCGTCGCCATCAAAGATGCGCTGGACCCATTCCAGGTCCTTGACATGTGCTGCGCGATCGGTGGACATCAGTTGTCGCTTACTCTAGGCTATTGGACGGATAGTCGGTTGGCGTTAAGGACAGTATCAGGCTATTAGCTTGTCAGGGCCTCGATTACGGCGTCGAGATCGAGTTGCCCCCAGCCAAAGTGGTCATTTTTGCCCGGTGTGCCGTCTGGCTGAACGGCAAATCGCCTCAAGAAGTCATATGCCTCATCAACGCCCCAATCGGGATGCGTCGCGAAAATGAGAGACATGATCGCCGCCACGCGCGGTGTGGCGAAGGACGTACCCCGTATCCGGACTCCGTCCATCTCGACAACCCCGTCTGCGGAAAAATCTGGTCGCACGCGTCCGTCGTTGGTCGGCCCCTGCGAGCTGTGAGAAAGGTCGTTGGCACCTATCGGAATAACGGACGGCGAATCCGTCGTAGCTATTCCGGCAGCCAGGCTGCTCCTGGCAACCGGGCCCGGCACGCTTTCGTCGGGTGGCGGCGACACGTACAGTTCGAAGTTGGTGTTTCTCGTAGCGGGATCAGGTGTATTACGTTTGCGAAGCACCTTGACATAGTAGGACCGGGTGCCCGGGTAGAGCGGCTTGAAGCCGCGGATGCGCTCTACCGGTTCGGCGTATTCGCTAGGGCCTTGCACGCTTCTCGAAGCATACGGACGGCCACGACGATCGAGTAGCAGCTCACCTGCTGCGTTATAGATTTCGATATCGAGATCAACGCGAGGATCGCCTCCCCAGTCGTTCCAGCTCATCAGGAAGTTGTAGAAGCGCGCGTTATTGAGCTTGACTTCGAGAAACGCAGCGGACGGATCAAAGTTGTGCACGTCGTCGCCGTCGCTGTCGGCAAAATCCGCTTGCCAGTGACTGAGGGCGAAGTTGCCGGCAGCCACTACGAGCGGTGTCTTCGAAGCAAGAATCTGTTCGACACGACGCGAGAAATACGACGTGCCGTCGTAGTGGTCATAGGCGTTCGCCCACGACACCGAGCACGTGATCACGTTAACGCCTAGTTGATGGACCGCGTGATCCAGCGCGTGTTGAAACTCCGGCTCCGTATCGAAATTGACCAAATGTAATGTCGTGTTTGGCGGGAGATACTCTGCCAGTGCCCGCACGACCGCTGAGCCGTGGCGCGAGTCCGCACCACCTGAGCCCTCGATACGCTTATCTTCCCGGAAGGAGTGATAACGCACGTCGACATCGGGCAGCATCTCTTTGATGACCGCAGGATCAAACCCGAACTCGAATACTGCGACGTTTGTCGGCGCGTATTTGCTGGGGTCTCCGAAATCGGGCCTGCTGATCGGTCCGTCAAAGGTGGTCTCGCCTAAGGCGATACCTGGTGCAGCGAGATACTCATGCGGCGATGGGAGCGCGACCAGTTCAACGAGCTCGATCGCTGCCAGTCGGTTGAGCTGAAAAAACGGCACGAGAATCTGTACCCAAGGACCTTCGACAAGCTCGATTATTGCTCCCGCTTCCTCGATGGCGTTAATCAAGGATGTGCTTGCAATTCCGTCAGTCTTGAGCAGGAGTCGCACTTCGGTCGAATCCACACCGTCGAGCAGGGCTTCTTCCCAAGCTCGCTGTAATTCGTACGAGAGTTTATCTTCGAACTGCGTCTCAAAGCTCGCTACCGGCGATCGGAGCAGGGCTTCACCCGTGGAGTCAATCGCCGTGACTCGCACGAAATACGTCGATCCTGAGTCCAACGGCTCCTGGTTTGGAGGATATGTGACCGAGGATTGCGATACCGGAACCTCAGCCTCCCAGAGCAGCGCCGCACTCTCGTAGTCGCCGGCATCCTTGCGACCCTCTCGGAGGGCCAACCGGAATGCCGATGCCGATGAGTCCGCAGACGTATACACCCATGCGAACGTCGGAGCCGATTCCATCACCAACTGGCCGTCTGCTGGCGATAAGACAAGAATAGACGGTTCCGAACTCGCCTCATCGTCCACCGGCTCGGAAGAGCGTGAATCACCGATGACGACCGTTGCAAATTGTTCGAGTTTGCCAATCGTTGCGACTACGGCTACGACCCCTGGGTTGTCCCCAGCCACAAAAACGCCGTCCCCGTCGATCGATCCGCCGCTCGCAGGTATGACAGTCCATCTAACGGGCGCGCCGAACACCGGCACGTCGTCCGCATCAAAAATCGTCGGTCTTAGAATCACTGATCCGCCGGGAGCAACCTGGGATTCTTCGGGCTCGATGCGCATGCGCGCGTAATTTTGCGTGCGAACGTCATCTTCCGTGAGCGGATTCTGGATACCTTCTACGGTGAACCAGAGCACCTCGCTCGGAAATCGCTCTTGTCCTGACGAGGTCAGACTGATGGCCTCGATTTGCCACGCATATACCTTCCCTTCAACCAGCTCCTCGGCCGCGTTGGGATACACATAGGTGCCGGGAGAAACACTGGTCTGTTCGAATACGGGGAGGGCCGAAACGATGTCTTCAGCAGTCGCCTGGCCCGGGCGCACCTCATACAAAGCGAAGTTATAGGATGACGCTCCCGAGAACCACTGGAAGATCGGATACTGGGTCGATACGATGTCCGGATCCTGGTCCAGAGTCGTTCCCGGCCCGACGAGGTCGATCTGGAGTCCGGAATTTGTTGTCGTGATCACACCTCTGTCGGTGCCAACCGGCTCGCCGGTTTCCAGGTCGATCACGCGCATCGTGAAGAAGTAATCGTCAGGAGGTAGCAACCCGCGTTCAGTCGCAATGTCAAGTAGTTCATCGGATGCTTCGTCCAGGTCGTACTCGTCAAACTCACGGTTCGTGTGGGACACCGTGGTACGGGCCGGAACCCGACCAAGGTCGAGGCTTGCCCTGCCAAGGAAGCCAAAGCGGCCGGACTCTACGTCAACCTCGATTCGCAGGAGCAAAGAGCGGTTGGAAGTTGTGACGAAGGTCCGGAACACAACTGGAGCAGAAGAGGGATCGATTGGATCGAAGTCGCCCATCTTGAGCGTTTCGATCGGTTCGATCTCAATTCGTGCGCCCACGGAAACAGGCTGCGCAAACGACGGTGCTGCTGCAAGAGCCAGCAGTCCGGCTACCAGTAAAGTGAGAGGATTTGTTTTCACGGCGATAGCGACAGCGATCTCAGAGATGAGCCGGACATGACAGTTCCTTCCGGTATCGACCTCGATGGACACATTTTTAGCTGGCCTTCGGCTCGACTGAGCTTTGCCAGGTGTCGGATTCGCCTCCAGAACCAACTACACGAGCCCATGCGAATACAAGACATGAGACCATTCGAAACGCAGTGCCCACTCAAAAGTTTACGATTTATCAGGGCAAACGAGAAGGAAATGGACCGTATTCAGGCACTGGAGGAATTTCTCGCGATCGATCCCACCGATGCGTTCACGCGGTTCGCACTTGCCACGGAATACCTGAAAACGGGTGATATTCGTCGGGCGCGTGAGTTTTTTGAAGGCCTCTTGAAGGACAAACCGGAGTATGTCGGGACTTATTATCATCTCGGAAAGCTTTATGAGGATCTCGGAGCGACGGATCAGGCAATCAAGACGTACCGGAGCGGGATTGCGGTGGCAGGCTCCCAGAAGGATTTCCACGCGCGTGCCGAACTGCAGTCTGCGCTCCTCGAAGCAGAGGGAATCGACGATGATGACTAGAATGCATGGTCGCGTGCTGCGCACTCTGAGTGCAGCAATGCTTGCAGCTGTTTCGCTTTTCGTCAGTCCGTGCGAGGAGGCAGTGGCGCAGGACGCCGGCCAGTACACGGTTAAGGCCGGAGACACGTTATTCAGTATTGCGCGCACGTACGGCGTATCGCTTGATGGGCTTCGCAAGGCCAACCTTCTGACCGGAGATGTCATCCATGTCGGTCAGGTCTTGCAGATTCCCGCGCAGAACGCCCCGAAATCGGTGTCTGACACGCCCTCTAACGAACCGGTTCGGCCACCGGTGGAGTCACTAGTACAGGATAGTATCGTCGTTCCGGTGGCACCGGACGTGACCACAGCGGAGGATCGAAGTGCGGTGGCGGACTCGATCGGGGTCGACTACGTGACGACTTCTCCGGGCGAGTCGCTGTACGACCTTGCGTTCTCGATCGGAATCGATATAGATAGCTTGATAAGCCTTAACCCCGGGGTTTCCACATTCCTCGATACCGCCCGAATCGCAATTCCGTCGATGCACGCGCTCACCCGTTATCGCGTCAGGTCGGGCGACACGCTCTACAAGATTGCGCGGGAACACGAGTCTTCTGTCGAGGCTATTCGTCTTCAAAACAGTCTGGCGACGGATGCGATTGAGATTGGGCAGGAGCTCCTGATCCCGTCCTCCGGAGCGAGGATCGGCGCGTCTGATCGCGGCGCGCCGATGATCGCACGCGGACAGGTACGCCCCTATCCGTCGCGTTTTCAGGGCCGCCTGATGGCCAGCGGAA
>JBFIPX010000145.1:0-8644 GCA_041609895.1 Rhodothermales bacterium
AGTCCGAGTAGGCGTTCTTAGTGAAACTCTGAGCCGAGATGACGCCGATAACACGGTCTTTGTGGGTGAGAGGCATGTAGAGAACCGATTCGGCACTGTCCCCCGAAACGGGCGGCTGATCGGCCTGCAAATACTTTCGGTGCTCCGCAGGATAGTCCTGAATGACCACCTCATCGCGATTGTGGTAACACCAGGTCGCCAGTCTGTCATCGTCCAGGTCGTAGTAGAAAAGAGGCATCGTCTGCCCCTTTTCCTTGCTGCCCGGAAATTCGATCCGATTCTCGGCCTCGTTCAGGATACCGATACTGAAGACGGAAGCATCCATCAGGTCGTTTACATTCTCGTAAACCGTGTCAATGATCTTCTCAATACTCAGACGACTGGTGACGTCCCGACCGATTCGACTGAGCAGTTCGACATTTTTTGCCTCGGCTTCCGCGGACTCCGCGCGCAGCTCTGCCTCACGAAGATGCGCCCGTTCCATTTCCTTTGCAAACAGCCGCCGACGCTGTACTCGATCCACTCCGAAGACTATGAGTCCGATAGCTAACGCGTACAGCGCATACGCCCACCATGTACGGTACCACGGCGGGAGTATCGTGAAACCGAACGATGCCTCCTGACTCTCCTGACCGTAGACATTCAGAGCGCGAACCCGGAATACGTAATCGCCGAACGGCAGGTTTGTATAATCGCGCCGGGAATCGGTCGTCCATTGTGACCACCGTTCGTCGAACCCCTCGAGGACAGTTCGAAAGCGTGTCTCGGTAGGACGTTCGTACGTTGCTGCCGCATACTGGAAGCGCATTGAGTTGTCCTTGTACCGCAACTCGAGGCCATCTGCCAAATCCGCACCGGCATGATGTCCTCCGAATACTACGGAGTCGTCTCGAATCGTAACTCCGCGAATCAGCGCTGAATAGGTCGCCGCATAGCTCTTGCCGACAGAGGGATCAAACCGAAGCATCGACTCGGTACCGCCAAACCATACGACTCCGTTGTCCTCCGGATAGATGTAGGCGGCTGCGATATCCGCAACCTGTAGTATTGGTGTCGGCTCCGGAATGAACGACCCGTCCGACTGTTTCCGCGCAACGGCGGCCTCAGTTTGCGCGGCAACCCACACGTCGCCGTCACTAGTCTCGGCCAGCCAAAACTCCTCCTGCCTACCGTCGAAGTCGACGATGGTCAGGTCCGCATCAATCTCGAAGCGCTGCGTGGACTCGTTGAACGCAAAGATCCCTTTCTTCGTAGCAGCCACAATTCGGCCTGACACCTGGAACGTGAGCGCGCCGCCCTCAGGGAGACCGTCGTCGACCGCGAATCTGTCGATCTGTGGCGGCAGGGACAAGTCCGCCGTATACGTTACACGAAAAGCCCCGTCCGTGCGCGTGCCCATCCAAAGCGTTCCGGGTTCCGGCTCAACAAACACCCATATATCGTATCGAAATCCGGGCAGACGATCTTCCTCGACAAGATTTCCGCGCGAATCAAGACGCAGAATGCCGACACCATCCGTAAGACCGACAAAAACCATATTCTCGACAAGCCTGGACCGATGCAACCCTGTGGACGCGAACGCGCCCGCGGCGTTGGCCTTTACGAGAGTTGCTGTTTCCCCCTGAATTCGGTAGACGCCCGTTCCTGTCGCGACCAGGAGCTGCTCGCCATGAGGCACGAACTTAAAGGCCTGAGGATTCCCCCTCGCTAATCCTCTGATTTGACGGAACCTACCATCCTCACGCAGCACGTGAGTCCCATTGCTCGTGGCAGCGTACACCGTTCCATCGTGGCGGATGATATCGACGGCGCCTCCGACAAGTCCGTTGTTTGCATCGAAGTACGACAGCGATGATGGAATCTCGACGCGACAGATTCCGTTCTCAGGACTGAACCAGAGTGCGCCTTCGCGGTCCACGAAGGTGGTAAGGATCGTACTGCTAGCAAGCCCGAGTGACAGATCGAGGACACGTAACATTTGCCCGCTATCGTCGGTGATGACCAGACCTCCTTCAAGCGTGGCGAGCGCGTATGAACCGTTTGAAAGCGCTGATCCCTTGTAGAGTGTACTGGCACGCAGGAAATCGTTGGCGTCCGTAACGAATACCTCGAAGGATTCCCCGTCGTATTCGAAGAGTCCGCCGTTGAAAGATCCGAGGACGAAACCGTTCTGACCATCGGGGCGAGGCAGCATGACCTGCACCCGTTCGTCGGCGAACTGTTCACTGCCGGGTACCAGCCGCAGAGAATCTGCGGCCATCTGCATGAGGCCTACACCACCCTGGTGGACGTAGTACGTGCCGTCTCTCCAGAACGAGAACAGGAATCTGGTCTCCGGGGCCCACGACTCAAGCTCCCATTCCCTCGGATCACTGCTTTGCAGGCTCGGTTCCTCCGTGCCGCTCGGCCCTTCCCTTAATCGAAACAGGCGCTCTCTGGCGAGCAAGTATACACCATCTTCCGTAGCATGAATCGTCCATATGTCATTGAAATCACGCTCGCTGTCCGGCACGAGATCAAGCAGTGAAGCGTATTGACGATTTCCGACGGCGTCCGTCTGAAGAAAGCCGAAGTCTGCGGTCGTGCCTACATAAATACGTCCTTCCCGATCGCGGTCGAGGGCCCGGACAACGTCGCCGCCTCCGACCCCAATGTGACGCCACGACGATCCGTCGAACTCAAGGACCCCTATGTTATTTCCAACATAGAGTACGCCCCGATCGTCTTGGCTGAACACCCAGGACTGTGCGCCGGCCCCGTACTGCTTCTGGGTATAGCAGTCGACATACGGAAGTCCGGTTTCGGTCCCTTTGTGAGCGGCCGCGGGAACCTGTCTCGGACTTTGCGCCGAAACGGCAGGCTGAATCGCAACGAGAAACAGCCAGAACCCAACGAGTGTCCTGTATTGTATCGACTTCGCGACCGCCGTCAACGGCGGTCCCTCCTGTGTGATGTGATGCAAAGAGTGAGTCGAAGCGTGACCGAATGACCGCCAACTCAGCCCGTAGAGGCGGCCTCCTCGGAGTCCTTGAAGCTTTCGAGCGCGTCGTCGACTGAGTCGTAATCGTCAAACACCGGTCCCAGCAGACGTGTCATTAAGAAGAGATTCTTGATGCGTTTTTTCAGACCAGCGATTTTCACGTCGCCGCCCGCGTTCCGCATGGTTGTCAGAGCACTTATCAGCATGCCGATTCCCGTTGAATCGATCATCTCGGTCTCCGACAAATCGACGACGACCTTTGTCTTTCCGTTCTCCTTGAGGTCAGTGATCGTCTGCTTGAATGCATCGCCATCGACGCTTCCAAGGAACTTGCCTTTCAGTTCCAGAACGGTGGCGTGGTAGTGATCACTCGTCTTGAATTTCATGTCATATCCTGTTTGGCCATAGTCGACCGCCGAGCCAGTGGCCCAACGTACTCGGATTATAAGACAAAAATGTCAATTATTGTCCAGAAGCTGCATCTGCCAGACGTCGCGCCGACTGGCACGCACTATGGGGGAAATGGCGAGAACACCCGTCTTTCCGATGCTTTCCTCAAGGTATTTGAGTTCCTCGAGCTTCGCTTTTGTGACTGGGTCCGGCGGCGGGCTGAATCCCGATTCGCGCAGCAGCATGACGCCCTTTGCCTTTATCGAAAGCTCAACTTGAATGCGAAGCCAGCAAAGCATGTCCGCGATGATTTCACCGGAGAAGTGTTCTCGCAACGACTGCAGATACCTACCAATGCGCGTTTCTGAGATGTTACCGGTCTTAATCATCTCCAAGACCTCCTGATCGGAGTCGAAACCAACGCCCAGCCAGTCGCGGGTAAGGCGTTCGCTTTGCTGGAAAGAGATGAGTACGAGCGGCGGCAGAATTACTAGCTGGGCCGCTGTCACGATCAACGCGTGTGCAGCCATGTGATTGAAAAAAGAATGGACAACGAACGCTGCGGCGAGTCCCGGAAGGAAAGACAGAATCGACGGACTATCCGTCCGATCCATCAGCGCCTTCGAGATGATGGCATAAATCGCCGTCGTGCCACCGTGCATTACCGACGTTCCCAACCCACGGACTACCCAGGTGAAGACTGAGGGGTCTTCGAGAACTTTCAGGTAGTAGACGTTCTCGACGACCGCAAACCCCGCTCCGATGGCGAAGCCAAAAATGAGCGCGTCCACGAGGAATCCAAACTTGTTGGCGCGAAGCAGAAATGCGACGAGAAGTGCCTTGCCGATCTCTTCGACTGCAGGACCGACATATCGTACCAGAGCCTCGGCGGAGATGCCGCTCGCTCCGAACCAGGAGTTGACGAAGTAAGATACACCGGCAACGATCGCCCCCGACCCCAGAGCCAGCGCCAGCCGTGACGGTGTAATTAGTTTGTAGCTATCGAGGGATCTCAGGGCGGCCAGAAACAGCAGCACCGGGACGAGGCTGAGTGGGATGCCGACAATCATCGTTCGATCGCATTGTGTGCCACGACCGGGACCGACTTCGTACTCACAGGATCTTTAGGGAAATCATCCATTCGTCGCGTCGAGACTCGCCGTCTTCGAAAATCACTGCATACCCGAATGAAATCGTAGAGTCCATGCGTGAGAGCGTTACCAATCGAAAATCCAGTTGAGCGCCGGCATCGACTACCCTTCTTCGCAGATCCGAGAATCGGGAGTCCATTTCGGTGACGAGGCCTCCGGCAAACAGTGAGAGGCTCGCCCAGCGAAAGTACATGTTCGGAATACCCACCCGCCTGAACCGCAGAGGAGGCAGTACCCACTCTGCTTGAACCTTCCCGAAGTTGGTGCCGGAAAGGGTATTGATTTCCGCCCCGGGAAACGAGGTGTAGTCGCGATATCGCCTCACGGAACCGTGATCGACCCAGTTATTTCCGAAGCCGCCAAAATAGAACCTTGAAAAGGGTTGATTCCGATCGCGATTGAATGACGTGCCGGCGGCTCCCCGCAACCAGAGCGACGAGTGATTCAGCGGAAGAAGTATGCCATACGTAACCTCAGCGAAGGCACGAGGAAATAGGTTCTGATTGGCATAATTGGAACGAACACCGATTCTTGCGCTAAGCCCTAGCTCATCCTCGATTGCGCCTATAGACTTGCGAAGAAAATCGTACGAGAGGTCTGCCTTGAGTGATACAAGCTCGGTGATTGTCGACGCCACGTCCTGAAACTCTGGAAGCGTTGCAATGCCGGTCCAAGCGTCGAGCGTTGCCGACAACTGAACGATTTTCGGGGCGTCGTAGAAGAGGATGTCAGAATAGCCGAGATAAGCGTTGAAGCCCTTTCTGCTCGTCGTGGTGGGCCCAAAGAGGTCATAGAAATCAGTCCGGTTGTAGGAAGAGCCTAACGTCCACGTGCGATAGCGAGCTTCGAGGCTTGCATGCACGCGTTCGGAAGCCTTCAAACTGGAGTTCGGCGAGTAGAGCGCGGAGGTCTGGATGTCGACGCGACCGACATGGTCAGCGAGGTTGGCTCGTAGTCCGACTGCGGCAGACAGCGTTCCATCAATATCTTCATAGCCATGTACAATCGGATATATGGAGCTGAGAGAAACGTTGGCTAACGGTCGGTAAGGACGTGCGTCGAGGCTTTCTTGATTCTCCGCCTCTGGCTCCTGAACCGTTCTGGACCAGCTGGGGACTTCCGGCGCAGACCGTGCAATCTCGTTGCCAAGGAACTTAATCGCACTGACCCGCTCGGGAACCTTGTTTGGGATCATCACTGGGACGAACCCTTTTGCAGAGTAACGGAAGGCGACGAGCGAATCAGCATCCCGAGGCACCGGACGAAAGAAGCCGGTCTCCGCGTTACTCAGTGGCTGCATTCTTTCCTCGAGTACATCGTATCGATATATGTTCGACACTCCCGAATAGTACGAGGAGCCGAACAGATACCTGCCGTCAGCCGAATAGGTGAAGTTCTGCGGCTCCCAGTTCCCAAATTCAAACAACTCCAAAACTTCTGCATCACCGCGCATCAAGGACGCGACGTCGATTTGAACAAGGAACTGCTTTCCCGTTATTTCAATCTTTGACCCGACTAGTTGCGTGCCATCCGGCGACACATCGAGATCATAAATGTCCTCCCCAAAAGGAAGCTCAAACACGGATTCCGCTTCATCATATGGCGGTGGAATTCGAACAATCGCTGAGCGGCCGTTAAAGTGCTCGACTCCCCAAAGAACGTTGGATTTTTCATCGAACACGAGGTCTCCAACCCGCGCATAAGGCATTAGCATTTTCGAATCGCCCGAATTTAGATCGAGTCGTTTTAGGTGCGGAAAGTCACCAATGTTCGTTGTGTAAAATACCCGGTTCGCGGTTCGGTCGTAGGCCAAAGAGGTCACGTTGAGCCCACTCGCTCCTATGATCTCCGTGATGCGTCTTATCCGGCCTGTCGGGATGTCGATCGCAGCAATCTGTGCGACCTCACCCGGATAACTCATGGCTACGATAAGTTCGTTACCATCTGAAGTCAGAAATCCTCGGGAAACCCGACCCAGGGCTCTGTTTGTGATAACACGGTAGTCTGAGGTCGGGTGCTGACGAATCCGTTCGAGGTTTTCCTCCTGCCATGTTCTTTCCCACTCGAGCCACTCGTTCCAGCCGTCTCCGAGCGACTTTCCAAAGGTTCGCTTGAATTGAGACAGGTAGGATGGTTTCGAGCCGACTGATCGATTGTACCAGCTTATAAGCCGATCGTGACCGTACGTGTGCGCCAGGTAGCTGACAAATCGAGTTCCGTAGAGATATGAGTTTGCTCCGGCATCAACCCCCACCGTGGTTCCTTCGGATTCCAGCCCGACAAAGTCGAATAGTCTCTCGCCATCGAGCACCTTAGATCGAAAGACCATTTCATCGTACGGGCCAAGTGCCCTTCCGTAGCCGCCGCCCATCCACGTCTCCAAATAGGAGGCAATTCCCTCGCGATACCACCGGGGCGTGCTGTAACGTGGGGTTGTCAGGTGGCTATAGAGCAACGTCACCGGATCATCCGACGACAGCAGAACTTTCCCACCAAAAACTGAGCGAAAGAACCGGTCTGATCCCGTCGCCTTGTCACTCGTCGCCAGATGGACCACTTCGTGACTCAGCATGGAACTGATACGTTCTTTAGTCGGATAGGTCTCCATTGCGTGGCTGTTCGGTGCCAGTCCCAGCCACACCCTGTTGCGTGGCTGAGCGGTAGCGAACGCGTTTCCATAGTGCCACCAATCGACCACGCGGAGAGTGACCTTCTCAGAAGGCTCCCACTCGAACAGTTCCTGGTGAAATACGAGGGCCGTGTCGAGGCCCGCAGCCACGTAAGGGACCACATATTCCTGCCAGGGACGGAAGATCAGACGAAACCTGTCGTTCTCGATCGACATCAGAGACGATTGTGATGCCGAGGGCACAGCCGTTGCCGCCAAGACAACGGATATCAGTAAGGCTGCACGAGCGGATATGGTCACCGTCTTGTCGCGGATGGGGTGAGAACGGCTGAAGAGATGGCAGCCATAATAACGAAGCGGTGCTGACCCAACAAGAGAGTCAGCACCGCGTTTCAACTCTGACAGAAAAGCTCTGCCCCGATTTCGCTCGGATTATTAAAGCCTAGCCGCATCCTTGGCAGCGTCTTTGGCAGCATCCTTAGCTGCGTCCTTAGCAGCATCGGTGGCGGCATCCTTGGCTGCGTCCTTAGCAGCGTCGATGGCTGCATCCTTGGCTGCATCTTTCGCAGCATCGGTGGCTGCATCCTTAGCTGCGTCCTTAGCAGCGTCGATGGCTGCATCCTTGGCCGCATCTTTCGCAGCATCGGTGGCTGCATCCTTAGCTGCGTCCTTAGCAGCGTCGATGGCTGCATCCTTGGCCGCATCTTTCGCAGCATCGGTGGCTGCATCCTTAGCGGCATCGGTGGCTGCATCTTTGGCCGCATCTTTCGCAGCGTCGGTGGCTGCATCTCCAATGGCATCGTGGTCCATGATGTCGTCGGAGCCCTCGTAATCCGCATCGGTGACTCCGCTGCCCGCCTCATTGGTCACAGCTCTTTCAGCTTGCTCAACACCGTCGATGCTTTTTATCGTGCCCACCACATCATCGTCCGCCGGCGGAACACCAAGTATCGCAACAGCGAGTGCAACTATCGCGATTACGACTCCCGTAGCGATGATCAGTTTTTTCTTCGAGTCCATTTTGGTAAACCTCCTTTTAAGATCAGCCCCTTTGTGTGGTCAGGCACGCGAATAATCGCGTTTCTTGTCACAATTACAGGACAGCATGTAATTCGTTAGAAAAAGTTTCACTCGGCTCGCAAATCACTCTCCGCCAGCATCATCTCCCCGACCACCCGATCGCCGTCAAGGATGCTAACAACGCACTGCACGACGCCCAGGTCCGCCCTTAGTCCACTCACGCGGACCGCCGAGGTACCAACCACCGGGAATCGCAGTTCATTGGGATCGAGCTGCGCACCGGTCAGCTTCGCACCGCCGCCCAATTCAACACCGTACCACGTCGTTACTTCCGAAATCGGCGAAACGACTACCTCAAACTCATCGTCGGTGTCAACATCAACCTCTATCACAAACTCAGACTCGCGCAAAAGCAGCATGGCGCTTGCCTTGACGTCGTCGAGATCGATCTGCGTCTGATCGGCAACGGAAAAG
>JBFIPX010000146.1:0-8583 GCA_041609895.1 Rhodothermales bacterium
GGTTGATGGGAAAGCAGTCATCGTGCACTCCGGTGAAGACGACTTGACGTCACAGCCTACGGGAGCCGCCGGGTCGCGCTTGGCTTGCGGAGTCATCGGCTCGACTGGCTAGACGGCACCAGGGCTGACCAGACCACACGTGGGCGAGCAGATCGGCCTCTTGGGACTTGCCTGAGACGGGCCCGACCGGTCGGCCGGTCGACCGCCGATGCGACCCCACGGTATCACGCTACGTCGCGGACGGGCATCGAGGGCTGATGGAATATCTCGCCCAGCCACTCGTCGCGGCGCGCGATAAGCGCCCCGGTCATGTCAGCGTCAAGCGGCTTCGAGAACAGATAGCCTTGGCCAAAAGTGCAGTCCATCGAGCGTAGATGGTCGAGTTGCCGCTGCGTTTCGATACCCTCGGCAACGGCCCTCATGTTAAGTGACTTCGCCAGGTCGAGCACCGTATTGACCATCTTCAGGCCATCGTCCTGGCGCTCCATGCGCTTGATGAACGACCGGTCGATCTTGAGCACGTCGATCGGCAACGCATGCAGCACGCTCAGTGAAGCGTAGCCGGTTCCAAAATCGTCGATGCTAATGGTGACACCCAGACGCTTGATGCGCTCGAGTTCCGTGGCGGCCTTGTCACCGTCATCGATGAGGACCCTTTCTGTGATTTCGAGCGCAAGCCGGTTGTCTCCCAGTCCTGTAAGATCGAGTACGGAGGCAATGTAGTCGATCAATTCCGGATCGTGGAAGCTGCGGTTGGAGCAGTTGACGCTTATCGACAGATTCAGGTCTTCTCCAAACCGTGCATCCCACGCGGCCAGCTGGTCGGCGGCGCCGCGAAGCATCCAGCGATCGAGGTCCACAATCAGGCCGGTCTCCTCGGCTACACCGACAAACTGGGCCGGCGTAATGAGACCGCGATGCGGATGATACCAGCGCACCAGCGCTTCAAAGCCATAGAGTGTGCCGCGGCGCAGGTCGATGATCGGCTGATAGAACACCCGCAGCTCATTACGCTCTATCGCTCTGCGAAGGTCGGACTCCAGCTGCAGAAGCGCAGACGCCTGCATTTGCTGATTCGCGTCGAAGACTGCATAGCATGAGCGACCGGCTCTCTTCGCCTGGTACATCGCAGCGTCCGCATCACGAAGCAAGTCCTCGGCGAGATCATAGTGTTGGTCACCCATCACGATACCGACACTCGCAGACGAGAACACCTCCATACCCTCGATAATGAACGGAGGCTTAACGCTTTCCAGTATGCGGTCCGCTACGTACTTGGCGCCGGCCTCACCACCCACACCATTGAGCAATACCGCAAACTCGTCGCCCCCAAGTCTCGCAATTACGTCGCCATCGCGAACGCATTGCTTCAGCCGGAAAGAAAACATCTTGAGGAGCGCGTCGCCTGCATGGTGGCCGAGACTGTCGTTGACCATCTTGAACCGATCCAGGTCAAGAAAAAGGACGGCGTAGTCGGCATTGTCGGATTCGACAGACGCCGTCGCGCTGTCGAGTGATCGCAGAAACATCATCCTGTTGGGTAGGCCGGTCAGAGTATCGTGGTACGCATGGTGGATCAGGCGATCCTGCATCTCACGCCTCTCGGTGTCGTCGCGCATTACGGCCAACAAACCCGTGAACTCTCCATCGGGCCCATGCAGAACGCTCCCCGACGCCAGGATATACCTATCGCCGGATGTATGGGGTGTCGATATTATCAGCTCGCCGCTCCAGGTACCGTTGTCGGCCAGCGTACTCCATGCTGCATGCTCGTCTTCGGGCTTTTCAAATCGGAATTGTAGCAGCTCCTCCGGACCGCGCCCAATGGCTTCGTCCGCAGAGAAGCCCGTCAGCAGCTCTGCCCCCTTGTTCCAATAGCGAATTGCCATGTCCGACCCTACCGTCACGACCGCGTCGCTCACCTGAGCGAGCACCTCGGCCTGGAATTGAAGCTTCTCGAGGGCGGAAGCACGCTCGGTGATGTCTCGAATCACCCAAACGTGGCCAATCACTTGACCGTCGCGCTTTCGCGGCACGTAGGTTATTTCGACCGCTTGCGTGGACGGCTGGGCAACTTCCGTCGTAAGGGGCACGCAGCCAGCATCCGGCATCCGAACGGTATTGGACCGCAGGTTCTCAAACTCCGGGATCCGCTTTTGACCGCCAGAGAGCGCGTCCCCTACGTTGCGGCCGACATATGCACCCGGTGACTCGGGGAGTCCGAAAATCTCGCAGAAGGTCTTGTTGATGTGGCTTACAAGACCGTTCGCGTCTTCCTCGAGAAATCCGGCTTCGATTTCCCGGACCTCCGGCGCGTCCGGGGGAGAGCCGGACCCTTTTCGGTCATCCTGAGGAGACGTGGGTAACTGCTGAAGATCCATTCGCGGAGATGGTACCAAATGGCCGCATACTACTCCGCGGTTATCGGCACGCTTTCCGCATTCCTTTAAGTGAATTCAGGGCTGAAAATCGCGCCCGGTCGACCTTTAGTAGGCCCATATGGGAGATGATAGTCGATCCCGAAGCAGATCGCTGTACGAGCGATCTACAAGTTGGTCTGGACTGATGCCCATCATCTCCATAACGCGTCTGCATTGAGCATCCAACTCGCCGTTCGTTCGACTATCATCATCATCGATTGCCTCAATCTCGACGAAGTGACCCAGTAGTGGGACTGAGTCAACGTGCACCTTGACGTTATCGAGGAAGTAGATGTGGCGCGATTTTTCGACTACTACGTCGATTGGCAGCGCCGACGTCAACACCGTGCGCAGTGTCGCCGCGTCGTGTGTACGATACAAAGACACAGCCGAGAGCTTGGGACCTGCCTCATCCGCACGCTGATAAGCAATCAGGTTGGTCTCGATGGAGCCCTCCCGAAGCTTCAAGCGGCCCGACGGGCATCGTAAGTAGGTGTCTGTCTGCTGGTCAAGCCCTACATACCGTGCACCTGCTTCCTCAAGTCTCTTTCGTACCACATCCGTTCGAGAACAGCGCGCCTTGATTTCAACGTTGCGAACCCTTGCCATCGCCCTCCTCATCCGCCTCGTTCACGTTTGTATCGAGATGCAAGACCATGGCCACGGCACTCGTCGGACAGAGATGACTGAATTCTGCAGATTGAAGCACTTCGCCTGCTACATCGGCACGATCGATGCGCGTGAAACCAAGAACGGCAAAGTACTCTGCGGCACCTTCGGTGAGTAGGTATAGGTCTTTTAGACCGCGTTGAACGGCGATGTCGATGGCTCGCAGAACAAGTCGCCTGCCCAGCCCGCGCCCTCGCCGCTCGTCGGCGACGACGACCGACCGCAATAGTCCATCCGTCCCGTACACCTCCAGCCCCGAAGCACCGACGACATTACCGCCTTCGATTGCGGCGATCAGGTTCGGACCCATTTCCTCTACACCCTCTGTAGGCAGGCGTGACCTTTCGAGCAGCGCCTTGACCAACTCCCGCTCAGCCGCGATCGCAGGACGGTATTCGATCGGCGCCTCCATCATTCTACACTGTTGCCGGAAAGAGCTCGAGCAAGCAGTTCAGCGTATAGCGGGCGGCACGCATTCAGGAGAGGCAATAGCTCTGCGGCAAACGGAGTCCGCTTCGGACGGTACGGGGCGAATCCGGTCGTCATGTGCACATCGTGGTACCAGATATCAGCCCACACTCCGTCCTCTGGCCTGGGACCCGCGGGCCAATGAAGCATGGAATCATGGTACGCGATGCCGATCGAATCGCACAGTTGCGCGAGGACGCCCGGTGGGTCACTCTGCAGTTGTCGTGCATCGAGTACAACCGCCTGACGCCCGACCGCCTCCAGGTGTCGAGCCAGCTGAACCTGAATTTCGTAGCCCGTATCAGGTAAGGAGACGGCGCCGAGTTTTCGAGCGAGCGACGGAAGAACATCAACCGGATCGCGCGTCAGTATGACATTCGTAGTCTTGGAAAGAAATGTCCAATCCACGTCCACAAGGTGATGAGCCATGTTCTTCACGAACAGTACCGGTTTCGAACACGGCCCTAATATGACATCCTCGATCACCTGCTCGCCATCTGAATCCTGTTGAACGAGTACATTCTCCCGGCCCGGGTGAGCAGCACCGGAAACACGTAGGTAATGAGCGTACAGGGGCTCGTCGATGACCCGCGTGTCACCGCGCTGTGCGAAAGAATACATCAAGGCCGTCGACACGTTGCGGGGACCGGACCACAGACAGATCCGGTGAGCCGGGTTGCCTCCCGTGCCCGTATTGCGACTGTTGTTCATAGATGAGGTGAAATCAGTCTTCAGTGGGAGGCCGTCTCTCGAGGAAGTCTTTGAGGCAGGTCTGCCACAACGTATGCCATGATCGCCATCGCGGCTGCACATCGATGCATTTCCTGAGGATCGACCTTGTCGACCGTATCAGCGTGCGTATGGTGATACCAGAAGTATTTCGACCCATCCACAACGAGGCCCATGCCTGGGACTCCCAACTCCATCAGCGGCCCAATGTCGGCACCACCGCCATTACCGGAAATCATGCCTGCGCCAATCGGGTCAAGGAGGCGTGCAATTTCTGACACGATTTTTTTCGCGTCGGGAGAGCCTGAGAAACTAAAACCTAGCGGTTCAAAAACGCCTGAGTCGGACTCCATGGCCAAGACGATGTCGTCAATCTCATCGCGATGAGCATCCCGGTACGCCTTTGCGCCTCCGAGACCGTTCTCTTCGTTGGTCCACAGCACCACACGTACGGTTCGACGCGGACGAAGACCGAGGCGCTTCATTAACACAAGGGCATGCCACGCCGCAAGGCAGCCACCCGCGTCATCAACGGCTCCCTGCCCGACGTCCCACGAATCTATGTGCCCCCCAAGAATGACCACCTCATGCGGAGTCTCAGACCCGACAATTTCAGCCACCACGTTGCGCGACGGCACCAAGCCTTCATCACGAGCCTCCATCGCAAGTCGGACTCGGACCTTCTGGCCACGATCCTGCATCCTCTGCATCATCTCGGCGTCCTCGATAGTCACGGCCGCATGAGGAGTCCGCGGATTCTCTTTCTTGTATGAAAGCATTCCCGTATGTGGCGTGTAGAGTGACACAGGGCCGACGGACCGAACAAGGCTAGCGACAGCTCCGACTGCGGCGGCAGCACTTGCGCCATCGACTCGGTAGCGCACCGTTGCCGAGTAGTCGGTGAACGGAACATTGAACAGAACGATCTTCCCCTCAGCATCAGTTGCCCGAGCCGTCAGCTCATCAAACGAACCGACAACGAGCACGTCGGCCTCGATTCCGTCGGGGCCGGTACCTACACTGCCGCCGAGGCTCATCATATGCATTTCGGTCTCCCGAGGCTCAAGCAGTTCCAGAGATTCCTCTCCCCTGACCCACTTTGGAACCATGACGGGTTCTGCATGGACGTTGCCAAGACCGTCCGCTGTCATCTCGGACAGTATCCAGTCGATCGCACGCTCGAGATTCTCGGACCCACTGAACCGCGGGCCAAACGTATCGGCCAGATACGCCAGACGCTCGTAAGCCGAACTATCCGACAATGCTTCATCGATCAGGCGCCGCGAGTCGGCCGAATAACGGGCTACAATGTCAGAAGTGATATCTGCCTCTACCTGTCGCGCGGGCTCAACGCTGAGTGGCTTGAGGTCCAAAAATCCTCTACCCGCCATTGTTACGCTGGCGACGAGGATTCCGAATAAGGTGATGAATGCGATGCGCACTGTCGGTTACAGCTCTAATCGGATGATGTCAGGAATGCGACGCAGAACCAACGTCTCGCGTCGGTCCAAGAGTCCGTCATGGAAAAACCTGCTTCTGATACGAGGCTCGAGAACTGGTCTATGCCATACTTATAAGAGTTCTCCGTGTGAATGTACTCATCGGCGACGAATGCATACATCTTGCCCGCAACTCGGACGTACTGATTTCGTTCGCTCATAAGATGCATTTCGATACGCCCCTCATCCTTGCAGTAGACAGCGCGATGACGGAATCCGGTCAAATCAAAATCCGCACCCAGCTCATTGTTTGCCCGCCGCAAAATATTGAGGTTGAATGCTGCGGTGACGCCTTCTGAATCGTTGTACGCGGCTTCCAGGACGGCCGGATCCTTTTCGAGATCGACGCCGATCAACACTCCGCCATCGTCGCCGACGATTCTGCGCAATCGCGACAGAAATCGCTTAGCCGCCGGCGGTTCGAAGTTGCCAATAGTGGACCCGGGATAATACACGACACGTCTCCCCTTGACATCCGGCAGTCTCACTGGCTCTGAGTAATCTGCGTGTACCGGAATCACGCTGAGGTCAGGATAGTCCCTGGCGATTTCGGACGCAGTACGTTGAAGATGGTCGCCCGAGATATCGATGGGAACATAGGTCGAATTTCCCTCGAGCAGATCCAGAATGAGGCGTGTTTTCGTGCTACTTCCGCTGCCATATTCAATTAGAACAACATCTGACCCCAGGCACGAAGCAATCGAGCGCACATTCTCCCTCATGATTCCGAGTTCGGTTCGAGTGGGATAGTACTCCGGCAATTCGGTGATACGATCAAAAAGTCGCGACCCCACCTCGTCATAGAAGTATTTCGAGGGGATTCGTTTGGGCGTCGATGCGAGGCCGGCCATGACGTCAGTCAAAAACTGATCGTGGGGCTCGACCGAAACATCGACCGGGGCGTTCTGGCCTGCGGTCTCGTTTCGGGTCATAGGCTTGTTGCGGCAGAGCAACCTAAAGTTTCGCGAGTCGAATACCGGTGAATTGCCATCGAGCGCCGGGATAGAAGAAGTTCCGGTAGCTCCTGCGGATGTGCGATGACGATGTCGCTACCGAGCCGCCGCGCAGAACGAACTGATTGCACATGAACTTGCCGTTGTATTCTCCGAGCGCCCCGGGCTCGGGATTGTAACCGGGATAGGGAGAATACTGGCTGCGCGTCCACTCCCAAACGTCGCCAAACATCTGAGCCAGCCCATTTCCTCCGGGTACTACGGGTATTGGATGGAAATTCTCTTCCTCCACGAAATTGCCTTCTAACGGTACCATGGCAGAAGCAACCTCCCACTCGAATTCCGTCAACAGTCTTGCTCCCACCCACCGGGCGTACGCGTCTGCCTCGTAGTAAGAGACGTGTGAAACAGGTTCGTCGAGATTGACAGGCCGGAAACCCCTCAGCGTGAAGCTGTGCCAAAGCCCATCGACTGACTCCCAGTATCCGGGCGCCCGCCAGCCGTGCTCCGCTCGCGCAGCCCAACCTTCTGAAAGCCAGATCTCCTGGCGATCGTATCCTCCATCGTCCATGAATTCGACATATTCGCGATTGGTCACCAGCCGTGACCCTACCGCGAACGGCTCAAGGTAGTACTTGTGGACCGGGCGCTCGTTGTCATAAAAGAATCCATCGCCGGTGTATCCGACATCAAAAAGACCGCCGTCAAACTCGATCCACTGCATTTCGGGCGGCAGAGCACCATGCCCTATGAGCTGTCCGGGCTTGTACACGGGATGCAGCGGGTTCTCAGAAAGGACATGCTTAACGTCGGTCAGAATCAGCTCCTGATGTTGCTGCTCGTGATTCAGCCCGAGGTCTATGCGTCGACGCAGTTCGGAATCGAGATTTTCAGATGCAATAAGCAGTTCCTGCATATGGCGGTCGACATATCCGCGGTACTCATAAACTTCCTCTACGGTAGGCCGAGACAGTAGGCCGCGCTTGGGGCGGCAGTGCCGATCACCCGCCTGTACGTAGTACGAGTTGAACAGGTAGGCGAACCGCTCATCATACGGTTCATAGCCTTCGACGAATTTCTTCAGTACGAAGGTCTCGAAGAACCAGGTCGTATGAGCAAGATGCCACTTGGTCGGACTGACGTCCTCCATAGTCTGGATGACACAGTCCTCAGGCACAAGAGGGTCGCACAGGTGTTCGGTGTATGACCGAACCTTGATATAACGTTCGGCCGGCGAGGCCTCGTGACTGCCACCATTTCTGCCGATCGACTGTACTAACGGGGTTTCCATAAGATCAGTGGCCGATTACTTCGATTTGTGCTTATTGGACACGCTGCGGCCGTAGTCGTTTCATCGAGAGAATGTCGTTTCGTTAAATACGAGAAAGGAAACGATCGAGCAACCGGGTGACGTACGTTCGACCGCGAGTTTGGTCGGCTGAAACACCTCCGTGTACTAGATCCTTTGGACCGTTGAACCCGCGTATATTAGATGCGTTGATCCTGACTGGGTCCAGAGAACGTCGCTAACATCCCCACTAAAGTCTCATCAGGTTGCCTAACGAAGATGGTATCCCGTAACGCTCCAGGTACATCCCTTTGGCTGTCGTTGATCGGACTATCCGTTTGGCTACTTGTTTTGCCGCTGCCATCACCCGGGCAGACGAACGGCGACGATTACCTGAGCACGGGCGATTCGTTGTACGCGCAGTTCAAGAACGTGGCTGCGCTCGACGCTTACGAAAGATCGCTCGAACAGGGTGTCGCGAACTTCGAGGTGTTGATCAAGCTGGCCCGTACTGCAAACGATGTGGCGCAGGACGCCCAGGCAGCGGGCGAGGCCGA
>JBFIPX010000147.1:0-8483 GCA_041609895.1 Rhodothermales bacterium
TCTGGGACAAAGAGATCTATGGTCTCCTGGAGCGTGACTACCGCGCGGCCCGCGACTTGGACTAGTTGATCCTGGTAAATCGCACCACTGCGACCACATCCTCGCTCTTCCGTCGCCAGCCAGCGAAATCCCGCATGCTTGGGCAGGGGAGTCCAGCGTCCCGTTGAATACCAGGCTGACCTGGTAAGTACTGCCAGGAAAACATTGATAACGCGCTTCTACGGCTGCGCGTCTGCGGCGAACGGGGAAAACCAATCGACAGCAGTGTGCTGCCGCTGAAGCCACAAGACGAGGATATCGTCGCCGAACTCGGCCGATTCGGATCGGTCAATCAGATTTGAAAGCATTGCGTCAATCGGATCAGTCTCCCCGTAGCCCGCTTCAATGGACTCCACGATGCCCATTTCTCCCGCCATCTCACCAGACTTGAGAACTTGCTCGCTCAGGCCGTCGGTGTAGGCTACGAGCGCCGCGTCTTCCGGCAGGATTACCTTCGTATCCTTGAAATCGGCGTTCCGGTCCAGTCCCAGAATCAAGTCGCTGTACTCGACGATCTCCGGTCCTGAGGGAGTTATCAGCACGGGACGGCAGTGGCCTGCGTTCGCGTACGTTACTTGATGATTTTCGGGCTCCCAATGAAGCAGCAGGAGGGAGGCGAACGTCTCCTCCATCGGAGGATCATCCATTAATACCTGGTTCACGCGCTTCATGATCTCGGCTGGCGACTGTGTCGTGCGCAGCATTGCGTGGATCGTGCTTCGAACGTATCCCAGGAAACTGAATGCGTAGAACTTTGCTTGCAGGCCCTTGCCCATTACGTCGCCGACGGTGAGGAAGTAGCTCCCCGGCGCTGCTTCCATCCAGTCGAACAGGTCACCGCCGCCATGTTCACGCGGACTGTTGTGGAAGAAGAGCTTGTAATTCGGCACCTCCGGCAACTTCTTCGGCATCAACTTTTGTGAAAAGTCTTGTCCGATCTTGGCATCCAGCTGCGTTTGAAAGACCTTCGTGCGTTCGAGCAGGCGTTTGACGCGGATCAGCAGCTGCTCGATGTCGAACGGTTTGGTGATGTAATCGTCGACGCCCGTACGCATGCCCTTGACCCTGCTCTGCTCATCGGCTTTGGCTGTCAGGAAGATGAAGGGTATGGCGCGAGTCTCCATCTGACTTTGGACAGCATTCTGGAGCGCAAACCCGTCCATTTTCGGCATCATGATGTCTGAAATGATCAGGTCGGGTGCCCGATCACCGATGAGTTCGAGCGCTTCCTCTCCATTCGCCGCGGTGCGGACGTCATACAGTTTGCCAAGGCGGTATTCCAACAGCCTTCGCAGCGTATGTTCGTCTTCTACTACGAGAATGGAATGTTCAGACATGGATCCTGGCCGGCATTAACGACAAACCGGAGACGACAAACACCCTCTCCGGTCTTTTCATAGATGAGTTCGGACGTGCACGCCTGCAGCATCAGCAATCCCATACCGCGTTCGGGTACGGATGGCAAGCCGTTGCGCTTTTCAATCAACTGCCCTTGCAGATCGAATCCCTTCGAGTTGTCCTCGACAGTGCATCGAATCTGGTCCGCCTCAGTCCAAACGTCCACGACGATTACTGGAATGCGTCCTTCGAAGTCTGCATGCTGCACGAGGTTCGCTGTCCATTCGTGGACCGCGAGCTTCGCCTGCAGGATCGCAGTCTCGTCGAGCGCGGGGTGAAGCTCACCGGGCGGAAGCTGCTCAAAGAGGGAGTGGACTCCGTCTATGACGCTCCCAAGGTCGGTGAAACGTTGCTTCACTGATTCCATGGCGCAGAGCGGTGTGGTCAGAGAATCAAGGGGGCAATTCGGGGTGGATTACCCTGTTTACTGCAGTGCCTCTTCGGCAGCCTCGACAGATGGGAACTGCCGGAATACCTTGTAGGTGCGGGTCAGCTGTACCACGACCTGAACTGGTCGCGACACTGCTGCAAAAACAACCTGTCCCTCCAGCGGAGAAACCTGGCGATACAACGAAAAGATTGAGCCGAGCCCAGTTGAGTCGAGGATTCCGGTCTCGGAGAAATCCAGGATGAAGTTTCTGGCACCCGATCGCACCTGGGTCTGGCACGTGGACTTGAACTCAGCGGCATTCCGGAAATCGAGCGCTTTGCCAATTCGAACGATGACCGTCTCCTGGCTGCAGGGCTCCACGGTGAAACTCATGGTTGTGACTTGCATGGCGTGAAATACGTCTTTGTAGTGAACGCGGTAGTTGCGCGTAGTATCGGCGTGGGGGTGCGAAACTAAAGGAGGGAGAATCACGCAAAAAGACCGTTTGCGACGCATTTCAGTGGTGTTTATGCGCCGCGAATTCGCGTTCAACAAACCATAATAAGCCACAGTATTGTTACTTTTCAAAAGTGCGGCCGAAAGCCGCCGAAACGCGCCGTCCGATTCCCATCCCACCCGTGCACGAACGCGGACCCATATCAGTCAGCAATCAGCTGGTCAATGTCACTCTGGGCGTAGTACGCGCCGAGAACATCGTACCCACGTACTCGAATGCTGAGTTTGAACAGGAGCTAGATAAGGTCATCTCGGTTCGCGCCCACGGCCTGACCGACGAACAGGATGCGGTCCGACGCGCGGCTCGAGACATGCTGCGCAACGGTCGCTACAAACCGACAGGCCGGGGAAAGCCGGCCAGCGAGTATCTTCTCCGATCCGCGCAGACGCCAGAGACATTCCCACGTATCAACTGGCCAGTCGACGTCTGCAACTTTATCAGCCTGACAGGACTGTTGCCTGTTTCCATCTGGGACCTCGACAAGGCTCAGTGTGAGAGTTTTGCTTTTCGTCTCGGCCGCTCCGACGAAGAGTACATCTTCAACGATGCTGGTCAAGTGATCTCTCTGACCGACCTGGTTGTAGGCTGCGCGATCCAGGACAATCCCGAAGGGCGGCCCATCGTAAATCCCGTAAAGGACTGCTTGGCGACGAAGACATCGGAACACACCAGACGGGTGGGCGCGTGCGTTTATGCTCCGAACGAGTTTGAACACGAGCAATTGGCTTTATTGTGCGAGCGTTTTGCGGCAATGCTCTCGCGTGCCGGTTTGAAGCCTGATGTTGCGTACGTGATTGCCTCACCGGGCGAGGAAGTACAATGCTGAAGTCTAACATAACCGGGCTGGCAATTCGGCTGCTTTTATCGACGACGCTGCTGGTGGCCTTCGGCTGTCGACGGGAAAGCCCCGCAACCGTCGAGCCTACTCAATCGGATTTGGAGGAGCGACCGACCCATGAGAGTTGGGGAACCGATTCGTACCTGAGTGAGAACGGCATTCCTGTAATTCGCATGCGCGCGCCTTACACGCGGCGGTACGACCATGGTGACAGCACACTCGCCATTCTGACTGCAATGGGTGACGCACGGGTCTACGCTACTATATACGACAGCGACGGAGCGGTCTCAGCTACGGTCGAGGCGAACGAGATTCGATTCGTGGAGGAGAAGAATCGGTTTGATGCTTATGGCGAGGTGGTAGTCACGACCGAGTCGGAGAAGACGCTTGAAACGGAGCATCTGTATTGGCTGGACGACGCCAGAATGGTGTATGCGCCTGGATTTGCCAAGCTTCGAACGGCCGACCGATTTGTTCAGGGGTACGAACTTGAGGCCACCGAGGACCTTGCCTCCTACTCGATGGCACGGGTAACCGGCGAAGTGGAAGTCGAGGACAACCCGTGACGAAAGTACTGGTTCAGGCAATTCTCTTGCTCATGGCCGTGTCAATATCGGCGCGCGGCCAGGACCAAGGCGGCGAAGGGCCGGAAGGCACCAAGAGGGTTAATCTCAGTGCGGACACGCTTGCAGGCGTCGACCAGGGTGGAACGGCGGTGCAGATGCTGATCGGAAATGTGAGACTCCGCCAGGAAGCAACGCGCCTTCGCGCCGATCGCGCAACGCAATATCCAGATCGCGACGAAATACTGTTCGAAGGCAACGTGGTCGTATTTGAGCGGGGCGATACGTTGTCTGCGAATCGCCTACTGTACAACCGTACCTCCAAGATAAGTCGGGCGTCGGGCTCGGTACGGCTGACCGACGGCGACGTCGTAGTGACCGCTCCCTCTGCTGTTTACGACACGCGCAACAAGCAGACGGACTTCCGCGAGGGGGTCACACTCGTCGACAGCGCATCGGTACTCGTTAGCGACACCGGGACGTACTGGTCGGAAACCAAGAGGGCAGCCTTCGCCGGCAACGTTCGACTTGAGACCGAGGAGGCCAGTGTCGTAGCGGATTCAGTTGAGTACGAACGTGAGACGGAAGTGTCTCGAGCAAGAGGAAGCGTCGTAGTCTACTCTGTCGACACAACTGCCGACTCGTTGGCTGCCGATACCACGGCAGCAACCACTATCGTTGCAGACTGGGCTTTCAACGACCGCCGTGCCAGTAAGGAGCGTCTCGGAGGCAATGTGTCCCTTTTTCAGGTGCGATTTGATTCTACTGCAATTGACACGCTCCTGATGCGGAGTGAGTCACTGCGGATCGAGAAGTCGGACACTCTGAACCGAATGTGGTCGACCGGTGGCGTTCGCATCTGGAATATGGAGACCTCGGCTCTGGCCGATTCCGTCCTCTACGAAACGAGGACCCGCGGGGGTGTTCGAAGGGAGACGATTCATCTTTTCGTTGATCCGGTTTCATGGTTTCAGTCGTCGCAGATCTACGGCGATACATTGCGAATCGCTTCGACTGGTGGTGACCCCGACTCCCTGCTGGTTCGCGGCCATACGTTTCTGGCGGAGTCGGACTCGCTGCTCTCGCGCATCCATCAGGTAAAAGGCCGGGATCTCGTAGGCCGATTTCTCGGGGCCGGGAGGAGACGAATGATCGTCGCTCCGAACGCCGAGGCTCTGTACTTCCTTAAAGATGGTGAGGCGGCCAACGGGGCCGTTCGCACAACCGCCGATCGGATTGTGTTCGAGTTCGTTGATGACTCGCTTCGACATGTAAGAGCTGAGGGTGGCGTCGAGGGCTCCTATTTCCCCGAGGACCAGTTGTCCGATCAGCAGCTGGAAGGCTTCCGCTGGATGCAGGATCGGCGACCGGAGAAGGCGGAGTTATTGTCGGACGCCCGGCTCGTTCGTGCGCTTGGTGAGTCACCATTCCGCGGACTGGCGCCGGTCGGCCGGCAGGCGGGTGGTCGCGGCCAGGCGCGAGAGCCTTCCGCGATTGTGTCCGCGGGAGACGCACAGATCGACCGGACGAGCAACGAGGAAGCGCATGAGGTGCAGGATGACCCGCCGCCGATCATAAGAAACCCCGACCTTGCCGAAAGTGGGAAAACGCCTTCTGGCAGCGTGAGTGGCGATCCTTCCTGGAAACCCGGTGCGATCGACAAGACAAGGGACGGCTATACGCTGGTCGTTGCCTCGCGCTCGAATCGTTCGGAGGCCGAGCAACTCGCCGCCGAATGGTACGACAGCGTGAGACGCGACGGCCTTGACGTCGACCTTTTCACGGCGCTGGTCGACGGGACGAAGTACTATCGAATTGGTGTCGGACGTTTCAATACGCGCGCGGGGGCCAGGCGAGTACTTGCCGGTCTTGGAGCACAGCTGCCCGAACAAACATGGATCTTGCGCATAACCCGCAGCATGTGAGCCCAACCCGTTTCCTCGTATGGCCATTCATCCCGGACAGTTCTACCCAGACGACCTCCTGCCGGAGGAAGCCAGAAGCAGCCTCAAGGACCTGGACGCTGGTACTGAGCTGAAGGCTGAGGGGTTGGTCAAGAGGTACAAGCGCCGAGCCGTCGTAGACGATGTTGCTCTGAACGTTCGGCAGGGCGAAATCGTCGGCCTTCTCGGACCGAATGGCGCGGGCAAGACGACGACGTTCTACATGATCGTTGGCCTCATTCGACCTAACGGCGGACGTATCCGCCTTGGTGATGAAGACATTACGACACTACCAATGTACAAGCGCGCCCGAAAGGGCATCGGTTACCTGGCCCAGGAGGCATCCGTCTTCACCCACCTGACCGTCGAGGACAATCTGCGCGCCGTACTTGAGTACCAGCGGGTGGGTCGCGAGGAGCGCGTAAAGCGCGTCGAGGAGTTGATCACCGAGTTTCGACTTGAGAAGGTGCGTCGCTCGAAAGGGTATACCCTGTCCGGCGGTGAGCGTCGAAGAACAGAGATTGCTCGGGCCATGGCGACCCGTCCCAAGTTCTTTCTCCTTGATGAGCCGTTTGCGGGGGTCGATCCTATCGCGGTCGAGGACATTCAGGAGATTGTGGCCGGACTGACGCGCAAGGGCATCGGCGTGCTGATCACCGACCACAACGTGCACGAGACCCTCGCGATAACCGATCGCGCATATCTATTGTACGAGGGAAAGATCCTCAAGCAGGGGTCGGCGGAAGCGTTGGCATCCGATCCGGAGGTGAGAAAGCGGTATCTGGGTGAGAAGTTCTCACTGGAACGTTATCACTAGCACCGCGTCAACCATCCGCTTACGGCCGGCCACTCATGGCGCAGTTACCGGCTCCATCCAATCCGCACCCTTCGACACCGACTCCGTTTCATGAACGTTTTCGACGAGCTTCGATGGCGTGGCATGGTATACGACGCCACGCCGGAGGTCGAGAAGGCTCTGCAAACCGAGAGCCTGACAGTTTACGTGGGGTTTGATCCCACTGCAGACAGCCTTCACGTAGGCTCATTGCTTCCGCTGATGGGACTCGCCCGACTGCAGAAGGCAGGGCACACGCCGGTCGCCATCGTTGGTGGCGGTACCGGCATGATCGGAGATCCAAGCGGAAAGGCCCAGGAACGCCTGCTGCTTGACCGCGAACAGATTGACCGAAACGTCGAAGGGCTCAGGACGCAAATCGCCCGTTTCCTAGACTTCGAATCATCCGGCAATACTGCAGTGATGGTGAACAACGCGGACTGGCTCGGCGAGATCAAGCTCGTCGACTTTCTGCGTGATACCGGGAAGTACTTTACGGTGAACCACATGCTATCGAAGGAGTCCGTCAAGCGAAGACTGGGCAACGAGGATGGGTTGTCGTTCACAGAGTTCTCGTACATGCTGCTTCAGGCGTACGACTACCTCGTGCTGTATGACCGCTACGGCTGCAAGCTGCAGATGGGTGGCAGTGATCAGTGGGGTAATATTCTTGCTGGAGCAGATCTTATTCGGCGCCTGCGCGCCGACCGTGTTCACGGGATCGTTTTTCCGTTGGTGACGACAGCGTCAGGGACCAAGTTCGGTAAGACCGAAGCCGGCACGGTGTGGCTTGACGCGAGCCGGACTTCGCCGTACAAGTTCTATCAGTTTTGGCTGAACACGGATGATCGTGACGCCGTGCCATACCTGCGACTTTTCACGTGGCTTGAACAGAAGGAAATTGACGGTCTTGAGGCCGACCTCGAGGCGAATCCATCCGCCCGCGCCGCACAGAAGAAACTGGCAGAGGAAGTGACCCGAATCGTACACGGTGGAGAGGCCCTCGTAAAGGCACAGGCGGCTTCCGAAGTGCTCTTCGGCGGAGATGTATCCGCGATGGGTGCCGATGACCTACTCGAAGTCTTCGAAGACGTACCATCGGCGAGCGTGCCCAGTCACGAATTCGAAAACGGGGGTCTGGACGTAGTCACCTTGTTGACGGACGCCACGAAACTCGCCGGGTCGCGCGGCGAAGCACGCCGGCTGATCAGGGGAGGTGGAATCAATATCAACAGTCGCCGTGTAGAGGACGAACAAGCGAGCGTGCGAATCGAGGACGCCGTTGAGGGAAAGGTGTTCGTTCTTCGCCGGGGGCAGAAGACGTACAGGCTCGTCAAGATCGTCTAGTATGACCGCATCGTCCATTTGATCAAAATCCAACCAACGTAGGCAGGCCATGGTCGTCGTAATGGAAGCGGGTGCCGAGGAGTCTCAGATTGAGGCTGTCATCGCCCATCTCAATGAGTTCGGTTTCGACGTTCACCGATCAAGCGGTGTCAATCAGACCGTTCTTGGAGCCATTGGCGTCAAGCAGGGCTTCGACACGCGCAGGATCATGATCCTCGACGGAGTCGCGGCAGTGCATCGGGTGACGGAGCCGTACAAGTTTGCGAGCCGATCCTGGAAGAAGCAGGACACGATCATCGACGTTGCGGGGGTTTCGATTGGCGGAAGCGGCATCGTGGTCATGGCTGGCCCATGTTCGGTTGAGAGTCAGGAACAGATAGACGAGTCGGCGCGGGCAGTCGCGGCAAGCGGAGCGGCCTTCCTGCGGGGAGGCGCATTCAAGCCCAGATCTTCACCTTACTCGTTCCAGGGGCTGGGTGAAGACGGTCTCGGGATGATGCGTCGCGCGGCCGACAAGTATGGGCTTCGCGTGATTACGGAGGTCATGGAGGCGTCGCAGATTGACGTGGTCAAGAAATACGCCGACGTATTCCAGGTGGGCGCGCGAAACATGCAGAATTTCGCGTTACTGAA
>JBFIPX010000148.1:0-8341 GCA_041609895.1 Rhodothermales bacterium
CTCCTGGAAACCGGACGTCGCTGGACCGAGGACGAGGGCGGGGCGCTCGCTGCCATATCCGATCAGTCGAATCCCTTTCCATACGTACACCGTTGCCGTAATGCGATATCGTCCCTCAGGAACAAGCACCACCCCAAAACGAGACCGTGCATTGACCGCATCAATAGCAGCCTGAATTGCCTCGGTGTCGTCGGCGATTCCGTCGCCGATTGCCCCGAACATCTCGATGGATACCGCCGACGGATCGTCGGGCCGGAGCGTGTAAAACGACCGGCCATTCGTCGGCTGCGGCTGACCGCTCGTCGAGGTGACAAGCAGGCCGGAGAGCACGATAGAAAGAATGTAGAGGTAACGATTCATGTCTGATCTTTTGTCAGGCCGCGTTTACGATGGTGGAGACTCCGCTCCTCTCCCGCACTCGAGCGGGCCACCTGCAGTTCACTGAGGCGAGTCATAGACTGACGAAGCAAGGTGTGGTATAGGTTTTCAGCTGAAGAAAAGCGGCGCGCAATACCGAGCGTCTATTCGCGTTTAATGTCACACGGATCGACTAAATATCACCCTCCTATCCGCCGATACTAGCCACGCAAACTTAATAAACCCATCCCCGCACGATGAATCGACTCCTCACAATAATACTGCTGACCGGACTCTTGCTGACCGGCTGTGATTCCAACTCGCCGAACGTGGCGGAAAAGGCCGACGTATCAGTCAATTTCAAGCTTCTCTCGCCTCGAAACAGCAAGGCTGCCAGCGGTACCATCACTGGCACCAACGGATCGATTGAACTCGAGGACCTACGCGTAATCGTGGCCGAGTTTGAACTCGAGGCCGAAGACGGAAGCTGCGACCTGGCGACAACCGACGATGACGACTGTCCGGAATTCGAATCCGATCCTTTCTTCTTTCAGCTTCCCCTGGACGCAACGGAGGTAACGGTCGCGAGCGGGCTCATCCCGTTCGGCACCTATAATTCGTTCGAGTTCGAGGTCGAGGACCTGGAAGACGATCCCGGGGATGATGACTTCGTCCCAAGCCAGGAACTGCTTGGTCAGATTCGGGAGACCGAGGGATTTGCCGACTGGCCCGACAAGGCGAGCATGATCATCGTCGGCAGCTTCACGCCGGATGGCAGTTCCACCCCAGAGCCCTTCCGTGTCTACGCGGAAGCGGAAGTAGAAGTGGAGATTTCGCTTTCGCCTCCTCTGGTCATTGATTCCGAAACGACTGACTATGCGCTGAACATCTACGTCAGCCCGCAGGATTGGCTTACGAGATCGGATGGAAGTGTGATTGACCTGAGAGAATTCGACTTCGAGGCGACCGAAGGCCGGCTATTGCAGTTCGAGGTCGAGTTCGAGAATGGCTTCAAGGAAGTGGAGATCGAAGACTAAGTTCGGTCGTCCCGATCTCGGAAGAGCCTCCGCGCGCACCGGCGCCGGAGGCTTTTCTGTTTTGTGCTGCCCTTCCGGGAGCGACCTCAGGGTGTCTGCCTCTTGCCAAACCGATTGTAGATCGAGTCGAAGGCGAGACGGGCGTCTTCGTCGTTCAGATAGACGTTGAATTCAGAGGTCGTGGAGGTAACCTCGACCACGCTCAAACCCTGCAAGGCTATCTGCTGCAGAATCGCATAGAGCAGGCCCGGCTTTCCGATGTATCCCTCGTTAATGCGAATCCCTAGACCCGCAAGACGCTGGACGATGCGCGTGGGTGAAGCCCGTAACGCGGATGCTGCATCGGAGAGAAAATCCTCATCCATGATTACCGTCATCTCCGCCGTACCCTCCGTGAGCGTCATATAGCCCCCGGTCGACTGCACCTTTCCGAAGAGTTTTCCGAGCGCTCGATGCGTCTCGACTGACTTAGGCAGCGTCAGTGCGCAGAGCCCACTCTGGATTGACATGCGATCAATCTGAAATTCGATAGCTGCGGAAACCTCTGATCTCCGAACTTGCCTCTGCAGTCTGGACAGAGCCATCAAGATTGCCGACGCCCGTACTGGCTTACCGGCTCGGGCCTGGACGAGTGGAAGCAGGAAGTGCGCCGTCTGCGTCAGGTTAAGCAGACCATGATGGAGGCCAAAGTTCAGGGAGGGATTCTCGGCAACCAAGCGAGCCGCAAGCGTCGAAATGGAGGTCATCGTTACATATACAACGCTGAGCAGGGTATTATGTAACAAATATAGACAAAGTTGTCGGCGCAGTCTAGCGCATCGTAGCCTCACGACCCCTCCTAAGCGATCTGACACAGGACTCAATGCGCATCGCTCTCATCGGCACAGGGCATATGGGATCGACGATTGCCCGACTCGCCGCAGAATACGGTCACGAACTGTCCGCGGTATTCAGCTCGTCGATGACCGCTGATTCGAAATCCGCTGAGGACCAGCTGTCCGAATCTGACGTGGCAATAGATTTTTCAGCCGCCGCGGCAGTCCGGTCGAACGTCGACGCGGCGGTCCGGATGAACGTGCCCATCGTCGTAGGAACGACGGGCTGGAATGCGGAATTGGAGGCTGTTCGCTCAATCGTTCGATCCGGCAACGGCACGATGCTGTTCGCCCCCAACTTCTCGCTTGGAGTCGCGCTCCTGGCACACGCTGTCCGCGCGGTGACGCCACTCCTGAACCACCTAGAAGAGTTCGACCCCTATATCTCCGAGACCCATCATGTCCGGAAAGCAGACAGCCCAAGCGGAACGGCACTACACCTCGGCGACATCCTTCTCGAAGGCCTGGATCGCAAAACCGACCTGCTCACCGGGAACACCGACGGACCGATAGAGGCCTCTACCCTGCAAGTAACATCATCGCGGGCCGGCTCAGTCTTTGGTATCCACGAGGTTCATATTGACGGACCGGATGACCATCTGACGCTAATGCACAGCGCAAAGAACCGCGTCGGCTTCGCACGCGGAGCTCTCATCGCGGCAGAATGGCTGATCGGTCGGACCGGCTTCCACACACTCGACGACATGTTGCGGGAGTGGGGCTCGCGGGAGACCGCGGCCCTCTCTCACTCTTCCTGAGAATCAATCAAACAACCCGCCCACTCGCCTCTAAAGCCACCCCCCATGAATCAGACTCTCTTCCGCGGTACCGGCACCGCCCTTGTCACGCCATTCACAGTGGATGGCGACATCGATACTACCGCTCTTCGCAGTCTTATCGACTTTCAGATTGAGAACGGCGTTGACGCCCTCGTTATCCTGGGGACTACCGGCGAAAACCCGACCGTGACCGATGTCGAGCGGCAACGCATGGTCGAACTGTCGGTCGAGGTCTCGGCTGGGCGCGTTCCCGTCGTCATCGGTACCGGATCCAACGACACCCGGTCGACGATCGAGTGTGCCCGGCAGGCAGAGGCAGCCGGCGCCGACGGTCAGCTGGTGGTAGGCCCCTTCTACAACAAGCCGACTCAGCGTGGATTCATTGCTCACGTTGAGTCGATCGCGGATGCTACGACGCTCCCGATGATACTCTATAACGTACCTGGTCGAACCGGATTCAACATCGCGCCTGAAACGGTGCTCCAACTCGCCCATGGAATCGACACAGTCGTCGGGGTAAAGGAGGCGTCGGGAAGTATTCCTCAGATTACTGACGTACTTGCCGGTCGCCCGGACGGCTTTGCGGTCTATTCCGGTGATGACGAGTTGGCGCTGCCTGTTTGCCTGCTCGGCGGGGATGGCGTTGTATCCGTGATCAGCAACGCCCTGCCGGACGCGTTCGCTGAGCTGATCCGACTCGCGCTGGATCTCGACGCAGGCGCGGCACGCCGTCTCCACCTGCGGATGCTTCCGGCGATGCGTGCGTGCTTCGTGGAGACGAATCCGATTCCGATCAAGGCCGTCCTTGGCGAAATGGGATTGATTCAAAACGTCCTGCGACTCCCGCTTCAGCCACTTTCCGAATCAAACCGGAACGGGCTCCGAAACGCGTTCGCGCCGATGCTCGGCGTTTCTGCCTAACGAATGTTCGATTTGCCAGCTTGGCGGAGCCGGACCGATCCAGTAAGTTTGTGGAGGCTGCACGCAACGTTCGGCCCCGCCCGCCTTCGCCTCAAACCCGCCATCTCGCCGTGACGGACTTCGATGCCCGGAATCTCAGAAATCTGATCCTCGGCGCAGACATTTCAAATCGCAGCACGGCCCTGCCGATCTTCACCGCCTTCAGGAAGGCGCTTGAGCGCGGTGACATACGTGCCGCGGAGCCGTCTGGGGACGGCCACTGGCAGGCCAACCCCTGGGTCAAGCAAGGCATACTCTTCGGCTTTCGTCTGGGTATTCTCGTCGACGTTTCGGACGGTTCTCTGAGGTTTTTCGACAAAGACACGTATCCGATGCGCTCAACGACCATAGAGGACGGGGTGAGAATCGTGCCGGGCGGCTCAGCGATACGATCGGGTGCGTACGTGGCGAAGGGCGTCGTCTGCATGCCGCCCATGTACATCAATGTCGGCGCCTGGGTGGACGAGGGAACGATGGTAGACTCACACGCGCTCGTCGGAAGCTGTGCTCAAATCGGCAAGCATGTACACCTGTCCGCGGCCGTCCAGGTCGGTGGCGTGCTGGAGCCTCCCGGTGCGCTTCCCGTGATCGTGGAGGACGAAGCGTTCATCGGCGGCGGATGCGGTATCTACGAGGGATGCATCGTCCGGCGACGCGCGGTTCTCGCTCCGGGTGTTACACTGACGGGTTCGACCCGTATCTACGACCTCGCGCGAAACCAGCTCATAGAACGGTCCTCAAGTAACGGCATTCTCGAGGTGCCGGAAGGCGCGGTGGTGGTTCCTGGTAGTCGCAGCGTCGACTCGGACTTTGGGCGCCAGCATGGGATCAGTCTGTACGCGCCCGCCATCGTCAAATACAGGGACGAAAAGACTGATGCCGCAACTGCACTCGAGCAGTCGCTAAGGTAGGACGGCACAGCCTAGGAAGCAGCGAAGCGCGCGGCAAGGTGCGCCATCAGACCGGCACCGGTGCGGAGCGCATCTTCGTCGATGTCGAAGGTAGACGTATGCAGCCCGCTCGTAATGCCCTTCTCCGCGTTGCCGACTCCCAGGACGTAGAAACACGACGGAATCGCGCTCGCAAAGTAGGCAAAGTCTTCTGATGCGAACCACAAGTCGACCTCATCCACCATGGCATCACCGACGTAATCAGCGGCCTCACTTGAAACCCATTTCGCCAACTGCTGGTCATTGACCAGGACCGGATAGCCCTCAACGAATTCACAATGAGCCTTCGCGCCGTGAGCCCTCGCGGTATGCTCGACGACCCTCGCGATGAGCGCTCGTCCATCGGACCGCCACTGATTGTCCATCGACCGAAAAGTCCCGCGAAGGAAGGCCCGGGCCGGTATGATGTTCGTGGCCCCGTCTGCCTCGATCCGTCCGATCGTAAGCACGCTCGGGACGTCAGGCGGACAATGACGACTGATGATGCTTTGGAGGCTGGTCACGATCTGCGCTGCGACATATACGGCGTCGGCTTCAAGTAGGTGCGGCTCGGCGGCGTGACCGCCTTGACCCACAATCTCGATATGAAGTTCGTCCGTTGAGGCCATGAAGGCACCCGGCCGAAGCCCAACGTGTCCGGCGGGGAGGTCCGGTCGTACGTGCTGGCCTAAGGCAGCCTCGGGTGCCGGGAAGGCGCCGCGTGTCTCGAGCGCACCGACCTCGATCATGGGCTTCGCTCCGCCGGGCGCTTTCTCCTCTGAGGGCTGAAGGAGGAAGCGAAAAGTACCGGCAAGGTCCTCCCGGATGGAGCTGAGGATTTTCGCAGCTCCGACGAGACTTGCCATGTGCGCATCGTGACCGCACGCGTGCATAACACCGTCACGCGACGAGGCGAAATCCAACGCCGTCTCCTCGTGAATCGGCAGCGCGTCCATGTCCGCCCGAAGTGCGATGCACCGTCCGGCCCGGGCTCCTTGTAAGTGCGCTATGATCCCGTGGCCACCAATTCCTGTCTCCACCTCGCATCCGATCGCCCGAAGCTGGGCCGCCAATGATGCGGCCGTCGACTCCTCCTCGCGCGAGAGCTCCGGGTTCGCGTGCAAGAGCCTCCGGAGCGCAATGATCTCCGGGTGCAGCTGCGCCGCGAGAGCTTTGATTTCTTCTTTCAAATCGGGGCGCCGGCCTGCTGCGTGGCTACTGGATCAGGGTGTTGTAGTTGCTGATGCGCGCCGGATCCAACTCGCTGAGCAGGTCAAAAGCCTGCGATGCCAGCGCCGACTGTTCAAAAATACTAATCAGCTCGAGATACTTGCCGGAGAAGAACAGATCCACCACGTAGGATCGCGCGTTCGCATCTACGATGCGACTGAGTTCCTCGACGGAGGCGAGTACCGTGCCACGGGCGAGTTCTGTTTCCTGAACGAAGCGATCCAGCCCGTTGAAGTGGTAGTCGAAATAGACCTTCCGCAGGTTTCGGAATCGGGGATCGAGAACCTCGGTGATCAGCTTCACCCTGCTGCGGTCGGAGCCGATCTGCTGCCATCCCGCTCCGCCCGTAGTTTTGGCGATGTCCGATATGCGCCTGGCTCTTTCGAACAGCGGAGAGCCACCAAATTCAGCAAACGTGTCGTAGTCGTAGCCAAGGATGATGTACGCGTAGAAGTCAAGGACAGTTGTTAACTCATCGAATCGGTCCTGATCGGAAGTCAACGGTTGACCCTGCGGATAATTAAACGTCCAGTCCTCGTCGTTGATCTGAAGTATGACGCTGCTCTGGGTGGTTCCGTAGATCGGGCGCCTGCTCGCGATGACTAGCTTTGCTCGAAAGCGGGTAAGCGAAATCGCTTCCAGGAATGTTATCTGCAGCGTACAATCGATACGCTCGAAATCCTCGAACGCATCGTCGGTCCAGCGCTGCAGATTCATGTACTCCCGGACCGCATCCCTGAACTCGTCGAGATACGTATAGTCGGACCCGCTCAAAGCGCGGTAGTCGACGCTGACGCCGCAGTTCAACTCCTGCGCTCGAACGTCAACCGGACTCGCCACGAGCGCCGTGATCACAGCGGTGACCAGCAAGATTGCATACCGCTGGGGTTGTTCGTCTATGCGGCTCACAAGATGGGAGGTACGTCGATAAGGACGCTTGTGGTACAATGAACTTTGATGCTGGTTTCGGAGCCGGCAGCGGAGCTCGAAGTTCGCCATTGGCGCTACCGACACTGTTCTGAGTATAGTGCGGTCGAATCCGTAATTGGCCACAGCGATTGGCCCGTATCTATTGAAACACATCGCCTTGGTTACCTCATTCGCGGCGATCGTGCTGACTCTCCCCGATGCCACGGCTCAGCCTCTCGAGAACGGCGCGCGCGTGGCCGGCACGGGCGGCGCCGGATCGGCGACATGCGGCGTACTGGCGCTTCGATTGAATCCCGCTTCCGTCGGTTGCTCGTCGTCGTTCCTTTTCATGCTGGGTTACTCGCGCGCATTCGGGCTCGGCGAGCTCGACCATTATCAGGCGGCAGTTGGAAAGGGGCTTGGCGATTCCGGGGTTGCAGTCGCCATTGAATCATTCGGCTTTGATGCCTTCCGGCAACAAAGTCTGCATCTTGTCGCAGCACGCCACATGGAGGCCGGCCTCTCAGTCGGAGCCGCTATTTCTGCACAGCGGGTCGCTATCCCTGGGGCCGAAACGTTAAACGTCGTCAAAAACGGAGTCGGCATCATCATGCGGCTGGGAAGTCACCTGCACGTTGGAGCATCATTTCGCCGGCTTCTTCAAATAGGGGATGCGCTGGAAGAGGGACGACTACTGATCCTTGGCGGCTCACTGCGGGTGACGCAGCAGCTGCTGGTAGTTATTGACGCTCTCAAAGATGGGAGTTTCCCCGTGTCGGTGCGTGGGGGGTTTCAACTACTTCCTGTTCCTGTTCTGGCATTGCGTGGAGGAGTGTCGACAGCTCCCGAGTCTATATCTCTCGGCGTGGGTATCGATACGGGCGTCGCCACACTCGACGTGGCTGCCAGCCGCCATTCAACACTAGGATGGTCGAGAGCCGTCTCGATGTCGATAGAGGTCTAGCACTCCATACCGCCGTCAAACTATCACTTACCGCCCACCTGTCTTCCTACGGCATTGTCTACAGACCATGTCTTCGCCACAGCCCTACTTCTGGTGCTGCTCACGGGAGTGCGGGTCGGCGTTGCGCAAGACACGATGCAAGACGAGCAGGAGATGCTCCGAAGGTCAATCATCCAGTCCGCCGAACCCGAAAGCGACATAGCGGCGGACGATGACGCACTCGCGAGGCTGCTCGACCAGCCGCTGGATCTGAATTCGGCTACTGAATACGAGCTCTTTCGGCTGCCGGGGGTGACACCGC
>JBFIPX010000149.1:0-8335 GCA_041609895.1 Rhodothermales bacterium
CGGCACGAAACCGACGCTTTCGTGTACTGCTCTTGTGGCGACGGTGCTACATCCCAAGGAGACTTTCACGAAGCGTTGAACTGGTCCGCGCGTCTTCGCGCCCCGATTCTCTTCTTCGTACAGGACAACAAGTACGCGATCTCGGTACCCTCACACGATCAAACAGCCGGGGGAACCGCATACAAACTGGCTCGCGGCTATGAGGGTGTCGCCCGGGCGCGCGTTGATGGAACGGACTTCTTCAAGACACTCAGCGTGGCGCGGGCCGCCATAAAGCATATTAGAGAAGGGCGCGGACCGATATGCCTGGTCGCGGACGTCGTTCGTTTGCTTCCGCATTCGTCCTCCGATGACCACGCCAAATATCGATCCAAGGAAGAGCTGGAGCAGGATCGGCAGATCGACCCCATCGCAAGAATGGAGCTCGATTTGGTCGAAGCCGGCGTCCTTGCCGAGAGCGAAATTGAGAAAATCCGAGCGGATGTCGTCAAACAGGTGGACGAGGATACCGTTTGGGCTCAGCAACAGCCGGACCCAGACCCCTCAACGGCCCTGACGCATGTCTTCTTCGAAGGAACGCTCGACCTCGAGTTCGAAAAAGAGACACCCGGCTGGAAAGGTGAGCCGATCGTCATGGTTGACGCCATCAATCATGCGATCGCGGAAGAAATGGAGCGGGACGAAAGGGTCCTCGTCTATGGTGAGGATGTTGCCGGCAACAAGGGCGGCGTCTTCACGGCGACGCGAAACCTAACGAGCCGCTTTGGTGAACAGCGCTGTTTCAATTCACCGCTGGCCGAGGCGTCGATCGTTGGCACTGCCGTCGGGCTGTCGGGCGCGGGCTTCTCCCCCGTGATCGAGATACAGTTTGCAGACTACATTTGGCCGGCGTTGCAGCAGCTGCGTAACCAGGTCGCGCCATTCAGATATCGTTCGAACGGCGATTGGGAATGCCCGATGGTGATTCGGGTACCTTGCGGCGGATACATCCACGGCGGTCTGTGCCACTCGCAAAACATCGAGTCGATCTTCGGACATATGCCGGGCTTCAAGATCGCCATGCCCTCAACGGCAACCGATGCGAAGGGCCTCCTGAAGACGGCAATCAGGTCGCGGGATCCGATCATATTTCTCGAACACAAAGCTCTGTACAGGGCAGCCGCCGCCCGCACTGTGGAACCGGGCCCTGACTACCTGCTACCGTTTGGAAAGGCGAGTACAGTCCTCGAAGGCTCGGACCTGACCGTCATCACGTACGGATTGATGGTCCACAAATCGGTGACCGCCGCCAAGACGTTGGGCAAAGAGGGCTACTCGGTCGAGGTGATCGACATCCGTTCGATCGTCCCACTTGATACGGAGGCGATACTAGATTCCGCACGAAAGACGGGTCGCGTTCTCGTCGTGCACGAGGACCATGAGTTTGTAGGATTTGGAGCCGAGATTGCTGCCCAGGTAGCCGACATGGCGTTCGAATCACTGGACGCACCCGTACGTCGTCTTGCCGGGAAATTTTCGTACGTGCCGTTCGCCGATCCACTGGAACGCGCCGTGCTGCCACAGGATGACGACGTTCTAGCCGCTATGCAGCAGGTCCTGACCTACTAGGAGGTCCGGGCAAGAGCAGTATCACCCGCATTCTCTCGGATTGCTGGCGTCCGCCGACGACCGTGATTCGATCGCTGGGCTGCCTTGCTTATAGCGCTTTGTCGAGTGCCTGTCCAAGGTCTTCCTCAAGGTCGACGTAATCCTCGATGCCGACCGATAGCCGAATAAGACCATCGCTTATTCCGGCTCGTTCTCGCTGCTCCGCAGTCATCGAGGCATGCGTCATGGTCGAGGGGTGCTCGACTAGGCTCTCCACTCCTCCCAGACTCTCCGCGAGGGAGAAGACGCGCGTCGCCGAGAGCACGCGCTTCACGTCTGCCACTTCGCCGCTGCGAAGCGTAAAGGAGATCATGCCTCCAAAGTCGTTCATCTGTCTGCGCGCCAGTTCATGACCGGGGTGGGACGGCAGCCCGGGGAAATACACTTTGGACACTTTAGGGTGGCGACTGAGATAGTCTGCCATCTGGCCCGCATTGTCGCAATGCCGTTGCATCCTGACGTGCAGCGTCTTGGTCCCGCGCAGCGTCAGGAAACAGTCCATTGGACCAGGAACGGCGCCGCTCGACTTGACCTGAAATCGAAGCTTCTCGGCCCATTCATCCGAATTGGTGCAAACGACGCCCCCAATCACATCCGAGTGACCGCCGAGATACTTGGTCGTCGAGTGAAGAACCAGGTCGATGCCCATCGACAACGGCTGCTGCAGATAGGGTGTAGCAAAGGTGTTGTCTACCGCCGTTTCAATCTTGCGGCTTCGGGCCATGTCCGCGACCGCCTCCAGATCAATGATCCTCATCATCGGGTTCGATGGCGTCTCCAGCCAGACGAGCCTGACATCATCAACCGCAAGAACAGCCTCGACCTCATCAAGGCGGGTCATGTCGACGTATTCGAACTTGAGGCCGTACCGGGCAAAAACCTGATTGAATAGTCGGAAGGTTCCGCCGTACAGATCATCAGACGCCACGACTTTGTCGCCCGGATCGAGACCTTTCATTATCGCGTCGATGCCCGCGACGCCTGAAGCGAAGCAGATCCCGTGCCGCGCACCCTCCAGTGCCGCGAGGTTACCCTCCAGAGCCGTTCGGGTCGGATTGCTGACCCTCGCATACTCATATCCCAGATGCTCACCCGGAGACGACTGCACGTATGTCGACGTCTGATGAATGGGCGTCATGATCGATCCCGTGGAGGGGTCGGGCTCCTGACCTGCGTGAATGGCGAGCGTGCCGAAATGCAGTTTCGATTCAAGGGGGTGTGCCATGTCGGCGTGCCTTAGCGTGAGTCGTTGGTGGAAAGTTGCCCAAGAAGTAGTGAGCCCGGGCATCCATGGGAAACCCGGGCTCTGCGTTTGCAAGACGCGGTACGAAGCCTTACATCTCCTCGTAGCCTGCGCATTCCTGGACCGACTTTGCCTTCTCCTCTTGATTCGTCTGGACGTATGCGGAGAACAGCGCCTGACAGATGCCGGTGAGATCCTGTCCTTCGCCCGCCTCCGTTAACGCCTTGGCCCGCTCAAGCGGCCCCACGGCATTCGAGAAACTCTCGAGGCGAGCCTCTCCGAGGCTTTCCATCTCCGTCTCCTTGGCGGAAATATCGGCATCCGACATGTTGTCGCGATTCTCACGGAGCTCATCGTCGATTGCATTGATCTGTTCCGAGTAAGCCACCGCCTGATTTATGTAGGCCGCGCCCAGGTTATAGTAGGCGTTGGAGTAGTCAGGGTCGAGCTCGGTCGCCTTCGTGAGATGTACGACCGCCTTGTCATACATTTCTTCCTGAAGCAGCATGCTGCCGTAGTTGTACTGGTACAGCTTGTTGTTCGGGTCCTGGTTGACGGCCTCCTCATACTTGGCCATCGCACGGTCCGTCTGACCCGATGCCTGATATGCGTTCAGTAGCTGCGCCTGAATATCGACGTTGTCGGGAAACATCGTTCCCGCCTTTTCCAGGAGCACGACTGCGTCACCCGCGCGGTCATTCTGCCGGTATAGGTCGGCAAGAAAGATGTAGGTCTGCGGGTCGTTATCGCCCATTTCTACTGCGGATTCGAAAGGCTCAATTGCCATCGCCGTCTCTCCTGCATTGATCAGCGAGTAAGCGCGATTGACATACGGACCAGTAGAGTCGGGGAAGATCTTGCTCGCATTCGCGAAGAAGGCGGCAGCGGCGGAATACTCGTCGCTGTTGTCGCGGCCTCTGTTGAACGCCTTCCCGCCCATGTCAAACTCCTTGTAGTAGGCCATGGTCATCTCCCGGGAAACGTCGAGGCCAAGCTCTGACGCTCTCGAGTAAGCTTCGATCATTTCGTCCACGAGCGCCGTGTGCTCGTCCGCATCCCTGACCGTCTCCGCCTTTGCCGACAGCACGTCGCCCTTCAGTTTCAGGGCTTCAGCGTTGTCCGGATTTGCCGCCAAAGCCGTCTCCAGGTTCTCGAGAGCCCGGTCATAGTCCTTGTTGCGGAGATCCAGTTTAGCACCTTCGACGTTCGGGTCGCTGGAGCAGCCATTTGCTCCGGTCAACATCATAACGCCTACAAAAAGCGCCAAAAAAGTTGAAAATCTCTTCATTTTGCGTGTCCGCCTTGTTTCCATATCGTCTGAGTCGGGGCTGGAATCGTCTCTTGCCGCGGGGGCCGGCGTGACGAGCCAATCAGTTGCCGTTAGACAACTACGAAAGTAAGACCATGCCCCACGGGTTTCAAATATTTCGCAAATAGTTCGAGCTTCGAGGCCGGCGTCGTCTTTATGCTCCGATGACCGCGCGTCGCAACACCGTCAGCGGACATTACCGTCTAGAAGGGAAGCACCCATCACGAGGCATCGTAACACCTGCAATGTCAGCCAGCACGTCCCAATCTACAGTTTCCGGCACTCTTAGAACCTTCATGTCCGGCATCATCGATTATGCCGGACTCTTTCCGCCCGCGAGCCTGAACCTCGATACCTCGATCAGGAATTTTGTGAATTACCGAGGGGTGGCGGATCGCTGGATGCTGTCTTCTTTCATTTGCCCCGCTACCAGGCTCGTGGAGCTGGAGGCGTATCGCGACATTTTGGCGGCGTCAGAGCGGCATTGCTTCTCCGTGCTACAAGCGCCGTCGTCCAGCCTCGAAGAATGGACGACGGCTACCATGAAACTGCGTGATGCACTCGACAGCTTTCACCTTTCTATGGGTGATGTCGCGTCGACTCGCGCGGTTGAGATGAAACTTCCTCTCGCCGTCGCACGCGATACCGGGGAAAGACGGGAAGCCGTAAAGACGCTATTCAATGTCTTGAGTGAGTCGCCGGGTTCTGTCGACATTTTCGTGGAAGTCAGTCCGCTCGGAGAGGCATCTGTTGTGCAGGAACTTGCTCACGAGCTCCTCGACCAAGAGCGCGGCACAGACGCAGCAAGGACTGCTCTCAAGATCCGAACCGGCGGCATCACTCCGGCTGAGATTCCTGACGCGGACTTGATCGCTGCGTTTATTCTGGCGTGTCGCGATACCGGGATACGGTTCAAGGCGACCGCCGGTCTCCATCATCCGATTCGACATTTCAACAAGTCGGTCGGAAGCCACATGCACGGCTTCATTAACGTATTTGCGGGAGCGATGGCTGCGGCAGAGCACGATCTTTCCCGCAGCCAGTTAAGAGAAATCCTCGAGGTAGAGCGGCCGGACTACTTCACGTTTACCGACGCTGAGCTTGGGATCGGAGAGCTGACGATAGATCGGCAACGTGTCCAGATTCTCCGCAACGACTTTGCTACATCGTTTGGCAGCTGCAGTTTTGACGAGCCGCGAGACGACCTCCGAACAATGGGACTTCTCTAGTCTGCCGGATCTTCGAAGAACACTCCAACGAATTGCAAATAATAATGCCCGACAGCAAACCAATCGAACTCGAATCGTTCATCCCCACGGCGGCAGACTCGGATTTCCCGATCCAGAATTTGCCGTACGGGGTATTCCGCAGAGAGAAGGGTCAGGCTCACGTTGGCGTCGCGATCGGCGACAGGATCTTTGACTGTACGCTAGCAGAGGCTAAAGGCCTGCTGGCTGCAGAGGCCCCGCAACGACTCTTCCAAAACGGCGGCTTGAACACGTTCATGGGAGCCGGACGGGATACCTGGCGTGCGGTCAGGTCACAGCTGCAGCGACTGCTCGCGACAGATTCGGAGATTCGCGGGGAAAGCGAGCTACTCGGGCAGCTCCTCGTCGACCGCAGTTCGGCGGAGATGCTCTTGCCGGCGAGAATCGGCGATTACACGGATTTCTATTCAAGCAAAGAGCACGCGACAAATGTCGGGACCATGTTTCGGGGCAAAGACAACGCGCTTCAACCAAACTGGCTGCATCTCCCGGTTGGGTATCATGGTCGCGCGAGTAGCATCGTTGTGAGTGGCACCCCCGTCAAGCGACCATGTGGGCAGCTCAAGCCCGACGACAACTCGCCGGTCTATGGGGCGAGCCGGCTTTTGGACTACGAACTCGAGACCGGCTTCTTTGTCGGTCCCGGCAATGAAATGGGAGCGCCGATTCCAATCGAGGAGGCCGACTCACACATCTTTGGGATGGTCCTCGTGAACGACTGGAGTGCCCGAGACATACAGAAGTGGGAGTACGTGCCACTCGGGCCGTTTCTCGGAAAAAGCTTTGCGACCACGATTTCACCGTGGATCGTGACGTTGGATGCGCTGGAGCCATTTCGCTGCCCCGGACCGTCGCAGGATCCGGAGCCGCTCGATTACCTTCGACCAAAGACGGACTTCGCCTTCGACATTGACCTCGAGGTCAGCCTAAGTGCTCCGGGCGATGATCCCCTGGTCGTTACCCGTTCAAACTTCAAGTTCCTGTACTGGAACATGCTTCAACAGCTGGCTCATCATGCCGTTAACGGATGCAACCTGCGGCCGGGCGACCTTCTCGCGTCGGGCACGATCAGCGGCTCCACGGAAGAGAGCTTTGGTAGCCTGTTGGAACGCACGTGGAGGGGTACGAAACCGCTCACGCTGCCTGGCGGCGATACGCGAAGGTTCATTGAGGACGGCGATACGGTCACGCTTCGTGGCTGGGCGCAGGGCGATGGCTTTAGGGTCGGCTTTGGCGAGGCATCGGGGACGATACTTCCGGCTGATTGCCGCTAAAGCCATTCCCTGGCACGCAGAACGGTCGCGGACATGGCTCCCACTGCCATTGCACTGCGTAGCCTGCCAAAACCGATCACTGGATCGGCCAATGCGGCTTTCGGCATGAGCGTACGGCAGCCCATTGTGCCATTTGTGCGTAGCCCTTACGACATTTTTGCAAGGTGACGCCGTCATGTTTGTCGAACTGACACACCTCTTGCTTTGGCACGTCGATTGTTACCTACTCAGGTGTGGCGCGGGGCAAACCCGACGCCAGAAAAACAATCAGCGCTTTAACATAAAGAGGTATTACAGTCATGACCAGTTTGATTCGCTTCTCGCCCCCGACCGAAATGCGATCCTTGCAGCGCGAAATCGACCGCATGTTCGACAATTTCTTCCCGCAGGGTAGCGGCGATCAGGAGCAGGCGGTTTGGACACCGCGCGTAGACCTGGCCGAGAGCGAAGATATGTACCTCGTCCATCTCGATGTGCCAGGAATGAAGAAGGACGAACTTACCATCAATTACCAGGATGGTACTCTGAGCATTAGCGGAGAACGCAAATTCGAGGAGAAAGAAGAGAAGGCTAACTTCGTCCGCGTCGAGCGCCGATTCGGTCATTTCTATCGCTCGTTTGAGCTTCCGAAAGCCATCGTCTCGGACAAGATCGACGCCTCTTACGAGGACGGTGTACTCTCTATCCGCATCCCCAAGGCAGAAGAGAGTAAGCCACGATCGATCAAGGTTAAGTAAGTCACCTTGATACCCAAAGTAGAGCCCGGCGAGTTCGTCTCGTCGGGCTTTTCTTTTTAGGTCAATCGCCCGGACCGATAAACGGAAGCATCAATCTGAATTGAGTGCCTTTCCCTCTTTCGCTCGTCACAGTGAGGCTGCCGCCGTGAGCCTCAGCTATGGCGCGACTTATGGCGAGGCCGAGGCCCGTGCTGCTTCCCTTTCTCGTCCTTGGCCCGTCCCCGCGGTAATATCTGTCAAACAGCGACTCTAGTTCTTCCGGTTCGATGCCGGGACCGTCGTCTTCAACCACAACCTCAACGCTCCCGTCCAATTCCCGTACGAAGACCCGCACCGCTCCGCCTTCCTTTCCGTGTTTTCGTGCGTTGTCCAGCAGGTTGTTGAGCAGCCGCAAAAGCCTCACTCCATCGGCTCGAATTACAGGCAGCCCGTCTTCGGTATCCAGTGACAGTGAGCGTCCTGACTCCACGAAGAGTCCACGTTGGCTGTCGACTGCCTGTGCAGCCAACTCGCCCATGGGCACAGGCTCAAGGTGCAGCGGAGGATTGGGGCGGTCGAGAAGTGCCAGTTCAAACAAGTCCGAGACCAGCGCCGAAATGTAAACGGTTTGTTGACTTGCGATTTCCAGCATGCCAATTGCCGTATCGCGCTCACCTTCCTTAAGTGCGCGACCCGCCTCATCGATGTAGCCACGCATAGCCGTGAGCGGGGTTCGAAGATCATGCCCGATATTGGCCACAAGATCTCGTCGCAATCGATCCGCGCTGACCAGAGCCTCGAAGCTCTCTTCAACTTTGCGAGCCATGACATTCACCGACTCTGCCAATCGACCAAACTCGTCGTCGCGAACGGTCGAG
>JBFIPX010000150.1:0-8272 GCA_041609895.1 Rhodothermales bacterium
CTCGTATTCAGGGGAGCGAGCCCCCAATCCGATGACCGGTGTGCCCCGATTGTTCGTCAGATCGTCACGCCAAAGGGGGGCATTCCCTGTCGTTAGGATCTGCGAGTAGAAGCTGAGTTCCCGCTCATGCTCCGGCACCGCAATATCTGCGCTGAGGACTCCGCCGACGCCGGGGGCAAAGGGATTTCGCATGACCACCTCACCTGAATGGAGTGCGCACGAAGTTAAACGGGGCCAATCAACAACCACAACCCCGTCCCCCTAACGGTTTAAGCTTCACCGGGAGCGGACGAGGGGTTATTTCACACTCCATTCTACGAATTGCGGCTAACTGTACGGGTAACCCGATCCCCTCCGGTACAAGCTTATGTTTACGACCCCCGAGTGACCACAGCAGCTTGTTGTGCGGCTGCGAGTAAGAGGACCCTATGTATCTACTCACGCGGCTCACGATCTGTTGTCCAGATGTCACGGTGGATCTTCCAACCGTCGGAAGTGCGGGCCCAGAGAGCAATGTACTTCCCGACGTCAGCCTCCTCTGCTCCAGACGCGAGGCGGTAGCGACCCACTTCCGTGGCGGTCTCACCATCCACCCCGGCGTAAACCTCCACCGTCTCTAACTCGGCTCGGGTCAGTCCCGAATCGAATATCCCTTGCCAGAAGTGCTCGATAGCGTGAGTGCCGCTGACCGGGCCACTACCAACAGGAAGGAGTTGCCCGTTCGCGGTATAGAGCGTCGCCATGGCTGGAGCATCCTGCCGTCCGAAGGCCTCCTCAAACCATGCGTTCACCTGCTCAATATGGGCTCGTACGAAATTGTCGCGGCTCTCCGTAAAACGCGGCTCTACGGCGACGGCCTGCGCGAAGTGATGTGCAGCTTCCTCGTTGCGGCCCTGGCGGAGGCGGAGCAATCCGAGAGAATCGTGAGACCGGGGCTCGTCAGGGGCAAGTTGATGGTAACGCTGAAAGTGCTCCTCGGCAGTGGCGTAGTCCCCCTGGTCCATCGCGATGTAACCGAGCCAGTTATACGCCTGGACGAAAGTCGAATCGCGCTCAAGGGCACGCCTGAATTGTTCAGCGCCCTCATCGTAGCGACCGAGATTGCCATAGTAGCGAAATCCCAAATAGGAAGGCAGGTAGGGGTCGTCCAAGTACGCCTCGGCGAGGCTGCTCAGGATCTCGATGGCGCGCTCGTAGTCTCCGTCCCACAGGAAGGCCCGGAAGGCATCGATCATTTGCTGTTCGGCCTGCGAGACACCTTCGCGGTTTGCCTCGGCTCGCTCCAGGTAGTACTCACGCAGTCTGGGATCGCTGCGCGATGTGGAACCCATGCGATGGAGGAGGGCAAGCACGAACGTCGAGTCGGCCGCAAGGGCTTGGTCGAGGTGTTCGACTGCCTCGGCGAACTGGTAGTGATGGGCAGCGTCGCGCCCCAGCAGGAAGTGCATGCGCGCTTCCTCGGACGTGGTGGTAACGGGCAGCATCTGCGCCTGGGCAGACGTACCAGCTATCGATACAAGGAATAGAATTCCAGCGGCCAGCCTCATGAGGTTATCTCCAAGCCATTGTGTATGTGGTTAGCTGCATACCGGTCTTCTGTGTTTGCGGTACCCGGCGCCTGGGAAGCAAAGTTACACAACTCCTCAAAGGTTGGTAGGTACAGAATGCCCTCGCTGCCGCGGCGCTGTCGACAAAACATGGAAGCGGCCGTTCACCACCTTTAGATGTTTGTACCCTCGAGACGATGTGCGAGACGTTTCCCATTTGCTGCGCCTGCTCTAATACTCGTGGCACGGAAGTTTGAACTAACGCTATTCCACCTCTCTGCGGGCACTCGCTCCGTTCCGCAACATAAATCTATCCGTCGCGCCAGCAGCAGGCGGGGTTAGGTCGCGCGGAAAACGCCGACCCACTCGATGCGTTTACATCGATCATTGGCAATCGCGAGCTCGTACCTGTCACTCGGTCGGCTGCGGACGACTGTTCCACATGTCAAGGTGCATTCGCCACGTACCGTCATCGCCACGTTTCCAAACTACGACGTACTTCCCATGTACGGGTCCCCAAGCCACGCCGTCGTTTTCTCCAGCAATCTCGTAGTGGCCGAAATCCGATGCCATCGGTCCTGACACCTCTACTTCTACCGGTATGAGCTTATGATGAGTTATTCGTCGTCCCTCCGGTAGCATCCAATAGCGTTTAATCGCGTCTTTGCCACGAATGAACTCCGCGTTATTGGGAAAGAGCACGGCGTCCTCCGTGTAGATTGCTGTCATCGCGGTAGCGTCGCCTGCGATGTACGCTGCAGAGAATTGTCGAGCAAGACTGGCCAGCGTATCGATGACCGCTTGGTCCGGCATCGATGCGGGTTGCTCGGCGGTGGGTCCACAGGATGCACAGAAGTAGCACCCGACGAGAAGAAGAATACGAGCAGTAGTCATTTGTGGTGTTGATGTTTGCGCCTGGGTATGTCGCGTCGGGCACACGTTCCTGTTCAAGCACATCTCGAACCCAGTCCAGGCTCTGATCGAATTTGATGCGACTTGCCTCTCCGTTCCGCGAGCCGTTCAGACGTCATCGAAGATCGAAATCAAGTGACGATTCGTTTCGAGGACTAGCCCCAAGGTCACTGTTGCGTGCTTCTCCATTGCTACGCGGGCACTGAGAAGGTTGAGGATGGTCATGTCTGGAGTGAGCCGAACTTCGTCAAACTCTAGGTCTGCCTTCATCTCAGGATCGTTAAAAAAAAGAGCGGCCCGATAGTCAAGATTTACTATCTCCGACCGTCCAAGGGGATAGGTTGATCTGAGATATCGCGCCAACGGAACAGTAAAGTTTTCCCGTAAATAGACTTGGTCATCCATCGTGTCTTCGAGTTGAATGGGCCATGACCTTGCAAGACGGATTCCCTCCTGATCGTCAATCAGACGGGATCCGCCATTTCGAAGAAATGACTGCATAGAAGGTGATCCAATGTCGACGGTGTACTGTACCATCAGATCGGCCAGGATCGTATCTGGTACACTTAGCTCGCCGCCTGAAGACAAAGCTCCGAGTCGAACCATCAACAACTCTGCGCTTTCCAACAATCGGCGGTGAATATCAACCGCAGACTGGAGTTGCGCCTCAGTTTCTAGGAGCTCGTCGAGTACGAGATCGGCTTGCTCACGCAGAGAAGCGGTAGCTGAAGACCTGTCCCACCACGCGTCAAGAGAAAAGGCGATCAGGATCCCCGCTACAACAACTAGAACTTCCCTGACCGTGTCCCGGGACAGGAGCCGAGGTCTCATTGAATCATTCATACGTTCAGGACGATCGTTCGCGGTATAACGGTCTGCATTAGCGGCGCGGCAACGCCCCCTGGGCAATAACAATACGAAAACCTAGCGGTTGCTGGATGCTGACCAGCTCGCGGCCGCGCCCGCTACAGGCAGGGGTTGTACCGCATTCGTCATATTTGGGCTCTTAAGAAGACCAACGCGGCGGGCACGATCGTTCGTTCAGCTCGGCACTGAATCCAAGCGAAGACGGGCGAGGCTTTCTTGACGCCTGAATGCGATTGTCAAAGTGGTCTTGGTTCGCCCGGATCATTCTCCGGCTATATCAGGGCAAGGATAATACGATCAGTTCGGCATCCAGATTGGCGCCCCCGGTGGTTACGACTATATACTGCCTGCCATTCAACATGTAGGTCATCGGTGCCGCGGTCGCGTTCCGCGGGAGTGTCACTTCCCCGACAACTTCGCCGGTCGTCTTATCGAAGGCGACGAGTTTGGGATCGAGAATTTCGAAGCTCCGGCTTGGCGTGGCGTCCCCGTCAGAATCGGCCTCGTCAGGGTCAATCTCCTGTCGCTGGGTAATTCCCTCCTGGCCTACGATGAGGAGTGTCTTCGTGAGGAGCAAGTGACCACGGGCGGGGCGCCCCAGTGAAGAGAGTCCGAACTCTCGAAGAACCGGGTGACTTTGTGCCAGGTCGCCCAGTGGTGCCACCCACCGATAGTCACCGGTGTTCAGATCAATGGCACTAATGCGCCCATAGGGCGGCTTCCACAGTGGAATGCCCTCCATCGTCTCCATTGGTGCAGGTGATCCGACATACGCTACAGGCAATCGAGTTCCCGGATCCAGCATCATGATCGCGAGTGGGCTCGTTACGGAAGAGACGTACGCGATCCCGGTCTCGGGGTCGAACGCCGCACCAGCCCAGCTTGCCCCTCCGGCCCAGCCGGGCATCTGGATCGTGGGCTTCTCGAGCGAAGGTGGCGTGTACAGCGGGCCATAATTGTACTTTGCCAAAACCGCCAGCGCCTGCGCGCGCAGCTCCGGCGTGAAGTCGATCACGTCGTTCTCCGTGACGCCCTGGCGGTCGAAGGGCGCGGGTCTGGTTGGGAACGGCTGCACCGGAGACGACCTCTCGCCGGGCACGGTGGACTGCGGAACGGGCCGGTTTTCGATGGGCCAAATCGGTTCTCCAGTCACGCGGTCGAACATAAACAAGAAACCCTGCTTGGTCACCTGCGCGACGGCCTGGACGAGCTCGCCGTTTACCTGGACGTCGACCAGGTTGGGGGCCGCGGGCAGATCGTAGTCCCACACACCGTGGCGGGCGATCTGGAAGTGCCAGATACGCTCGCCGGTGTGGGCATCGATGCAGACCAGGCTCTCACCAAAGAGTCCGTCGCCGGGCCGCCGACCACCGTAGAAGTCGTTCGCCGGCGTGCCGAACGGCACGTACACGTAGCCCAATTCCTCATCCGAGCTTATCATGGTCCAGGCGTTCGCGGCGCCTGTCGTTCTCCAAGATCCGTCCTCCCAGGTTTCGTTGCCGAACTCGCCTTCTTCCGGAATCGAGCGGAACGTCCAGATCTGTTCACCTGTACGCACATCGAAGCCACGAACATCGCCAGGCGGCATTACTTCGTCCACAGGAACGTCGTGGACTTTCGATCCCATCACTATAACGTCCCGGGTGATGATGGGTGGGGACGAAACGCCGTAGACATCCCGGTCAACGGGACGTCGCAGTCCCAGGGTCAGGTCAACGCGGCCCTTCTCGCCGAACGTCGAGATCGGCTCTCCTGTCTCCGCGTTGAGGGCGATCAGGTAGCCGTCGCCGGTACCGTAGACGACACGTCGATCGTCTCCGTCCTCCCAGTACGCGACGCCGCGATGCACGAAGCCGTTGTTTGAAGGAATTCCGTTCCTCCACGTCTCCGGGTCGTACACCCACCGGGTTTCGCCGGTGGAGGCATCGACGGCAGCGACCTGGGACATCGACGTGCTGACGTACAACACGCCGTCGACCATCAGCGGAGTGGCCTCCCACACCCAAGTGCTGAGCTCGGGGTTCGCCCTGGTGATTGCTTCATCGGGTGAGCGCCATGTCCATGCGACCTCCAGTCGCTTGAAGTTGTCGCCGTGAATCTGTTCGAGCGTCGAATATTTCGAGCTGGCCTTGTCGCCGCCATAGCTCGGCCACTCTGTCGCGGTGCCCCGTACGCCCTCCATCTGATCTTCCGCGGCACAGCCGACAAGCACACAAAGTGCAAGTAGGGCTACCAGCGGAGTCTTGTGCATGTGCATGCTCATGTACCCGCGCAATTGTTTGCGTCGTTGTGTGCCTTCGGACTTGATACTACGCGCTGACGATGAGGGACGCGGTATAACGGCTTCTGCATCAGCGGCGCGGCACGCGCCGCCTAAGCAGTAACGACTAAGAAAGCACCGTCCTCTACCTGGTAAATCCTGCTATCTGGGAATAGTAACTGGGTTGCCAGTCCTCAATGGTCCCTTTTAGTTCCTCGGACGGGTCCCCATACACGTAGAATCCCTCCAAGACAACACAACTCATGAACTCCTCCGCGTGCGTCAGAAACCCCTCTAAGTGAGTCAACGCCGCTGCCGAGTCTTCAAAAAGCTCTATAGTATCAAACTCAGATTCATCCTCGATCAAAAAGAACTGGTACGTGAGGGTTCCCGGCTCACTCGACTCCACCCTTTCCGAGAGCCTCGCCGCCAAGCTCCGAAAGGCACCAAGCTTTCCCGCCACAATCTTCCCGTTCGTTGTCCAACAGATCTTTGTCGTCACGATTCTCCTCAATAATGAGACGATGTTTACATGTCACTCGGAACCAGCTCGACAGCGGAGCAGCGCGCACGGACCGGAGACGAACATGGAATGCAGCCTCCACATCTACTCCGACAGGTCCTCCACGCCTCGACACGCCGCCTAAGATCGGGAAGCTTCACCGTCGAGCGCTCGCCGAGGAGTCCGCAACGCTACCTATTGTGGATCGGCGATTCTCCGATCCACATGCACCGGGCCTTTGTCCGTTGCAAGCTCTGGTTACTGGCCCGGCCTGAACTTCATCCTGATTGTTCAGGCACCCAAGTAGATCAGATGGCCGGTACGTTGAACTGTTTAGATTCTCCACCACGCTGCACGCCGTATCCAAACACCTCACCTTCCCAACCTATCCGAACAGAACCGTGTTGCCCGTCCTTGTTCATGGCAACTATCGCCCCGTCAAAATTGTAGCCCTTGCTGGTGATGCGCCGGATCGCTTTATGAGCCGCCTCTTCAGGTGAAGCTCCTTGCCGCATCAACTCGACCGTATGATACGTTGGAAGAAAGCGCATCATTACATCGCCATCTCCAGTGGCAATAGCGGCACCGACGTCGTTGTCGCAGTACGCGCCAGCACCGGCAATCGGTGAATCACCGACTCGCCCAGGAAGTTTGAACGTGCGGCCATTGGTCGAACACCCGACACAGATATTTCCTTGACGATCAATAGCCATGGATCCGACCGTATCGTGGCCCTTGGGTTTTTGTCCCCCGCCCCTTCGCTCCGGCTGCCACGCATCTGACTTTTCGTTCGTTGCAGCCCATTCTTCCCATGCTTTCAGAGAAGCGGCATTAGTCAATGAGGTCTCCGCAAAACCCATCTCAACGGCGAATCGCGTCGCGTCATCGCCAACGATTAAGGTGTGCTGAGTTCGTTCCATCACGTGACGCGCTACAGAGACTGCTTTCTTCACTCGTTTCAAACAACCCACTGCACCAACGTCGTGAGTAGGGCCCCACATTATCATCGCGTCGAGAGTGGTTTCACCGATGGAATTGGGAGAGCCTCCGTAGCCCACGTAGAACTCATCGGTAAGCAATTCGACATAATTGATTCCCGCTTCGACGGCATCGATTGCCGTCCCGCCCGAATCGAGGATTGGCCATGCTACGTTATTTGCCCCAGCGGCAAACTCCCAATTTGTTATGACTATCGGACCGGCACTACTTGCAAACGTTGGCGTGAAAGATGTCGCCGCAAATGCGCCAGCTGTACTTGCCAGGAATTTCCGTCGTGTCAGCATTTCTATCCCCTAACTACTATTCGCTTCTGCGTCAATTTACAAGTCTTGGTGTGCAAACGTTGCACTGATCGACTATCCCGGTAACCGGCTATGACTGCTGTGGATTCTCAGGATTCGCTCTACGGTAGAAGGCCAGATAACTTGTAAAGCGAGGCTGTGTTAACTCAGGACTATCCGTTGCTGAGCATGTCCAGCAGACTCTCAATTCGCTCTTCTAAGGTCGCGGCAGCACTTAACGCGAGTTCGTGGTTCATCAGCCTGACCTGTACCAGGTTTTCAAATTCGAGGCTCCTCAACAATATCCTCGCGTCGCCAGTGAAAGCAGTCGTTCCACGACTCGCCATACCGTAGCGGCGTAACGGTATATGAGGTGCCAGCGCGGGCAAGAAATCGCCGAGCACGAGCTGAGCGCCATAATCTTGAGTTCGATTCAGCGCCGTTAGAGCGACTGGAAACTCTGCCAATGCCTCGCGTATGTCTGGGCTATCGATGATTCCGAGATTGCCCGAGCTTAACAATGCTCCCAGGGATCCTAATTGTGGCGAAAAGTATGGGATGCGCGTTAGCGGTGGAATGAAAGCACCAAGGCTGTCTGGATCAATTGACTGCGCCTGCGGTCCGGTGAACCGCAGGAGAGCCTCACCGGCTGCCACACCGTGGCGGTGATCTCGTGCGACCCGACTCAAGAGCTCCGCCGCGGTACTAAAATCTTGGTGGAGTGCCTGGATGGTACGTCGCTGATCCTGCCGCCGTCCTCGCTCGGCCCACGCGGCATCGATGGCGAAGGCAAGCAAGATACTTGCGACAATAAGGATCCCTTCGATGAGTAACTGGCGTCGATCCGATGCTGTCATCGTTCCTCACTCTTTGCGATAGAGTCGACAGTGGCGTTGGCCGCCTA
>JBFIPX010000151.1:0-8262 GCA_041609895.1 Rhodothermales bacterium
AGGCGATGAACGAGATCCTGATCCGACTGTGGCCGAGCCTGACCGCAGCGGGCGCAGTGCTGCTGTGGCAAACGGGTCCACGCTACTTTGACCGTGTCCGTCAGGCAGTCGGTGACCACGCCGGCGTCCGCCTCGTCGAGTATGTGGAGCGCATGGATCTGGCGTACGCGGCGGCCGACCTCGCACTCTGCCGATCGGGAGCGATCACATGCAGCGAACTGCTGGTTACAGGAACGCCCGCCATTCTCGTTCCCTCGCCGAATGTGGCGGAGGATCATCAGACTAAGAATGCTGTCGGTCTGGCCCGCGCGGAGGCGGCCGTCGTGATCGCCGAAGACGACCTCGAAATAAGACTCGTCGACACGGTCGCCGATCTGCTTCCGGGTACGGAAAGGCTTTCTGAGATGTCGCGAAACGCACTGTCTGCCGCCCATCCGGACGCTGCATCGCGTCTGGCCGAGGCCGTACTCAGGCTCGCTCGAGAAAGGATTCAGACGCAGGTGGGGGGCGCATGAAGGAGACCAGGAGACAGCCGTCTCTCGGACGCACGCGACATGTGCACATGGTCGGGATCGGCGGTATCGGAATGAGTTCGATAGCTGAGGTGCTGCTGAGCAGGGGATACCATGTTTCCGGTTCGGATCTCGTCACGAGTGAGACGACGGAACACCTGGTCGAACTCGGTGCACAGATCAGCAAGGGCCATGCCGCCGAGAATATCTCGGATGCCGATGTAGTCGTGTACTCGTCGGCGGTGGACCCATCCTCCAACCCCGAAACCCGGGCAGCCGAGAAACGACGCATTCCAACCATCAAGCGGGCCGACATGCTCGGCGAGTTGATGCGGATGCAGTTCGGTGTCGCCATTGCAGGGACATATGGAAAGACGACGACCACGTCGATGGCAGGCACCGTCGTCGCTGGCGGGGGATTCGATCCCACCGTAATTGTCGGGGGCAAAGTAGCCGTCTTCGGTTCCAATGCGGTTGTCGGAAAGGGTGACATCATCGTAATCGAAGCAGACGAATACGACCGAACCTTCCTTCGGCTCACGCCTTCGATCGCTGTCATCACGTCAATCGATGCCGAACACCTCGACATCTACGCCGGCCTCGAGGACCTGAAAAACTCCTTCGTACAGTTTGCAAACAGTATCCCGTTCTTTGGAGCAGCGATCGTTTGCCTTGACGACCCTAACGTGCAGTCCATCGTGGGACAACTCGACCGAAGGGTGGTCACGTACGGCTTGTCTCGTCAGGCAGCGGTGAGAGCAGACAACGTTGCTCGCGACGGATTGACGACGACTTTCGACGTCATCGTACATGACTCCAATCCGACACGGTTAGAGATTCAGGTGCCCGGCATTCACAACGTCCGAAATGCACTCGCCGCTTTCGCGGTCGGACTGGAGCTGGACATCCCGGCGGACGAAATCACGGCGGCCCTGAACCGATTTTCGGGAGTGCGCAGGCGATTCGAAGTCTTGTCGACAGCGAACGACATCATGATCGTTGACGACTACGCACACCATCCGGTGGAGGTTGAGGCGACGCTTGCGGCAGCTAGCCAAGCCTGGCCCAAACGGCGGCTGATTGCGGTATTTCAACCGCATCTCTATTCACGAACCGTTGATTTCAAGGACGAGTTTGCAAAAGCGTTTCGCGATGCGGACATCCTCATTCTGACGGACGTGTACGGGGCCCGAGAAGAGCCCATAGAAGGAGTCGACGGATCGGTCCTCGCGAAGCTGGCCCGGCAATACGGACACTCGGATGTCCGATATGTGCCGTCGGTTCACGACCTGCCGCAGACGGTGAAACGAGTTGCGTCATCGGGTGATGCGGTCATCTTCATGGGCGCCGGCGACATCTGGCGCTCAACCAGAAAACTCGCGGACGAACTAGGTAGCACAGAAAGGCAATAGGGACAGATATGCAGGTTCCGGAAATCTCTCGAAACCAGGAAGCGGTAGCGTCGGGCAGGAGATGGACGTATCGGGGGATCATCGCTGCGGTCATTTTCGGCACGCTCGCCGTGATCGGCTGGCAGTGGCGCTCGGACGTGGCCATCAGCCGAGTTGAAGTGCGCCACTCTTGCGACACGAATTGGTTCTCCTCGTCACCCGGCTGCCTCGCAATTGCAGCCGACAGCGCGAAGATCGCGTCTCTTGTGGGAATCGAGCCCGGCGGACCACTCTACGACGTTGATCCGGCCGTCGTCGTGGAGCGCGTCATACAGCATCCATGGGTAGAATCCGCTCACGTTAACAGAACGCCCGGCGGAAAGCTCATCGTGGAAGTAACACCAAGGGAGCCAAGGTTGTTGGCGGTCGAGGATGGTAAGCCCTCGTGGTTCATCGACCAACAAGGTTACCGGATGCCCTTCGTCGCCGGCGTCGCCTACGATGTGCCACTACTATTCGGATATGATGAAAGACTTCCTCCTAACGAACCCACGCGCAATGTACATGTCCGTCGTCTCGCTGAAATCGCCGGCCGGCTCGATCCGGAGATCGACGCTTTGATCTCCGAGGTAGAAATAGGGGCTGGAAGCGATCTGATAGTACACACGACTCCAATCGGGTCAAGACCATCGATTGAGGTGGTTGTGAAGTCGAACGACCTCGAAAACCAGTTTGTCAAACTTCGTTCGTACTGGGATCAGGTCTTCCTGGCCGAGGCTACGACCAACATTAAACAGATTGACCTCCGTTTCGACAGCCGAATCATCACAAGATGACATTACACAAGACCGCATAAACCCGCGTCGCGCGAGAAGTGCGCCGCTCATGCTGCACAAAACATACCGGCTATGAACGACAACATTGTGGTAGGGCTTGACATAGGCACAACAAAAGTGTGTGCCGTAGTCGCGGCCGTCGATGACCTCGACAGGATCAACATTCTGGGATTTGGCCGCGCCGAGTCGGACGGACTGAATCGTGGCGTGGTCGTGAACATCGACCGGACGGTTGCCGCCGTGCGTGAAGCCGTGAGTGAGGCCGAACGAGGTGCTGGTGTTCAAGTCAAGAGCGTAGTCGTAGGAATCGCCGGGGATCACGTGCAGAGCTTCCAGAGCCGCGGCGTGATCACGATCTCGAACCGCGACAACGAAGTCACGCCACGCGATGTGCAGCGACTCCTCGCGGACACGATGCACGTTGCGATGCCTGCCGATCGCGAGATCCTTCACGTCATCCCGCAGGACTTCATCGTCGACGGGCAGGACGGTGTCGCCGATCCGGTCGGGATGAGCGGGGTGCGGCTCGAGGCAAACGTTCACATCATTACCGGCTTGGTATCCGCGGCAAAGAACATATACCGGTGTATCGAAAAAGCCGGTTTCGAAGTCGCGGACATCGTGCTTGAGCCCCTTGCTTCATCCTTTGCAGTCCTGCACCCGGATGAGAAGGAGGTGGGAGTAGCCCTCATCGATATCGGTGGTGGAACGACCGACATCGCGGTCTTCGAGGACAACACCATTCGCCATACAGCCGTGATCGCCGTCGCTGGAAACAACGTGACGGACGACATTCGAAAAGGCCTCGGAGTGATGCGAGATCAGGCCGAGTACCTGAAGTGCAATTATGGAGCTGCCGTCGCTGAGGTCATCAAGGAAGATGAGACGGTCACGATTCCCGGAATTGGCGGTCGAAACGAGAAGACGATTAGCCGTGGCGTTCTCGCTCAGATCGTGCAGCCCCGAATGGAAGAAATACTGGAGATTGCAGCCATCGAAATCAAGCGCAGCGGATATGGGCGCCACCTGTCGTCAGGTGTCGTCGTGACCGGTGGCGGCTCGATGGTGCCGGGCACCGCAGAGCTGGCCTCAGAGGTATTGAACGTCGACGCCCGCGTCGGACTGCCCATGGGCCTTGCCGGCGGTCTCGTCGAGGAGGTTAGCGATCCAAAGTACGCAACGGCCGTCGGGCTCGTCTTGTTCGCTCTCAGGCCTGAGCTGCGAGGAGGCGCGTCGATGTCGTCGGAGATGACGGTGCCCATCGGTCACGACGGAGTGCCGGGGGACAAACTTGTTAACAAGATCGCGCAGCGAATGAAAGCGTGGTTCGATGAGTTGTAGACGCGGATAACGAACACAAAGCCGACGGGTCAATCGGTATTCGGATAGACATCCCTTGGGGATTACAAGAAACTGGAGGAGACAATGGAAAACCTATTCAGCCCTCGTTTCAAGTTCGATGAGGCATCGAGCGGCGAGGCAAAGATCTGCGTGGTCGGCGTTGGAGGAGGTGGCGGTAACGCCGTGAATAACATGGTGGACCGGGGCATCCAGGGCGTTGAGTTTATCGCGATCAACACAGACGTCCAGGCTCTGAACGTCAATCAGGCCCCATCCAAGATACAAGTCGGTCGAGGCGTGACGAAAGGTCTCGGCGCAGGCGCACGCCCATCCATGGGTGCCGAAGCTGTTCAGGAGAACTACGAGCAGATAGAGCAGGCGCTCGAGGGCTTTGACATGGTGTTCATCACAGCCGGCATGGGAGGTGGGACCGGCACCGGCGGAGCTCCTGTGGTCGCCGCCATCACGAAGAGCCTCGGGATTCTCAGCGTAGCCATTATCACAAAGCCGTTCGAATGCGAGGGCCGCCGACGGATGAAGACGGCACTCGAGGGAATAGATCGCCTCCGGGAGCACGTAGACACCCTGATCGTGATCCCGAATGAACGCCTCCTCGACATTGCTGAGGACAACACGAGTCTCGTCGAAGCTTTTACGAAAGCCGACGAGGTCCTCTACAATGCAACGCGGGGCATCTCTGATCTGATCACGGTACATGGCCTCATCAACCTCGACTTCGCCGACGTCAAGACCACGATGCAGAACGGCGGAACGGCACTAATGGGAGCCGCCACCGCGGCGGGCGATAACCGTGCAGAAGTCGCCGCGATCGAGGCTATTTCGAGTCCGCTGCTGGACGGTCTGTCTATCGCCGGCGCTCGGAACGTGCTCGTCAACATCACGGCCGGGAAATCGCTGGGCATCCGAGAAGCGACAGAGGCAACCAGCATTGTTCAGCGCGAAGCCGGAGAGGATGTAGAAGTGATCTTTGGAACCGTGATCGACGATAGTCTCAAGGATGACCTTCGGGTAACAGTAATCGCAACCGGGTTCGATGGACTGGACCGGGAGGAGAAGAAGAAGCCCATTCGCTCGTCACTACAGACCGACAGCACGGTCTACCACTACAAGGGAGAGGAGAACCTCAAGCAGCTGGACGTCCCTGCCTACGTTCGTCGTAACGTGACACCGATAGCTACCGAGCGAGGCGAAACGGAGCAGACGACAGAGGGCTCCGCGCGGCCCAACGTTCGGAGACTCAATTCCGACGACGTGCGTGATAGAGCGGAGACGATTCTGAATGAGGACCGCGAAACCCCCGCCTTTCTTAGGAGGATGATGGACTGACCGCCCTGCATTCTCGACAAGCCCCAACGGGACGAATCAACCGGCTGTCAGAGCGGGTCCTCCAGTTCCGCTAAGCCACGCAACTGGCCTCAGTCGGTGTTCGACCATCAAGGTCGCTGCCCTCCGATTCGTTCCGGCCCAGGCCGCGCTCTCCCACCGGCGCGGCCTTTCTTTTTCAATAAAGTGAACCGGTTGCGCGACAGAAATTGGACCGACAGAGAAGTAACTTGACAATTCCACTCAGGGAGTCCCGCGTCACCATGCGACCGCCAGCCGCCACGCGCATAGCACTTGTCTTGTCCGCACTCGCCTTTTTTGGGGCGACGACTCAGGCACAGCAGATGAGAATTGGCGTCACGTGGTCGATACCCGAGGACGAAGGAGCAGCGATATCGGACTTGTTCGCGATGTGGGATGCGGGAATCACAATCGTGAGAACAACACCGGTGGCTAACACCTCGCTATTCGTCGCCGCCGACTCACTGGGCATCGACTTCTTTCAAGATCTCGATGTCGGGCCATTGCCTTCGGCGGCACTCGTCGACTCGACCAACTATGCGTTGAGAGCACTGCGTAACCAATTTTCGCTCGCCGAGCGCTTTCGATCCGCGCGCTTTGTCGGTTTGGCGACGATGTCTGATACCAGTGATCCACGGGCCTGCGCGTATTTCAGAACGCTAACCGAAGAAATCGAAAGGTCGGAAGTTGAACTGTTCACGTACTACACAACGAGCTTTCTGGAGGCGGACGTGTGTGGCGAAACGGTGGACGGCGTCCTGCTCGAAGCCCGCGATATTTCACAAACACGACTCGATGCGATTCTTGGCGAAGCCCAAGGTTCGCCGTCGCCAATCCGTGGACTGGCCTCACTTGGGACGTGGGTCGACCTCGATCTGGACAAGACAGGGACGTTAAATTCACATTCCCCGGAATGGCAGGCCCGGTTTCTCGAGGATCGCCTGACGCAGGTTCGAGAACACCGAGATGGCGCAACGCTTCCATTCGTAGTTGTACACCGCTGGCGCGATCCTCAAGGAATCGACAATGCGTTTAGCGATTTGATACAGCGTCGGTACGGGTTATTGAATCGGGCAGGGGGGCCGCGGCCGTCATATGAAGTGGTCCGAGGTTTTGCGACAGGCAGGCAGACTGTCTTTGCGCGTCACGCGGGTTCCGAGGTGGAGGGACGATGGACGTGGATGACAATTACGGGTTGGCTCGCTATCGCGTTGCTGGGGATGGTGTATGCCTCCTCGCCACAGATGCGCAATACCATACCTCGTTACTTCCGAGCCCATGGATTCTACCGCGAGGCGGTAGCGAGCGGACGCGAATCCATGCCCGCAGAGACCGTTGCCACGTTGGCCTGCATATCGATTGCCGTCGGCATGTTGGGGACCGTGTTCGCCGATGAAGTATCCGGCCGCCCCGTTTTTGTTGTAGTCACCTCCTGGCTCAGCCCGGAGGTGCGCGATTTCGTCGGGGCCTTTCTCGATCAGCCGTGGACGATGGTCGCGGTTTTCGCCAGCGTATACTCTTTGGCAGCCGTCATCTGGACTTCGGTGATGTCGTTGATTTCGCGGGCCGGCAGAGTACTCCTGCCAGCGCAGGTACTCATACTCGTCGTTTGGTCGCAGTGGCCGTTGCTGATGTTCCTTGCGGTGTCCCCGGCGGTCGCCGTCCTCGAGCCCAATGTGCGATTCCGTGTGGCCACATCCATGGTGGCTCTTGCACTCTTGATCGGAGTTTTGTCTACCGTCCGGACGACGCTCGACTTCGTCAGTATTTCGAAGCCGGCAGTTCCCTGGTTGGCGACAGGACTTCTCTTGCACCCTATACTACTGGCACTCCTCGCGGCAGCCGTCTTCGGATTCGGGGAGTACCTGGGCTACGCGGAGTACACCCTGCACTTGTTGACTCGAGGCTGACTGGTGGCGCCACGGTGGACTACTGCAGGGCGGCCAGCGAGCGCTCGGCATGTGCCAACATCTCGGGCGTGTCGACGTCTTGCCAGAAGCCGTTTCCAATGTCGACCGCAGTCATTACTCCGCGGTGGGCGAGCGACGCAATTCCGTCGGAGAGGGACGCATCTCCTGTTTCGACTCGGACCTCGTCGAGTGCGTGGAAGAGACCACCAGTGCAGACGAAAACTCCGGTATCGATGCAGTCAAACTCCTTTAGGTTCTTCCCGATGTCAACGATTCGATCTCCTTCGGTCCTGACCTTCGTGGCGTCGTCCATATCGAAGATGGTATCGATCTTCCGATCCACGAGGAGTGATGCCCCATCTGCCGGCGGCTCATGATCACGTGCGATCATCATGACATCGTTGCCGACGACGTGATCCGCCATCACCAGCACAAACTCGCCTCCGACGAACGGCCTTGCAGCAAGAACAGATAGCCCGTTGCTCTTGTCGAAGTCCGGATTGTAAACGAAGCGGAGTCTCAGAGGCCCGGAATAGACCCCGCGGATCTCTTCCTCGAGATGCCCCGCCCTGAAGCCCAGTACAATGACGGCAGTTTTGCATCCCGCGTGCGACAGGCTGTCGAGTGTCCGTTGGATCAGTGGCCTGCCGCCTACTTGAGTAAGAGGCTTTAGACTATTGGTTCGCCCCTCTGCTAACCGCGATCCGAACCCGGCCGCAAGGACAACTCCGGTGCGCTCCGTAGATAGTGCCGTCATGCGACCTCGGCGCTCTCGCTGAGGTCGTAATTTTCCGAAAGGTGTGTAAGCGGCTCCTCCCCTCCGAGCACTCGCAGCGTGTTCTTCAGGCGAAAATGCTGAATAAAGAGGTCATGCTCCTGTACATGTCCCATCTCCACATGAGGACTC
>JBFIPX010000152.1:0-8251 GCA_041609895.1 Rhodothermales bacterium
AGCGAACCGAGACCACGGACGACTACTTCCTGGCAGGGCGATCTCTCACATGGTGGTTGATTGGCTTCTCGCTGTTTGCCTCCAACGTATCGTCGAGCACGCTGATCGGTCTCTCCTCCAGTGCTTACGGGTCCGGCATCTCCGTGTACAACTACGAGTGGATGGCCGCCCTCGTCCTGATCTTCTTCCTCGTCTTCTTCCTGCCGTTCTATCTGAAGACACAGATTTTCACGATGCCGGAGTTTCTCGAGCGTCGTTTCGACCATCGATCACGATACTACTTCTCCGCACTACTGATCGTGATGAACATCGTGATAGATACAGCAGCGGCACTGTACGCCGGAGCGTTGGTCATTCAGATCATCTACCCGCAGATCCCTTTGTGGCAGTCCGTCCTCGTGCTCGGCATTCTCGCAGGCATCTACACCATCGCCGGCGGCTTGAAAGCAGTAGTCTACACGGACGCCGTGCAGGCGATACTGCTACTCATCGGCGCGTTCCTTGTCGCCGTACTGTCGTTCAATGCGATCGGTGGCTCGTGGGACGCCGTGACGGCAGCCGTACCTGCCGATGACTTGAGCATCGTGCGCCCTGCGTCGGATCCAGTACTGCCGTGGCCCGGCCTCGTGACCGGCGTGTTCCTGCTCGGCTTCTACTTCTGGGGGACGAACCAATTCATGGTGCAGCGGACGCTTGGTGCCAAGGACCTGAACCACGGTCGCTGGGGCGCACTCTTCGCCGGACTGCTCAAACTCCCCATCCTGTTCATCATGGTCATGCCCGGCATTTTCGGAAGGCTCATGTACCCGGCGGCCGAGTTCCCCGCGCTCGCCGCCAATACCGACCTGATCTTCCCTACGCTTATGTTCGATCTTCTGCCGATCGGAATACGCGGGCTGATCATCACGGCCTTGGTCGCTGCGATCATGTCGAGCGTCGACTCGACGCTCAATTCCGCCTCGACGCTTGTCACGATGGACTTCATCAAGAAACTGCGTCCGAACGCAGACAATCGTGCGCTCGTTGTCGCCGGGCGGGTGGTGACGTTCGTCTTCATGACGCTCGCTATTCTTTGGGCGCCACAGATCATCAAGTTCCCGAATATTTGGACATACCTGCAGCAGATGCTCGCATACCTGGCGCCGCCGATCGTGGCCTGCTTCATAGTCGGCGTCTTCTGGAAACGAGCCAACCGTCACGGTTCTTTCGCGGCACTCGTGGTGGGCCATCTCGCCGCGGCTGGGTTCTTCATGTTCGCCGTCACCGGAAACCTGATCGTGCAGACGGGACCGCTGACTGCGGAGGAGCTGCAGATGGTCGCGGATGGCGTCCCCGTGCTCCACTTCCTGTATCTGGCTCCGATTCTGCTCGTCATATCGATCGTAGCGATGGCCGTCGTAAGCCTATTCACGGAGAAGCCCGACGAGGATGTCGTCCGCGAGCTGACGTGGTCTCCGGCGGTCTTTAAGGAGGAAGAAGAGGCGTTGGCTGCATTACCCTGGTACAAGAACTACCGGTACCAGTCCGTTGCCATGCTGGTTGTGATTGCCATCTTCGTCATCACATGGTGGTAGGCACGCGACGTGACGTACAACATTGTTGCCATCGGTGAAGTCCTTTGGGACGTGTTTCCGGATGAAAGGCGACCCGGAGGAGCCCCTTCCAATGTTGCATACCACGCAACGCAGCTCGGCGATCACGGCGCTGTAGTCACCCGAGTCGGTGCAGACGTGGATGGAGAGGAATTAACAACGTTCCTCGACGATCGCGGCGTGGATGTATCGTGCGTCCAGCGCGACAAGGAGCACCCGACCGGCATCGTAGAGGTCTCCTTCCTCGAGGGTGAACCGCAGTATCTGATCGTGGAGGATGTGGCATGGGATTTCATAGAGCCCACTGAGGCGGCCATCGCACTTGTTCGACAAGCGGATGCGATCTGTTACGGCACGCTGGTGCAGCGATCTCCCGCGAGCCGGCATGCCGTTCACGAGTTGCTCCTCGAAGCGCGCGGTCAGGCACTGGTGGTCCTGGATGTCAACCTTCGCCCTCCGTTCGTTGACAAGGCGGTTCTGGAGGCTTCCCTCAAAAGGTCAGATGTTGTCAAGATGAGTGCGTCAGAGGTGAAGACCGTTTCTTCGCTGCTCGACCAGCAGGACCTGGTAGCGTGGCTGCTTGACGACGTCGGAGTTGAGCAGGTGTGTACGACTTACGGAAAAGATGGCGCAGCCATCGCGACGAAAGATGGCAGGGTCGAGGTCCCCGGTGTCCCGGTTAACACTTCTGACGGCGACTTCGTCGGCGTCGGTGACGCCTTCATCGCGGCGATGACACACAAACTCGTCCGCGAGTCCGATCCTGAAGAGGCCCTCCGGTTCGCGAACAGGTACGCCGCGCTCGTGGTCACGCGGCGTGGAGCCATGCCGACGATTTCGGACGCTGACCTCGCCCGAATCTCCCACTAGAGAACGGCAGGCGTATGTACGATGCGGTCCGCAACCATCTGGAGCAGTGGCTGAACTCAAACAAGGCGACCCTTGTCAAGAAGCGTCCGGAAATCAAGGAGCGGATAGACCGGCACTTCGGCGACTTCTTTGAGGCCTACCAACGATTGTACGGGCACCTGCCGGATACGGAGGACCGGATCATCCGGTTGTTCGAAACACTGCTTGACGGCGCGGAAACCAGGACTGCTGATCTCATCGAAGTCGACTCGCGGCGGTACGATGACCCAAACTGGTTCAAGGAGAGGCGGATGATCGGGATGATGATGTATGTCGACCTATTTGCCGGCGACCTGAACGGCGTGGCAAGCAGGATCGACTACCTCCGAGAGCTCGGAGTCACCTACCTGCACCTGATGCCTCTTCTCAAATCCCGGCCAGGCCAAAACGACGGCGGTTACGCCGTGTCGGACTTCCGCAAGGTCGACCCGTCCCTCGGCTCGATGGACGACTTGAGCCGGCTGGCCAAGGAACTACGTCGTGCCGGGATCAGCCTTGCCATCGATTTCGTGATGAACCATACTGCAAGGGAACACGAATGGGCCCAGCGCGCACTCCTCGGAAGCGAGAAGCATCAAGACTACTACCTGATGTTTCCCGATCGCCGTCTGCCCGACTCGTTTGAGAAAACGCTGCCCGAGGTTTTCCCGGATTTCTCGCCGGGGAATTTCACATACGTACCTGAACTCAAGAAGTGGGTCTGGACGACGTTCTACGATTTCCAGTGGGATCTCAACTACCAGAACCCCGACGTCTTCGAAGCCATGCTTGGCGAGATGTTGTTTCTCGCCAATGTCGGCGCCGATGTTTTGAGGCTGGACGCCGTGCCTTTCACATGGAAGAGGCTTGGAACGAACTGCCAAAACCAGATTGAGGCGGTTGTGCTTCTCGTCGCGTACAGAGCACTGATGCGCATCGCCGCCCCTGCTGTCGCTTTCAAGGCCGAGGCCATTGTCGCACCCGACGACATCATCCGATACCTCGGCGTGGGAGGTTACGAGGGCCGGGCATGCGACATCGCCTACAATGCCACGCTGATGAACCACCTTTGGCACGCTCTCGCGTGCGAGAACACGCTGCTCCTGCGAACAACTCTGCAGAACCTGCCGCCGGCGCCTGCCGAAACCGCGTGGATTAACTACATCCGCTGTCACGACGACATCGGTTGGGGCATCTCGGACGCCAACGCGGAGGCCGTGCATCAGTCGGGGTCCGATACGCGGAAGTTCTGCACCGACTTCTACTCTGGCCGACTGGCGAACACATACTCAGAGGGATATCGGTTTCAATCAGATCCCGCAACCGGCGAGGCACGAATATCCGGAACAGCCGCAGCGTTGACAGGCCTGCAGAAGGCCATCGTGGAAGGCGACGACGATGCCACTGAACTCGCGCTCCAACGGATGCTACTTCTCAAGGGAGTCATGTACTTTGCGAAGGGTATCCCGCTACTATACAGCGGTGACGAGATCGGGCAACTGAATGACTACGGCTACGTCGACGATCCGCACAAGAGACCGGACAACCGGTGGGTGCATCGTCCACCTCTGGACTGGACGCGAGCGGAATTGCGCCATGAGCGCGGCACAATCGAATACACCCTTTTCCACGCGATCCAACGGCTGGCGGCTGCACGAAATGCCTGCAAAGCACTCGACGGCAACTCCACCCAGAAAATTGTCTCGGTTCCAAATGACGGCCTCTTCATCGTGGAGCGACAGCATGGCGCGGAGGCGGCCCTACTGGTCGCCAATCTGTCATCGATTCCACAGCGAGTCGACCTCAGCGACCTACCCTCTCAGTGGCAGAATGGACGGTTTCGCGAAGTAATCACGAATGAGTCGGTGACGTTTACGTTTGGAGACCTTGCCGTTGGACCGTACGAATGCCTGTGGCTGTCACACCCGCATGCGCTGGGTCGGGAGAGAGCCGTGCCGGTAGCGATCAAGATCGACGTCGAAACCCGATTTGGCGAGATGGTCTACATCACGGGCAACATACCTGAACTGGGCGAGTGGAGAAGTGACCATGCGGTGGGCCCGCTAGACCCGTCGGACTATCCGACCTGGAGCGGCCGCTTCATGATACGTGAAGGCACCGTGTTCAGCTACACCTGGGTCAAGAGGCGCGATGGAGACGTCGTGGAAACCGGTTCAGAGACCCATTTCATGCGTGCGCGCGATGCGTCTCCGAAACGATCGACCTCTTGACCTTCGCTCGCGGGTAACAACATGCACGTACAGTCGAAATAACGCCGTACCCGTTTCGCAGTCCCGCCCACCTAAACCCAGGAGTTACTTTTGAACAAACTGCGTGCAGTCATTTTCGACATGGACGGCGTATTGATTGACTCCGAGCCGCTCCACGAGCGTGCACAAAAGATTGTGTTCGCTGAGAACTCGCTCGACGTGCCCGAGGGAATTCTGGGGACTTTCAAGGGCCAGACGGAAGAGGACGTATTTGAGTTCATCGTCCGAGAGTATGGTCATGGCGGCTTGGATCCGGCCAACCTCGTGCGGCAGAAGCACGAGGTGTATCGCAGCCTGATGCCCGAGCTTCGCCCCGTTGACGGATCGGTCGATTTTGTGCGCTTCCTTCTGGAGAGCGGCCTCAGGCTGGCCTTGACGACGTCGGCCACGCGGCGCGACCAGGAATACGCGCTGGACATACTGGCGCTCGGCGAGTCGTTCGAGGTGATCGTGACTGCGGACGACGTCACCCGGCCGAAACCACACCCCGAACCATACTCGATTACCGTTCAGCGCATGTCACTCGAACCCGAAATGTGTCTGGTTATCGAGGATTCGCTCAACGGCGTTCGGTCCGCCCTGCGGGCCGGTTGTCGTGTCGTAGGGCTGTCAACGTCGTTTGACAAGGCTGCTCTGTCAGCCGAAGGTGCCCACCACGTCGTCGACTCGTTCGAGCAACTTAGCCGGCAAATTCTCGCATAAGCCGAGAATAAGAGCCGCATTCAGAACCATCATGGCGCGAAAGAAGCTGCTGGGTGCCGGGTCGGTACTGCTCGTCTTTGCAATCGGGCTGGTCTCCGGCGTTCAGGTCGCCCTTTACATGTTCGATCGCTTCGACGATGGAACAGCAGACTGGCGGTCATTGGTAATTGGGATCGCCTTCGTACTGTTCGGAGTCGCCCTGATCGGGTGGCTTTTCAGGCCGCCGCAGACGCAAACGTGACTCGCACCCAATACTGGGTGATATAACTCCCGATAGCTGCCGACTTACTTCAGGACAGTCATGACCCGGCTGGCAGTGCCATCCTCTGTCTGTAGACGGTAAAAATAGACCCCACTGGTCAACCCTGAACCATCGACCGTAACATCGTTCGGCCCGGCCGATCGCACGCCAGAGGCTAGCACCCTGATTCGGCGCCCGAGCAGGTCATGCAGGGTTAGATTGACTTGCTGAGGTCGCTGGAGATCAAATGTGATTGTCGTTCCCGGATTGAAGGGGTTGGGGTAATTCTGGGACAAAGTAAATGAATGCGGCACGCCGGCACCGACACCTTCGGTGCCCACCGACAAACGCGGATCCACAGAGACACCCAGCTGACCAATGAAGAGCTCCGCCAGGGCCGCATCGTCTGCTCTACCGAACGCGAGGAAAACGCACAACGGGCCTCCCGGCAGATCCGTGCATTCGACATTTCCCTCGTTGTCGCCAAGCGTCCATTGGACACCGTCAGACCAGGTCACGCCGTTGTCCGAACTGGTTCGGTAGTACAGACTCGAGCCGTCGGTGTATGTCAGCCACAATGTGTTGTCGGATGCAGAGCGGGTACAAAGACCATGTGGAGCGTACGCATGGTGTGCCTCGTAGATTGGTGGTGTCAGATGTGTGGATCGGAGTCGAGCAACCCGAACCGAGACTCTGTGCGAGATCATACCGTTTCCGAGCCGCACTTTCAAGAGTTGGATATCCCCTGGCGACACTGGTGATCGCTGGTAGTGTATCGAGAGGCTCTACGACAGCTGAAACTTGACCGGAATCGCCATCAGCGTGCGGACGGGCCGATTGCGCTGCTTGCCGGGTTTGAATTCCAGCTTCATAACGGCTTCCTGAGCCGCCTTGTCGAGCGCCGCACCAGCTGACCGCAATATTTTCGGGTCGGATGGCGAGCCGTCGGTATTGACGACAACCTGCACTACGACGGTACCTTCCATTTGAGCCTTCCGGGCGATTTCCGGATACTTCACTAGCGTATGGAGCTGGGCGACTCCACCAACGATTTCGGGCTGCTGCTCGACCGCCACGAAAATCTCGTCCTCGTCGAAGTCGTCCTGCTCATCGGCCTCAGGAGGCGGCGGCGGCACCTCGAGAGCGACCGCGATGTCGAGCGATGCATCCAGATCCAGTACCTCGTCGTCGATCAGTTCCTCATCAGGGACCTCAACCGGTACCGGCGGTCGCGGTGGAGGCGGCGGCTTCACGATCTGCTGCGTCTGAACGATGTCCTCCAATTCGACGAGCTCCTGCTGGGCCAGTTCTATCTCGAGCTGCTCTGCACCTCCAATGGGAATACGGAACGCACCGATCACTACGAGCAACGCGAGCACGTAAGCGGTTTGAATGCGAATCCAGTAGGTAGCGCGCCGCATCCGTCCTCGATAGGATCGCTCTTCGAAGCGACGAGCCAGGTCGTCCGCCGTGTAAGAGCGTTTAGCCGGCCGGCCGCTACGGTAGCGGTAAACACCTTCGCGCCCCGGCATGAACCCTCCGATCAGAAAACTCTTTCTCATTCAGAAGTATCGAATAATTGTAATCGATTTGGCATCCGATACGGAGGGTTGCCGGTTTTTGATGCACGGATCCAGGAGCACACCGGTACATCCTTTAGCGCTTTATCTTAAGATCAATACAAACCGACCGCAGAAAGGTCGGAATTTGTTGCATGTTCAGCCGGGTTGAAGACCGTGAAGGAAGACGTGACGGACGACCAGCAGCAGATCCGCCGCCGCGTGCTGGTGGCGCTCGCCGTCATCGGCCGGCCGGAATTGCTTGGCGGCGCGAGTGGCCTTACTAAGGAGCAGATCGGATTCGAGCTCTGCAGGCTCTGGTTCGAAGTTGTCTACACGCCGGCGCTCTGGACTGTGGACGGGCTCAAGGGTGATAGACACTCGGCTGGCGTCGACAGATTCTGGGAAGCATTTGAGGACGATGAACGGAATTATCTGGAGCGGTTCAATCGCTTCATAGAATTGCGTCTCGAGATGACCCCAGAGGAGCTGAGACTACAACGTGCTATCGATCCGGACAGATGGGACGGCGTGACACGCGATGCGCGAAATACCCTGGAACTTATCGAGCCCGGCTTCGACGCACGCAACGCGCGGATCGGTCAAATACTCGAGTTGCCCGACGTATTCGACCGGCCACCACGCGTGTCGGACTGATGAGAACTGTATAAACAGAACGGGGCACTGGGCATCTTGCGCTCGTGAGTTTCGGTCGGCGGTCACTGCCTATAGTCCGTCGCGACTGGTAAAGAGTAGCAGACGCATCGGAAGACTCGTCATTGCACGACGCAGCGCCTCAGCGACGTCTGGGGCTGACTGAATGCGATCTCGGGGGTCTTTCGCAAGACATTTTTGGACAACGGCCCATACCTTTGTTTTCCTGCCCAATCTCGGCCGGTATGGCGGCTCCGCAGGTGCCGTACGGATAGCGGTAATGGTCTCTTCGGTGGATGTTCTCACGAAAGGTCTCCGCCCCGCCAACATCTCATACAGCACCAC
>JBFIPX010000153.1:0-8163 GCA_041609895.1 Rhodothermales bacterium
ATGCCACTCTTCGACGGAAAGCCGGTGCGCTGCATCATCCCGCGAACACGTGCGGAATCCGAATCAGCGATCTCAATGTCGATTTCGAGGTAAGTATCGCCGCCACGTAATATTTCCAGCTCGCCGTCGGCGCGGAAGGGAATGGTCACCGCGTCGTCCGGCGCTCTATTCTCCCCACGGCCCGAGCATGCTGCGACCAGAAGCAAGACGGCCACATGCACGATGCCGATGCGCGAGGATACGCCCATGGTTAAGACACTCATGTTCGTTGCCATTTAATAATGACTGACTCGTCGATTCCGTAGCGATCCGCAAAGCCCGCGCGTAGCTCGAGCACATACTGCGCAGGAGCCGTTGACTCAATTGTCTGCTCCGACAGCGGAGTCGTGCGGCGTACGATGTTGACGATGGAGGAGTCGGACGCAATGAAGACGATGTCCAGCGGCATCGGCGTGTTCTTCATCCAGAAGCTTTGCGGCTGTTCCTGATCGTAGATGAACAGCATTCCGCCCCGGGCCGGCAGTGATCGTCTTCGCATCAACCCCATGGTTTGTTCCTCGCGAGATTCTGCCAATTCCAGAGCGATACGAACAATCACGGAACCGTCGGGGCGGACGAAGTCAAGCGTACCTTCCACGTTGAATTCAGGCCCGTGAAGAACGCTGTCTTCCTTCTCTGTCTTGCGGCAACCTGCGATCGCGAGGCCGGCCATCAGCAGGCCAACGACCCACACCTCTATTCTGAATCGCATCCTATGCACTACCCGGTGACCAGTTTGGACGTCACCATGTCTGTAAGGAGCTTTCCTTCGTCTGTAAGCTGCACCAGGTCATTTCGGATCGGACGGATTAGGCCTTCCGATTCGAGCCAGGCGAGTTCCACGATTCGCTCATCGTAAAGGCTGATGCCGTACGTGTGTTCCAGTTCGGCAAGATCGAGTCCTTCAGACGTGCGTATCCGCAGCATGATGTACTCGTTCCCGAGTGTATCAAGGTCGAGTTCCTCGCTCAATTCCACTGGAGAGTGTCTGCCCTCAAGTAGAGCTTGCCATCTTTTCAGATTTCGGACGTTGGCCCACCGGCGGGCAGGCAGACCGGCCCACCAGAAAGAGTGCGACGAGGGTCCGAACCCGAGATAATTCCGATGGCGCCAGTAGCCCTGATTATGACGGGATCGATAGGACGGCAGACTGAAGCTGGACGTCTCGTAGTGATCGTAGCCGGCATTCTGTAGATATGTCATCGTGAACCGATACAGCTCCGCGGCTTCGTCGTCGCCGATCGGAACCACCTGTCCCATCTGAATCTGCTTGTGCAACGGGGTCTTTTCCTCGATCGTCAAACCGTATGTCGAAAGATGAGGAACACCAAGTTCTACCGCCTTCTCCAGGTTGGCGGCCCAGTATTCAGTGGGTTGATCGGGCAATCCAAAAATCAAGTCGACGGAGAAGTTGTCGAAGCCGCATCGGCGTGCCGCAACGATGACGGCCTCCGACTCTTCCGACGTGTGGCTACGGTTCATGAACTGCAGGTCGGTGTCGAAGAACGATTGAACCCCGATGCTTAGGCGCGTGACTCCTGCATGCTTCAGATACCTGAGGTACTCGTCTGTGTAATCCTCGGGATTCAGCTCGAAGGTGATCTCGTTGACCTCGGAGGTATCGAAATGCTCTCCGAGACCGGCCAGGATCAGCGTAACATCGTCACCGTGCAGCAGCGACGGTGTCCCACCTCCTATGTAAATCGTCTCGATCTTCTCGCGCGACCCATACTTGTGGCCGAGATAAGCGATCTCCTGCTGAAGTGCCCGGATGTACGGTGCATACGACTTCGCCGTCGTCACGAAGTAGAAGTCGCAGTAAGAGCATCGCTGCGAACAGAATGGGACGTGGATGTAGATACCTGCCATGCTAGCCGGTTAGGGCAGTGCCCTGGTATCCGGGCTGTCAGAAGATGATTCCGAACCGGAGCGGGAGGTTGAACTGTATTTCGCTTTTCTCGATGACAATGGCCGGATCGAGTTCGTAGTAGACGGAAGTCTCTCCAATCAACTGGGCACGGCCTATTCCGAAATGCAGCGTCGGACCGCCCTCGGACTCCGACGTTGGAATGTAGGCACCGACTCCTCCCATGACGTATGTGGCTCGGTCAGTGCCCGGGAGAGTGATGATCAGAGACAACTGCGGGTCAAAAGCGTAGCTGGCGTCGTCGCGCCCACCGAATATGAATCCCGTAACGCCCACGTCGCCACCAACGGACAGGTTGGAGTTGACGGGGATGGCCGCCCGACCATGTATCCCGATGCCGACCCCGTCACTGGTCGTCGCCAGGACATTGAACCCGAGTCCATATCTAGGTGAGACAGTTTGCGCAGCGGTCGTCGATGCGATGCCGAAAACCGCGATACCCAGACCGGCGATTAGGGTGAGTCGACGGAACAGAGAAATAAGTCGGGAACAGTTCATTCGGGAAAAACAGGCGCGTCGTGGGGTGGGAACGTATGGTGGGACCTCCAAGATACGCATCAACGATTGACTACTCAGTCGGATTCACACATGATCACCGGCGGCGATGCCTTCCACAAAAATTTGCTTGAGGTCGAGAGTCCGTTTTGTAAGTTCTTCAACTCAATTTCGCCGGACATGGCCCGGTCTGGCAAGCTGTCCCTGACTCTCCAACATCTGAGTGTCGAGCGGAATGCGTTTCTGTGTTTGCATCAAGCAGGTCCCTGACATAGCCGCTCCCGTTCATACGGGACGCATGGTTCTGAATGCTTACGACGCTTCTGCGGTCGAGGAGGCGATCGTACTCAAGGAGACGCATGGCGGCGTGGTCGACCTCGTCCTGGTTGGTCCATCCAGTGCTACGGAGACCATCCGAAAAGCACTGGCGATGGGGGCAGACGACGCCTATCACGTCATCGCCGAAGATTATGAGAAGTTGGATTCGTTTGCCATTGCAAGCGTTCTTGCCGGATTCCTCGAGGGTAGGGAGTACGACGTCATAGCATGCGGCAAACAGGCGCAGGACACGGACGCTGGGCTGACCGGCCCGATGCTGGCCGAAATGAGAGGATTGCCGTACGCGTCCAATGCGGTGGGACTCAACATTGAGGGAGACAAACTCGTCGTTACGAGGCAGGGCGACGCAGGGCAAGAGATCCTGGTTCTTACCCCTCCTTGCCTGGTCACATGCTCTAACGACATGAACGACCCGCGCATTCCAAACCTCCGGGGCATCATGGCAGCCAAGAAGAAGGCCATCGAGTCCGTGACGATGGATCAGATTGCCGGCACCGTTGCTTCGCGATCGCAAACGACCGACGTGTTCGATCCCCCCGGAAGAGAGCCTGGTGTGATGTTGGAAGGAGAGCCAAATGAGATGGCGGCTACTCTGGTTAACAAGCTGGTAGAAGAAGCGAAGGTGATTTAGGAGTCGACTGCCTATGGCAAGAGTGCTGTGTGTCGCGGCCGTTCAGGATGGCCGTATCAAGCGATCATCCCTCGAGGTGCTGACTCATTTTCGGAAGCTCTGCGAGCGCAGCGGCGGGGTTGTGGCTGCAGTCGTCCTAGACCCTCAGCCGGATCGGTTCGTATCGGCGCTACAGAAATATGGTGCGTCTCAAATCTTCCTTGTTGCCGATGAGGCTTTTGCACGGCATCTCAACGAGCCGGTCGTCCGCGCTCTGGAATTGGTCTTCCGGCAGGCGGACGCAGACGCAATCGCCTTTGCTTCCACGGAATCGGCCAAGGACGTGTTGGGTGCGCTCTCAGTACGACTCGGCGCAGCCGTCTTACCCGATGTAGCCGAGGTCGACGTTCGAGACGGCGAATGGGTGGCAACACGACCCGTTATGGCAGCCAAACGGCATGCCAAGACGAAGGCACTCACGACGCCCGTCATCGTTTCTGTTCGGGCCGGATCCTACGTAGCGTCTGAGGCGCCGGCGGATGCCGAGGTCGTGGAGGTTTCATTCTCCGATGACGGAGATGACAGGCGCCCTCAGATACGAGAGGTCGTAGTCGCGTTGGGTGGAACCGTCGACCTGTCGGAGGCGACCGTTGTCGTCGCCGCGGGCCGAGGTGTGAAGGACGAGCAAGGCAGGCAGCTCGTCGAACGGCTGGCCGAGGTGTTCAAGGCGCCAATCGGGGCCACACGGGCCGTCGTCGAATCGGGGATGTACCCCGCGACTTCACAGATCGGACAGACGGGCAAGGTAGTGTCACCGGACTTGTACTTTGCGATCGGAATCTCCGGCGCAATACAGCACGTGGCTGGCATGATTAACAGTCGTGTCATCGTCGCGATCAACAAAGATCCGGACGCGCCCATTTTCCAGTATTGCACATATGGCCTTGCGGGTGATCTGTACAAGATCCTTCCCTCTCTCATAGAGGAGCTGCAGGCGGCTGTTACGAGCTGATAAGGACCCAATGGAAGACAGGTTCGACTGCATCGTTGTCGGTGGTGGCGTCGCCGGCCTAAGCGCCGCGATGGTGCTGGCACGGGCCGACAAACGGTTTCTCCTTATCGAGCGAGGAGAATTTTGCGGCGCTAAGAACGTCTCCGGAGGGGTGCTTTGGGGCTCCGATCTGGAGCGACTCGTGCCCGGATACTCGACCCAGGCTGACGCCGGGTTCGAGCGCTTCGTGGGCCATCGACGCCTGACCTTCCTCGATGAGCAGTCGTCGTTCAGTCTCGATTTCAAGTCGAGCCATTTTCATGAGCCACCGTATTCGGGCGTCATCGTGCTGAGAGCCCGATTCGATGAGTGGCTAGCGGCCAAGGTGCAGGACGCGATCGACGCCAGCGCCGTTGCAGACGAGTCTTTCCTTGCCACAAATATTCTCGTCGATCGCGTGATTCAGGAAGATGGCCGCGTCACGGGAATTCAGGCCGGAGATGAGCATTTCCACGCTGACTGCGTGATCCTCGCCGAAGGGGTCAACAATCTCCTCACAAGGCAGGTTGGGCTGCAGTCGGACTACGTACCCGCAGACCACGTTGCGGTCGGGGTGAAAGAGGTCATCGGATTGGATCGGTCCGTCGTGGAGGAGCGCTTTCAGCTTGACGGTTTGGCCGGGCTGACCAACGAGTTCGTTGGCTACGCGACCGGCGGGATTGAGGGAGGAGGATTTCTTTACACAAACCGTGAGTCGATATCAGTTGGGCTTGTCCTTGGGATGAAAGACCTCAGGGAAAAGCGCGTAAAGCCGTACGATGTCCTGAACGACTTCAAGTCGCATCCAGCACTGGCCGATACGCTGCGTGATGGCGAAGTTCTGGAGTACTCAGCGCACGTCGTTTCCACGGGCGACATGGGCAGCATGCCGCAGCAGCTTTATGGCGACGGGGTTCTGGTGGTGGGAGAAGCCGCACATCTCCTGATGAATTCCGGCAGGGCGATTCAGGGGATGGACTACGCCATGCGGTCGGGAATCGTGGCGGCCGAAACTGTAATTGCTGCGTCGGCCGAAGAAGACTTCAGCACCAAGTCGCTTGGCCGATACGAGCAGGCTCTCGAGGAAACCTTTGTGATGAAAGATCTCAAGAGTTACCAGGACGCCGTGCATCTCCTTCACGACCCGGTCATGTACGACAAGGTGCCTGAGCTGTTGTGTGATTTTGGCAGGTCCTTCTTCACGGTCAAGAGTGAACCCACGGAGAAGGCCATCAAGACGTTTCGCAAGGCGGCGAAGAAACATCTTTCCACTTGGGAGTTGGTAAAGCTCTCGGCGAAGGCCGCCAAATCTCTGTGAGCCGAAGAATCAAGTTATTCTGGATCTAGATGGAGCTCTTGAACATTGCTGAACGGTTGGGCAAGGTAGCGTACCGGAATCAAGGGCGGAGTGAGGCACGCGCTCACATCGAGGTCAACACCAACATCTGCAATTCGACGTGCCCACATAAGTGCACCACGTACGTCTGTCCGGCAAACTGCTATACCCTCGATGACGCAGGCAAGGTGCATTTCCAGTTTGAGGATTGCATCGAGTGCGGCACCTGTATGTATGCCTGTGATCAGGGCGCGGTGACGTGGAGGTATCCGGACCCGGAGTTGGGACGAGGAGTAAACTGGAGCCTTGGCTAGCGCCTCATGAAGGACTCAGCCTCATGAAGGACTCAACTGAATTAACGCTACAGCCGGCAGCTTTCTAACCGACAAGAGATTCAAATGCCGAAGTATAACTTCAACAAGGACGACGCCTTTCTCTTTGAAGAGATGTTGAGCGAGGAAGACCGGCTGATCATGGAGTCGGCTCGCGAGTATTCGCAATCACGTCTCGAGCCGCGTGCGCTGGAAGGAAATCAGGACGAGGTGTTTCATCCTGAGATCCCAGCCGAGATGGGTGAACTTGGCTTGCTTGGTGCCACGATACCGGTAGAGTACGGCGGTTCCGGGGTGAGCTACACGGCCTACGGATTGATCGCTCGCGAATTGGAGAGGGTCGACTCTTCGTATCGGTCGTTCTGCTCGGTACAGTCCTCACTGGTTATGTATCCGATCCACGAGTTCGGAACGGAAGAGATGAAGTCACGGCTCCTGCCAAAGCTCGCAACGGGAGAACTCATCGGATGCTTTGGCCTGACGGAGCCGGACCATGGTTCGGATCCTGGATCCATGAAGTCGACCGCTACACGAGCCGACGGTGGATGGATCCTGAACGGTGCAAAGATGTGGATTACGAACTCTTCGGTCGCCGATGTGGCGGTAGTGTGGGCAAAGGCCCGCGAACACGCCGGCGAGGAGGGCGTGATCCGCGGCTTCGTTCTGGAGAAGGAGATGGACGGATGGACGGCGCCCATAACGCATAACAAAATGTCGCTGCGAGCCTCCGTTACGGGCGAGATCGTGATGGAAGACTGTTTTGTTCCGGATGCGAACGTGTTTCCCGACGTAACCGGATTGAAGGGTCCGTTCTCTTGCCTCAACAATGCGCGGTATGGTATTGTGTGGGGCGCACTTGGTGCGGCTGAGGATTGTTATCAGCGAGCGAGAACCTATGTCGGGGAGCGGACACAATTTGGCTATCCGCTTGCCGCCATGCAACTCATACAAACGAAGCTCGCAAACATGCTCACCGACATCACGCAAATGCAATTGCTCTCTTGGAGGTTGGGCCATTTGATGGATCAGGGTCGTGCAGTGCCGGCCATGGTATCGCTGGCGAAACGAAATAATTGTGGGACTGCACTCGAAATAGCACGGGTAGCACGCGACATGCTCGGAGGTAACGGCATCACGGGAGAATACCGTGTGATTCATCACATGGTTAACCTTGAGAGTGTTAACACCTACGAGGGCACCTACGACATTCACGGCTTGATTCTCGGACGAGAGGTTACCGGCATTCAGTCGTTTGTGCCGCGGGGTAACGACGTGGTCGTCAAGAAGCCTGAATCAGAGCTTGTCGGCCGGAACGGAGGGTAGGAAAGTCTAATTCAAATTCGTGTAGTGATTGAAGCAGGTAACATTTGTACCCCCCTCTCGTATCCCCCGCGGTAAAAACGCATTAGCATCGTCATCATGGAAGAGATTATCGTTGTCGCCATCGTTTTCGGTTCGCTGCTCGCCGCGCTGAAACTCATCCTGGATTTCGTCCGCGAAAAGCGCGGGGTCAAATCGGTCGATGCGGATCGCAGTATTACGACGACGCAGTTGTCTGACATGATAGAGGAGGAGGTCGCACGTTCGGTCGCGCACCTCGAGAGGCGAATCGAGAACCTCGAAGCTATCGCGGTCGATGCCCCCATTTTACCCGAAGGGCGCGCGGCCGGCCGACTTGAGCTGTCGATAGATAGCGACAACGAGACAGAAGTCGCAGAAGTGGCGGTCCGCAACCGCACGCGGAGTTAGTATCCGATTTTCGGTCGGTGATTTTCCGGAAGCGAGACGACCCCCAAAGGACGAGAGCCGCTGCGGCATGACCGCAACGGCTCTGTTTATCCGGACTGGTCCGTGACTTTATCGATGAACGACGCTCAGCTAGGCCGCCACCGCCTCATCAACCGGCTCCTTCGCGAGTCTCGACTGTGCCGCGGCGAGACGGGCGATCGGAACCCGGAACGGAGAGCATGACACGTAGTTCATCCCTACATCATAGCAGAATGCGACCGAGGCTGGATCACCACCGTGCTCACCGCAGATGCCGACCTTGAGGTC
>JBFIPX010000154.1:0-8104 GCA_041609895.1 Rhodothermales bacterium
CTGGATAAGGGCATCAAAGTCGGCATCCGCTTCACGCTGACCCAGGACAACTCCCAAGACTTCCCGGCACTACTGCAATTGATGGACGACCACGAGATAGACAAATTCTACCTGTCGCATCTGAATTACGGCGGCCGCGGCAATAAAAACCGTAAAGACGACGCCCATTTCCAAATGACCCGGCAGGCGATGGATTACCTGTTCGACACCTGCTACGAATGGCTCGCGGCCGGCATTCAGGCTCCGTGACCGTGCCCCAAAAGCGCTGGCCGCGTGGTCTGGAACGAGTCGGTGCCCAGCGCGGCCGCGCATTTTCAACAACGACCCTGTCAGCACTTATCCGATCTGGGAGACCGAAAACGAGGCACGGGCCCAAATGGTCAGGCTGCGGCGCTGACTTCGGCGACTTGAGGCTGACAGGAAGACCTGTAGGGACGACTGGCCTGACGCCTTTTGGGCGAATCAAAACCCTTTTTTAGTAAAACCCGAATAATCACCGATATTCGCTTTGTGCGCCTCAGCGCCGCTACCAAGGCAATCCCACCACCATCCTACACGAGGTTAGTGAAATGCTACTCGTTCACGGACAAGCCCTTGCCACTGCCATCCTCTGTACGCTCCTGGTCTCACAGACCGCGGCCGGTCAAGCGGTAGAAGCCATCGAAAACCACCAGGCGCCCGAGCATTCCACGCGAGCCGGGGCGGCTCCTTCGGATATCGTACGGACGAATGGCGACGCGGGCGCCGAAACCAATGTGATCGGAGTGCCAACAGCTCTCTTCGACGCGTACGGCGTTGGGTGGGCGTCATTTCGGGACGGGACGTCGGCCCAGTTCTCCGATCACTTCAATCAAATGAAGGATGACTTCCTGATGCTCGACATCGAAATCGATGTGATCGACGGCGTCGAGCGCCTTGGGGCCGTGTGGCAGACTAACTTCGACAACCGCGGATGGGCAGAACTGCGCAACCTGACGAGCACCGAGTTCGGCGAGCAGTGGACGTTCTACCGGGACCTGGGGTATCGACTTATCGACCAGGAGACGTACGTCAAGAACAATACGCGCTACTACGCGGGCATATGGGTTGAGAACAAAGAGAATTTGGGTTGGGCGTCATACCGTAACACGACGAGTCAGCAGTTCGCTGACAACTTCGCCACGTATCGGGATCTGGGCTATATCATGATTGACATCGAGGCCTACCCGTGGAACAACGGTACGGAACTTCGCTACGCGGCGGCGTGGGTTGAGAACGACGAGAACCTCGGATGGCTCGAATTCCGCGACATGTCAAGCGCCGAGTTCTCCGACAAGTTCAATCTATACCGCAATACACACCGAATCTGGGACGTCGAATCGTACCGATTCAATGGTCAGCAGCGATACGCTGCGATCTGGATCGAAAACAACGGGAACGGATGGGCGGAGCTCCGGGACATGACTGCTTCCGATTACCGCAACCGTTGGTATCGATTCCGGGATCTCGGCTATCGGCTAACGGACTACGAGAAGTACGAAACCGGCAACGGCACACGCTACGCCGGCGTGTGGCGTCAGAACAATGATCGCGAGGACTGGGAGCTAAAGGACGACGTCAATCAGCTCGTCGAGGCGGAGTTCAACACCTACGACATACCGGGCATTGGTGTTGGGGTATCGGTCTTCGGAGACACGAAGTACCTGCGCGGCCACGGTTTCTCCGACATCGGCGACAACGTCTGGTATTCGTCGCGAACCGTCAATCGTCTGGCATCGATTTCCAAGGCCATCGGAGGCGTCCTCGCAATGCGCATGGTCGAAAAAGGTCACATCGCCCTCGACGCGAGGACGAGAGACTACGAGCCGTCGCTACCGCGGGTCCACACGCACACGATTCGTCAGCTACTGTCCAATCGGGGAGGAATTGGCCATTACAACGAGCACGGGTCAGTAAATCAGCAGTTCGCTACTGCCCTTGACGGAGTCCAGTTCTTTCTGAGTGACCCGCTGCCCTACAATCCGGGATCAGGCTGTCTGTACTCGACCCACGGTTCGACGCTGGCGGCGGTCGCCTATGAAGCGGTACTGGGCAAGTCAATCTCCCAGATTCTCATAGATGAGCTTAGTGATCCGTACGGGCTGCCAACGCTGAGAGCGGAGGACCGCAGTACAGCCACAACAGACTGGGCCGCTCTCTACAACACTGATAACACAGAGGCGAACGCCGATTTTCTGGACTGGAAAACGCTTGGAGGAGGGACGGTGGCACACCCCCTGGACCTGCTCAACTTCGGAAAGAAGCTGTTGGCGGGACAAATAATTACGGCAGCAAACCTTGACACTCTGTGGTCCGTGCCGGCCCCCAATTGCAGCAACTACGCACTCGGATGGAACGTGGGTACGGATCGGGGGACTATGGTCGCCGCCAAAGACGGCGCACAACTTGGCGCAAGAACCTACATTCGCGTGTATCCAGAGATCGAGGCCGTGATCGTCGTTCTTACCAACCGGCAGGGGGGCAACCACAGTGCGAATCAACTCGGTCGCGACATTGGGACGTTGTTGCTGAACAACTACCTTGGTGTCGGTACCGAAGTGACTGCCACTCCGAAGTCCTTCTCACTGGAGCCGCCGTATCCAAATCCGTTTTCAACCTCCACAGCAATAACGTACAGCGTTTCCCAAGCGGGATCTGCACGTGTGGAGGTGTACGACCTGCTGGGCAGGCGGGTCGCCGAGCCCACCGCCCGATTTGACGCCGCCGGCCGTCACGAGGTTACGTGGGACGGACGCGATCAGTCGAATACAAATGTTTCTTCCGGGCTTTACCTGATCAAGGTATCGACAGCGTCAGGCAGTGCAACGACGAAAGTCGTGCTGACCCGCTAGCGATAAGATGGGGCGGACCCCGTGTGAAAGCGACCGCGTTCGATGGGGACACGCGGAACCCACTTCGTAGCCCAACCGACCGAGGTCGCACAGGTGACCCGAAGTATGTGGGCGGATCGCCCACGTCTTGGCGGCGTACTTACTCTATGCCTCTTCCCTGGATCGCGGATACCTTTTCGGGGATCAAAAGCCAGGACTACCAGGGTTGGAAACGAGGGCTCGTCGCCGAGTCAATCGCCCTTTGACGCCTCAAATGACAAGATCTCTCAGGATAGGAAAGATCGCGGGTATCGACCTGAAGATTCACTGGACGTTTAGCCTGCTGATCTTCGGTGTCTTCGGATACTACCTTCTATCCGGAAATACGATCGCCGAGTCACTTTTCGGTCTTGGCCTGATCCTGTCGGTTTTCGTCTGTGTCGTATTGCATGAGTTTGGCCACGCCCTTACCGCGCGCCGCTACGACGTGCCCACGCGCGACATCACGCTGTACCCGATCGGAGGCGTCGCACGACTACAGCAGATCCCCGAGGAGCCCAGAAAAGAGTTCTGGATATCGGTCGCGGGACCAGTGGTAAACGTCGTGATCGCGGGTGTCCTTTTCCTCGGAATAACCTTATTTGGAAAGTTTCCGTCGATGCAAGAGATGATGGAGCCGGCAGGCCACTTCGCGGCCAAGCTGATGTGGTTCAACATCGTCTTGGTTGGCTTCAACATGCTGCCCGCCTTCCCGATGGACGGCGGCCGCGTGCTGCGCGCCATCCTTGCGATGCGAACAGACTACATGCAGGCTACTCAGGTGGCAGCTGCCATCGGCCAGGGTATGGCGATCCTGTTCGGGTTTTTGGGCATCGTCACGTTCAACCCGATACTGCTGTTCATCGCCCTCTTCGTCTACGTCGGTGCGCAGCAGGAAGCCCGGATGACAATGATCCGCGTTGCCGTAGAGGGCGTCCCGGTGCGTCAGGCCATGGTGACGCGGTTTGAAACGCTGAGTCCGGCGAGTACCGTATCGGACGCCGTCGAGAAGCTGCTCGCGGGATCCCAACAGGAATTCCCCGTGGTCGACGATGGCAACCTCACCGGCCTATTGACGCGGAAGACGCTCGTCCAAGCGCTATCCGAGAACGGCCTCGATACGCGCGTTTCCGACATCATGCAGGAGTCGTGCGCAGTCGTCCAGGAAACGGAAATGCTTGAGAACGTCTTCCGGCAGATGCAAGAGGAAAAATGCTCGGCTCTGCCGGTCATGAGTGGCGATAAGCTGGTCGGCATCCTGACTTTGGAAAACGTTGGCGAGCTGATGATGATCAACTCGGCGATGACCTCGTCCAAAGCACGCAGCGAGTTGGAAGACCTGATAACCTCGTAGTAGCCGGCCTCGCGCGCTAGAGCGCCTGGCCTGGCGGATGCAGACTGATGCTCGTTACCGCCGACAAGCTGCTGGATTTTCTTGCCGACCCAGCATCCTATTCGCACAAGCCGTCGTCCGTCGAAATTATTCAGACGCACATCTCCTATGTGGCGATTGCCTCTCCGTACGTCTACAAGATCAAGAAGCCCGTCGATCTCGGCTTTCTCGATTTCTCGACGCTGAAACGGCGCAAGTTCTACTGCGAGGAAGAGCTCCGACTGAACCGCCGTCTCTGCGGACAGGTGTACCAGGAGGTCGTCCCAATCTTCGACCACGATGGAGTACTGGGGTTTGGTTCCGGCGGCCAGGTCGTCGAGTACGCGGTCAAAATGCGCCGTCTACCCGAAGAGGGATTCTTGCACCGGCTGCTCCAGGCTGAGCGTTTGGAAAGGCGGCATCTCGACCTTCTGGTAGATCGACTCATTTTGTTCTATGCGTCGCAAACTCCTTCAGAGGCCGTCAGCGAATGGGGCCATGTTGACAGAATCCGCTTGAGCACAGATGAGAACTTCGCCCAAACGAAGAGTCATGTCGACAGCTTGCTGACACGGCCCGCATACGAAGCGATACAATGGTACACCAATCGGTACCTCGAGCGACAGCGGGCTCTGTTCGATCGACGGGTGTCGGATGGAAAGATCGTTGACGGCCACGGCGACCTGCATCTCGAGCATGTTCATATCGACGGCGACAGTATCTGTATTTACGACTGTATTGAGTTTAGTGAGCGTCTACGATGTATCGACATTGCTAATGATGTGGGTTTCCTGGCGATGGATCTCGATTATTGGGAACGGCCGGATTTGTCGGATTACTTTGCGCGCCGCATCGGCGATGGAATGGGAGATCCCGCGCTGCTGACACTGCTGCCCTTCTACAAGTGCTACCGATCCTACGTTCGCGGAAAGGTCGAAGGAATGCGCACAGCGGAATCCGAGGTACCGGAAGTGGATCGCGAGGAGAGTCGAAGCCGCGCCCGCCGTTACTATCAGCTATCGCTCGACTACACGATATCCGGCAACGCGCCCATGGTCCTTGTTGTGATGGGCCGTGTCGGCACCGGAAAGTCAACGATCGCGCACCGACTCGGTGAAGCCCTTGGCTGGGCGGTGGTCTCGTCCGACAACGTGCGCAAGACCATGGCAGGCGTACCGCTGTACACGCGCGGCGATCCTGCATCGCGGCGAGAACTATACGCGACTGAGATGACCGCCCGCACCTATGAGGCGTTGCAGCAGTACGCAATCGATCGGTCCCGGTCCCATCGCAGCACGATCCTCGATGCAACGTTTAGCAGACCGGAGCAGCGGCGTGAAATTATGGAAGAGATTCGGGATTCCGGTTTCGAGTGTCGCTTCCTTGAGATCACCAGTTCTGATGATACAATCCGAGACAGGTTGCGATCACGCGAGACACAATCCGCAGTCGCGTCCGACGCGCGACTCGAAGACTTCGATATCCTTTCGGCGCGCTACAGCACTCCAAGCTCGTCAGAGGGGATTACGCTGGCTTCCGTCACGTCCCACGGCCCGGTAAACGACACAACGCTCGAGGCGCTGAAAGCACTCGTTCGGTTAAACGGCTAGGGGGCGTGTTCGGCGGTTGCTGCTTCGCATGCTCGCCCGCATCGTGCCCGCATCAGTCGGGCATCTATGATGCACCCAAATGCCATGCCCGCATCAGTGGACACCGAGTTCACTCTATGCCACTCGCGTCGCCGTTGGATCCCGGCTCTGCGCCTGGGATGAGCAACCTGGACGGCTGGGCGCCGGACCGAGAAACTAATCGCTTCAGGATCCAAGAATAGAATACAGCGCCGCCGCTGCAAGGCCTCCGATCACCGGTCCGACCACGGGAATCCAGGAATACGCCCAGTCACTGTCTCGCTTTCCGCCACCGATGGGGAGTAGCGCGTGTACGATGCGCGGCGGCAAATCTCGAGCCGGGTTGATCGCATATCCGGTCGTACCTCCAAGCGAGAGTCCGATGACCAACACAAGGAGACCGACCGGCAGTGCGTCGAGAGCTCCCAGCCCAACTTCAGGCGCAGCCAGATGCAGCACCGCGAACACCAGGACAAACGTACCTATGACTTCAGACACCAGATTCGACGTGGTATTTCGAATTGCTGGTCCCGTGCAGAAGACCGCAAGCTTCAGATCGTTGTCCTCCGTCTCTCCAAAATGTGGACGGTAGTGCAGCCACACCAGGAACGCGCCGAGCGCGCCCCCAATACACTGGGCAAGTATGTAGCCTGGGACAAGCGACCAGGAGAACTTGCCTGCCGCAGCCAACCCGATCGTTACGGCGGGATTTATGTGTGCACCGCTGAACGCGGCGACACAGAACACTGCAACAAACACAGCCATTCCCCAGCCCATTGTGATGACAATCCATCCGCCTCCGTGCCCTTTGGTCTTGCCGAGAAGAACGTTTGCTACTACTCCGTTTCCAAGAAGGAGCAGCATCGCCGTGCCTACGATTTCCGCTACGAAGGCTGTCATCAGAACACTACCTCACAAGTTTGTAATACGTTGAGCGGGTCCGAACAATGCACGCCCGCATATCGATGGACGACTGCCGAGTCCTTCAGAGACAGAATCCACATTTAACCTTTTGGTCGCAACCGCACGGTGAACGCCAACAAAACGATTCCCACGAATGTCGAAACAAGAATCGCCTGAAGAGCGGCATCCCAAGAATAGTGTTGAGCAATCCAACCTAAGCCTTTCCCCTGTACCGTACGTCCGATGTATCCAAAAAGGCCGATGAATCCAGCGGCGGTGCCGACGGCCTTCTTCGAGGTGAAGTCCAGCCCCGTTACCCCCAACAGCATCACCGGCGGATAGATGAAAAACCCGATTACCCCGAACAGTGTCAGGTCAATCCAAAGGTGACCGGGAGGAACTTTGAGTATTCCCCAGAATGCGGCGAAGACTGGAACCATGCACATGAAGCTGACGAGGCCTCGTCGCCCTCCCAACCGATCAGAAAGCCAGCCCATAAGTATGGTGCTCGCAATTCCGGAGAACTCGTAAATAAATACGCTAATTCCACCATCCTCGAGACTAGCCTGTTTGACATCTTTCAGGTAGGTCGGTCCCCAATCAAGCATGCTGTACCGTGCCACATACACGAAGAAATTCGCGATCGCGAACACCCAGAGGAATTTGTTCTTGAGTATGTATTCGAAGAACAACTCTCGCGTAGGCAGCTCGCGCTCATGGTCGTGGTCCGCGGCAGCAGGCGGATAGTCGTTCTTGTACTCCTCAATCGGGGGCAGCCCTTCCGACTGGGGCGTGTCCTTGAGACGAAGAAAGAGATACACCGCGCCGATAGTGGCCAGTACTCCCGGAACAAAGAAGGCAAAGCGCCAGCTGCCGAAGGTCGTCGCCGCATATGCCGCGATGAGCCCGATGAGTCCACCACCTATGTTGTGGGCAATGTTCCAGACGGCAAAGACAGTACCCCGCTCCTTTACGCTGTACCAGTGACCTAGAGACCTCCCGCAAGGTGCCCATCCCATACCCTGTACGAAGCCGTTCAACGTCCAGAGTGTAAGATGGACCCAGTAGCCCGACACCCAGCCGAACGCAAAGTTGGACAGGGCGGTGAGCAATAGACCCGTGGCCATAAAGGTGCGGGGGTTGCTTCTGTCCGAAAGAGCGCCCATGAGGAACTTGCCGACCCCATACGCGATCGCAGTCGCGGCCAGCATGTCCCCGATCTCCGACTTGGTGTAAGCCAACGCCTCCCCCATCTCCTTTGAGACGACCGGGAAGTTGTTGCGAACGAAGTAGAAGGTCGCGTACCCAATGAA
>JBFIPX010000155.1:0-8068 GCA_041609895.1 Rhodothermales bacterium
CCGAATGCGGCTTCGTTGTACAACGAAGGTGGTTGTTCCCCAGCTTCGAATGGCGGCTATGTTGTCCGCGGGTCGCAAAATGCCGACACGCAGAAGTGATTCGGCTAACGTGGCCAGCACGCGTAACGGGTTTCGATACGGGTAGTCCATCCAGACGGTCACAGCCAGCATCCCGTCTGGTTTGAGGCGATGCCACATTGTCTCAAAAGCATCAACGGTAAGTGTGTACTGCTCCTGAACAGCAGAGAGCCCGGCCGAGCCGCCAAAAGACCCAACGGTTGGGAGTAACACGAGATCGTAATGCGACGTATCACCCGCCAGGTACGTTCTGGGCTCGATTGCAATTGGGGTTACTTCCGGTCGGAGTAGGAGCGAATCTGAGTTTTGAGCGAGTACTCCGGACAGTATCGCGTGCACTCCGGAATGGGGCTCGATAGCAACAATCTCTCTAGCGCCATTATTCAATGCATGGGCTACGTGTTGGCCTGACCCGCTGCCCAGAACCAGAGTTCGTGTTGCCGCTCCTATTTCATAAGGTAGAGTGGCCGTCGTGTAGCTCGGAACGTCAGACGAATCGGTATGAGCGGGGATCGAGCCAAGGCTGTTGCCGTTGACAAACAGCGCGTCGGATGCGGGGACTGTCCCTCTGTAGGTAAGGCTCAGTCCCGGCGCGTATCGAAGCGCTGGACTTCGGAGAACGTGGATGATACCCTGCGCTCCAGGGCGTGTCGCAACCGTTTCCACCCCAGGAAGCATCCTCGCCGCGGAAAGGTCCTTGTATTGGGAAGGTGTCAGTTCGGGTGGGTAGAAAGCCAGGAAGAGAGTGATCGCGAGACAGGCCGCCGAGATGATCCACAGCTCGAGCCGTCTCCTGGCGATCAACAAGGAACCGCAGATGGCGATAGTTCCTACAGCTCCGGTCAGAGGTTCGGGAGGGGCTGTGTTCAGAAGAGCAAACCCTAGCAAGCCTCCCAACCCGGATCCGACGAGATTTGCAAAATAGAGACCGCCGACCCTGTTCGTGAGTACCGTGAAGGACAGGCCGATCGCGGTAGCACCTGAAAGAAACGGGATCGACAACAACAGATAGGTTGCGAAAAGACTCGCCGCGTGTCGAAAATCGGTCAGCAGTAGGTACGAGTCGAACCGCGCGAACGGCAATTGAGTACACGCGAGCACGACCGGCATGGATGCACCTGCAATGAGCGTAGCCACAGGCAAGACGACCGCGTGTCGGTGGGTGAACCATCGCTTCGCTATGGCGAGCAATGTTCCGCTAGCCCCGAACCCAAGTAGCGCCACCGAAATAATCATGTAGGCGAAGTGGTGCCACTGGACAAACGAAAAAACCTGAAGCAGTACGATCTGGAAGGCGAGCAGGGATGCAGACAGCAGACCAATGGCGAGCTGAAGTCTACGGTACATCGCGGCTCGTCGGGACTATTCGGAGGAACGTGTGAGAGGAACGAAACGAACCGGCAGCAAAGTCGTCGTGGTCACCTCGCCGTTCCTCTTCTCGACCAGCAGGAGTGATTGTTTGAAGAAGGGTGTTCCTACCGGTATTATCATCCGTCCATGATCGCTCAACTGCTCGATCAACGGCGGCGGAATAAGTTCCGATGCCGCCGTCACGACGATAACATCAAATGGTGCCTTCTCCGGCCACCCGAAGAAGCCGTCACCTTGCCGAGTCAAGACGTGTTCGTAGCCGAGGCGGTCCAAGCGCTCTGAAGCGCTCTCGGCAAGCTCGGGGATAATTTCTATCGTGTGTACTGTGTCGGCGATTTCGGCTAGCACGGCCGCCTGATAGCCGGAGCCCGTACCAATCTCGAGTATGCGATCTTTTCTCATCGGTTGGGCAGCCTCTGTCATGAAGGCGACGATAAAGGGCTGGGATATGGTCTGGCCATGCCCAATCGGAACAGGGTGGTCCCGATACGCAAGGTGTCGCATGGCTCTCGGCACAAACTCGTGTCGCGGTACCGATCGCATCGCTCGCAGCACAGCGGGACTCGTGATGCGCCGACTTTCGATCTGCTGAGCAACCATCTCCTCGCGGGCTTCTCGGTAGTCCTGCGCAGGACAGGGCGCGGTGAGCGTGAACAACCCCGCAAGTAGCATGGCGCCCGGGCCGCAAAGCCCTCTAAACATTATCGCATTCCGAGCCCTCATGACATGACGAGTCCATCGCTCCTATATCCAAGAAGCCGGCAACCAACTCATTTCACGGAGATCCACGTGCCATTTAATGTACCGAATCTATGATGGCATCCATATCAAGGGAGTAAACAAAACCCGGCCAAGTCTGTAAGGGATGGCCGAAGCCGACGACGTCGGTTTGATTCCTTTCATAAGAACAGGCTCACGGAACCGGCATGCATCTCCATTGGAATAGCATGATTGCGTTGACTGTGCTCACGCTTTCCTCGTGTGCAGGCAATGGCCAGACCGCTGGCGACCTGACCGCCGAAACGGGCATCGCGTCGTACTACTCCAGCAGCCTGCACGGTCGCACGACGGCCAGCGGCGAGGTCTACGATGAGACTAAATTGACTGCTGCCCATCGCACACTTCCTTTCGGCACTCGTGTACGCGTAACCAACCTGGGTAACGACCGATCCGTGATCGTGGTTATCAATGACAGGGGACCGTTTGCCAAAGGCCGCATCATAGATCTTTCACGTCGTGCGGCACGCGAACTCGATTTCTTGCAGGAGGGATTGACGCGAGTACAACTCGAGCGGGTGTCAGGGTGAATGCAAACCAATGACCCTGTCCGCGTTCAGAGACTGGTCGGGTCCGTCTGGGTGTGTTCGACATCCAGTGGTCTTTTCGTCTAGGCGGCTCGCCGGATTTCCTGAAACTCGGTCGAGAAGAAAAGCCGGATCGGCCTCTGGTTCAGAATAAATCGGCTGTACCACCATAGATTCTCGAGCGGAGTGTCGTCGAGGCACAAACCGATCAACGTCGCCAATCGACTTGGGGATGCAAATCGGAGAAGGCGGGAATCGTAACCGTGGTGCGCGGCAAACGAACGCACGTCCCGATGCTGCGGTTCGATGGCAACCACAATTCCGTTTCTTCGGGCGGCGGATGGTCCTTTCCGCGGCATAGCGGGAAACATGCCGAGTTCCAGCATTCGGTCGCGTTCGTGCGACCTTCTGAGGAGGTCGACTCGGGCTATCAGCTTTCGCGTCAGTTCAACTGAAATGTCCGCCTTCGAAAAGCCGGCCCGCGATGCCGCCGCTTCAAACAGGGCATCGGCGTTGATACCCTGCACGTCGGCCAGGATTCGCCATAGCTCGCGCGGATCCGAAGTGGCTTCCTTATGGCGCCAAGCCGTCCTGAGGCCCTCGAGCGCCACGGTGCCCGCCTGAAGCTGTGCCCGCACGATGTCGTCTGATGCGACTGCCGCCATGAACGGCACTTTGCGAACGCGGTTCAAGCCGCCGCGGCGGCTACGGGAAATGAGGCGCAGACCCGCGCTCGTGCGGTCGTTTGGTCGATCCGGCATGTCATCAAGATTCGGTTCTGGGATTATTCAAACGATCGGCCCGTCGTCTGAGTCCTAAAGAACCCTAGCGGGATACGCCTGCAGCGAGTTCATCGTCGTCGCTCGCCACTTGGCGCTTGCGACGTAACCGTGAAATGCCGACACGAGGGACCTGATGCGCGATCTGATGGTCGGCCGTGTCATGCTAGATCGTCCACTCGTCGTGAACGAGACCAACGAGGACCCATCGTCTTCCGGTCGGCTCCAACACGATTCTCAGGCTACGCCAATCCATGCCGCCGTATTGATCACTTCCCGAATCGTGGCATTCAATAAAGACGGAGTCCTCCGAGAACACCTCGTCGATGTTGTTCAGGGTATTGCCGTGTGCGAGCCTCTCGTTAGGCGCTCCGCAATCAAGAGCCGCATAGTCAGCATCGTAAACGAAGCGCTCGTAGTACTCATTAAATGTCATGCGGATCGGATCGCCCGTTCCGTCGAAGGTCCCCCAGATGCGTTCTGTCGAATCGGCTGCTGCCCGACGGACTTCGGCATGATCAAAAATCACAGCGGATTCCGTGTCGACGAATCCATATGGAGAAAAGAGAACACCTTTTTGAGGATGTACCGTACCCGCAAGCTCACTCCAGTTACGGTGCGCCAGGTGCTGGTTTATTTCCTCGGCCGTGTCGCTCGGATCACCACGTCCCGCCACGCATCCGGCGACCGTGATCGCCAACGGGATCGCCGCTAGTAAGACACAATTAAGACCGCTGAAATCGACTGGATTTCCCCGAGAGAGCTCAATCTCCACCGGTCGTTTCCTATTTGCGCTCCCAGATCTCGACGCTCCGATAGGTTTCCCGCCCGCCGTTCATCTCCCGCGCTGCGTCCCATATCGGCGTGTCTTCACGGATGTGATACCACAGCCCTTCGTCAAGTTCAAACGTGAATCGAATGCTCGAACCTGTGAGTCCATCGACGACGTGAAAGTGGATATGCTCTGTGTACGTGCTGTCACTCGCGTCGACTTCAACGCGGCCCTTTCCCGCATGCAGGAGCGAGTCGCCGGAGTCGCTTGGATGCAGATATGCGAAGTGCGTTTGGCTTACGATTTTGATCGGACGATACTCGGGTGATCGGTCCGCGATGTTCCAAACGATTGTTGTATCGGCCAAAACGGCCTGGGATCGCAGCTGCTCCCACGTTCCGACAAGCGGATGAGCGTCTTCAGGCGGCTGGCAACCGACGATTGCCAGAACCAGCAAGGCAGGAATTGCCGCATAGGTTGAGAATTTCATGACGTCGGGCCCCCAAGTTGTTCGACGTTGCTACATTGCTAGAAGCACAACGAGAAGTGCAAAGTCAAGCCCGGTGACAAAATCCGTCAACTCTAGTCGCTTCCGATATCGACTGAACGCGGCCGAAATGAGGGCAGCGAAGGCCGCGAGACAGCCTCTTGGCGGTCGGCTTGTCTGAATGTACCGAAGGTCCTTCTCGAACAAATGCGACCCAGCCCGAGGGGTCCTCTAGAGCTTACAGTATTCCGAATGTCCAATTTCTCCCGCAGGTCGTTCTTAAAGATGTCAGCACTTGTCGGCCTGCTACCGTCGCGTGGATTGAATGCGTCGGTCGGCCCGGTCGCCGAAACGGCGGTGATCAAGCCGCCTCGGCTCAAGACCGGCGACACCGTTGGCATCGTCAGTCCGTCGGGAATCACATATGATCCCGATCAGGTAAATATCTTCACCGAGAGCCTGTCAGCGATCGGCCTGGAAACGCGCGTTGGAGATCATGCGCTGGACCGCTGGGGATATCTGGCGGGAGCCGACGCCGATCGGGCACGCGAGATCAATCGCATGTTCGAGGATCCTGATATCGACGCCATCTTCACGCTGGCAGGCGGCTGGGGTGCGGCGCGCCTCCTTCCGCTAATAGACTTCGACGTGATTCGGAAGAATCCGAAGATTGTTCTTGGATTCAGCGACGTCACGTCTCTGCTGGTGGCCATGTATGCTCGCAGCGGCCTGGTCACCTTTCATGGTCCGACCGGAAATTCTTCCTGGAACAGCTTTACAACGAATTACGTGAAGCGGCTGATGTTCGATGCACAGCCTGTGGTGTTCGAGAACCCGACTGATGCGGGCGATAACCTGACGCAGGTTGAAAACCGGATCTGGACGATTACTCCCGGAAAGACACAGGGGCGGCTCGTCGGAGGCAACCTCACTGTTCTTTCGTCAATAGTGGGATCGGAATTTCTTCCCGATTGGGAGGGTCACATCCTGTTCCTGGAAGATGTTCGTGAAGATGTGTATCGGATAGACCGCATGCTGACGCAGCTGAAGCTCGCGGGTGTCCTCGACAAGCTCGCCGGATTTGTGTTTGGTCGATGCAGTCGATGCCAGCCAGACTCTGCGTACAGCTCCTTTACGCTGAAGGAGGTGCTCGCCGATCACGTGGCACCGTTGGGCATTCCTGCGTTTCACGGATCGATGATCGGGCACATCCGGGATAAGTTCACACTTCCGATTGGGGCGACAGCTGAAGTAGACGCAACAACCGGACGCATCAAACTGACGGAGCCCGCCGTAGCCTAGCCGGTCGTTTTGTGGCACCCGACTCGCTGGCTGCGGAACGTACCACGCAAACCTCTTCTGGATATTGACCGCGATGAGAATGCGCGGTAGTCATCATCACGATGTCCGACGAAGGATCAAACGATGTCGATATGCCAGTGCCCGGCCAGGGCATCTGGAGCGATCTCGCTGACGCGATTCGCGGGGTGCAGTTCGACTATACAGAAGGTCGAATGGGTCGTGCGATCCTGCTGCTCTCCGTCCCGATGATGCTGGAGATGGCAATGGAGTCCGTCTTCGCCGTCGTCGACGTCTTTTTCGTGTTGCGCCTCGGCCCCGCCGCGGCCGCGACCGTCGGTGTGACGGAAGCGTTGTTGACGATCCTCTACGCATTGGCGATCGGTCTGAGTATGGGTACGACCGCCATGGTAGCTCGCAGGGTAGGAGAGAAGGACCTGCCGGCAGCTGCCGTTGCCGCGGTTCAGGCGATTGCCTTGGGGATCATGTTGGCTGCAGCCGTGGGCGTCTTCGGTGGTTTCTTCGCGAAAGATCTCCTGCTGCTGATGGGAGCCTCCGACGAGATGATTGCCGAAGGCGTCACGTATACCCGCGTCATGTTTGGGACCAACGTCGTGATCTTTCTGATCTTCTTGATCAACGCGGTCTTCCGTGGAGCAGGCGACGCGTCGATGGCGATGAAGTCCCTGTGGATCGCCAACATCGGAAACATCATACTCGATCCTTGCCTGATCTTCGGACTTGGGCCGTTTCCGGAACTCGGACTCACCGGAGCGGCGGTCGCGACCTCGATCGGTAGGGGTATCGGCGTGATGTACCAGCTACGCGGACTTGCCGGCAGCGCATCACGCATCCGGATCACGAGTGAGCGCATCCGCCTGGTCTTTCCGGTCATGTGGCGGCTCTTTCGTGTGTCGGCGTTCGGGATCTTTCAGTTCCTCGTGTCGACAGCTAGCTGGGTCGCGCTCGTTCGCATCATTTCGTCGTTCGGAGAAGCGGCGGTCGCAGGCTACACGCTGGCGATCAGGATACTGATCTTCTTTTTTCTGCCAGCGTGGGGTATGTCAAATGCGGCCGCCACGCTGGTGGGCCAAAACCTCGGTGCGGGCAACCCCGAGCGAGCCGAAAAGTCCGTTTGGATGACCGCTCGATACAACATGGCCTTCCTGGGAAGCGTCGGCCTTATTTTCATCTTCTTCGCCGAGCCGATCATAGGTCTTTTCACAGACGATCCGGCAGTAACAGAGTATGGTGTCGACTGCCTTCGAATCGTTTCGTACGGTTACCTACTCTACGCGCTCGGGATGGTTGTCGTGCAGGCTTTCAACGGGGCGGGAGACACCATAACTCCGACCTATATCAACATCATTTGCTTCTGGGTTCTTCAAATTCCTTTGGCGTACTTCCTGGCGATCTCGGTGGACCTGGGTCCGAAGGGGGTGTACTTCGCGATTCTCGCTGCGGAGTCTTTGATGGCCGTTGTCGCCAGTATGTGGTTTCGAAGAGGGACCTGGAAAGAGAAAGAAATCTAGTCCTCGATCTCGTACCAGAATACTTCTTCAAACGGAGTGTCAAGGGCGACCGCAATTCTTGAGGCAAGCTCGAGTGACGGGGCGTATTTCGACGCCTCTATGGCGTGAACCGTTTGTCTCGTGGCTCCTACCAGTTCTGCCAGTTCCTGCTGGGTCATCTCGACCTCGCGGAAACGCAGGTGTCTGATGTGATTCTTGATCGTCTCTCGGATGGGGCGCCTCCTACGTTCTTTCGCAGTCACGTCACGAGCCTTTACTCCCTTAGTTTGAAACCGGTGAGAATAATCAAAAAAAAAGGGCCCGCATGGCGGACCCTTTCTTGGTTGAAACTCGACGCGATTACCTGCTCCGTGCCAACCCAACGGTGACGCCGAACGCGGTATCACCCTGATCTGACACGATGAAGGCCGGCGTCACGTTCACGACGTTACGCCGCTTCAGGGAGA
>JBFIPX010000156.1:0-8019 GCA_041609895.1 Rhodothermales bacterium
ATTTCAGCCGCCAGAGCAATCTGGATACCTCTTCTATTCGTCCCGCTGATTCTTTCGGGTCCGGTGCCAGAGAAGTCGCCTCTTGTTAGCACCTTCTCGATCGTAGGATTCGACCCCCAGAATGGCGATCTCGGCATCGCAGTCCAAAGCAAGTTTCCGAACGTGCGTCCAATCGTGCCGTGGGCCAAGGCGGGAGTGGGTGCGGTGGCGACGCAGAGCTTTGCTGAGCTCGACTATGGAATAAAGGGCCTCGAGCTGATGGCTAACGGTGCCACTGCGGCAGAGGCGTTGCGGATCCTTATGCAGAACGATCCGGAATATCAGGAGCGACAGGTGGGAATGGTTGATGCTAAAGGCAACGCTGCGTCGTGGACCGGTACGGGCACATTTCCGTGGGCAGGTGGAAAAGTCGGTTCTACGGAAGGAACGTCAACTGCGGGTGAGGCGGGCAGGCTGATCGTTGGAAATGGATACGCGGCTCAGGGCAACATCCTGGTTTCGGCCGAAACGGTCGAGGCGCTGGCAGAAACGTTTGAAGAAACGGAAGGATCGCTCGCACATAGGCTGGTAGCTGCATTAGTGGCGGGCGGCAAGGCGGGAGGGGATCAGCGTGGTGAGCAAAGCGCTGCCCTTCTGGTAGTGCGGGAGGGCGCAGGCTATGACGGGATGGACAACTTCATAGATATCTCGGTCTACGATCACGCCACCCCTATCGCGGAGCTTGAGCGACTCTATGAGTTGAACAATCTCTACTTCACTCAGTCTGACCCGGTCAACATGATCCCGATCGGGGAAGAGATAGCGACCGAATTGCAACAGATTTGGAAAGAGCGTGGTTTCTACCATGGGCCCGTTGACGGTATTGTAGATAGTGAATTCCAGCAGATCCTTGTCGACTACATGGGATGGGAGAACTATGACCTTCGAATAGCGCCGGTTCAGGAGGCAAACGTGGCCGGGGGCGACCCACTCTTGATTGACCGTGAGGTCCTCGAGGATATCCGCTACGTCTATCGCGAAGGACTTTGGAAGCCGAGGGTAAACTAGAAGACTACAAATGGGAAAACTTTTGCGTGCACTTATGGTCACGTCGGCGGCGACTGCGGCTGCGCTGATTGTCGTGTCGGCGTTTCGAAAAGCTGCGAACGATGATGAGTCGGTCCAACAGCGACAACCGGTTCGAGCTGGAACCACGGAGGTCGACGCCGACACGCTGTCCGACTCTGTGCGTCAGGACCTCGTCACTGAACTTGAGGGTCACGTCTAGAAGGGCAGCCGTTCCAATCAGTTGCGCTTGTCTGATTGCTCGGATCAGGACGGATCATATTTGACCTCCCGGACGAGCTTTGCGACAGCAGTACCGTTTGCACCGCCGGGCGGTCGGTGTCGACCTCAAGCTACTTGACGACCTACGCGGTCGCCACGAGGTTACAGGGCTGCCACCAGGCCACCGTGTCGCTGCTCGATCGGGACGTATTGCCTCAACTTCTCGCCCGTGTAGACTTGCCGCGGCCGGTGGATGCGGCCGGCAGGGTCAGAACGCATCTCCATCCACTGCGCGATCCATCCAGGCATCCTGCCCATTGCGAACATGACGGTAAACATGTTGGTCGGTATGCCCATGGCACGGTACAGTGTGCCAGAGTAGAAATCGACATTCGGATACAGCTTCCTCTCGGCGAAGTAGTCGTCCTTCAATGCGATCTCCTCCAGCTTCTTGGCGATGTCAAGCAATGGATCGTCGATTCCCAGCTCTTCCAGAACTTCGTCCGCCCACTTCTTGATGACTCTTGCCCGCGGATCAAAATTCTTGTAGACCCGGTGGCCGAAGCCCATCAACCGAAAGTCGTCTGACTTGTCTTTTGCCTTCTCGATGTATTTCTGGTAGTTGCCTCCGTCCTGGCGAATCATCTCGAGCATGTTGATGACCTCCTGGTTCGCCTTTCCGTGGAGCGGGCCGGACAGGGCACTGATACCGGCGGACATCGATGCGAAGAGGTCGGCTCCGCTGCTGCCCACCATCCTCACCGTCGACGTGGAGCAATTTTGCTCATGATCCGCGTGAAGTACCAGGAGCATGTCCAACGCTTTCATCAAAAGCGGGGACGGCACATAGCTTTCGGCAGGGACCGCAAACATCATATGCAGAAAGTCCCCTGAATAGCTGAGGTCGTTCCGCGGATAGATATATGGATGCCCGATAGACTTTTTGAACGAAAAGGCGGCGAGCGTCTTCAGCTTCGCAATCAGCCGAATGATGTTCAGCTCGAGATCCTTGGGGTCGTCCGATTCTGGATAGTAAGCGGAAAGCGAGGCGACCATGGCGGAGAGAACGCTCATTGGATGTGCGCTTGCCGGATAGCCTTCGAAGAACTTCTTCATGTCCTCGTGCAGAAGGCTATGATGCGTTATCGCGTGCTGAAACTCGTCGAACTCGTCCTGGCTTGGAAGCTCTCCTTTTATGAGGAGATAGCAGACTTCAACAAACGACGCGTGCTCGGCCAACTCCTCGATTGGATATCCGCGATAGCGGAGGATGCCTTTCTCTCCATCGATGAAGGTAATCGAGCTTTCGCACGACCCGGTGTTTCCGTAGCCGGGATCCAGCGTTATCGCTTTGGACTCCTTCCGCAGCGTGCGAATATTAATCGCGACCTCGTCCTCCGTGCCGACAACCACGGGCAATTCGTATTCCGATCCATCCAGAAATAGTTTAGCGGGCTCCATTTGCTCCTCTCCGAGATTTCACCAGTCCAATATCGCGTGTTCGGGAAGCGCTTTCAATCTTCACCGCGTGAAGATAAGAAGGTTGTGGCGGCTGCCCCGTTCCCATGCGCCCCTTTTTTTGAGATATTATTTACTGAAAGTTCTGTCGGTGAATCCCTGCCGTTGTTGATGGCTGAACGCCCTTCGACCTTGTCACGAAAACTGACAACTCTACTCTTGCGGTTGATCTCTACGGAGCAAGAATGATGCTGAGACAAGTCCCGCCCAAGCACTACGCCTCAATGCCCGGAGTGCGGGGCCGCCTGAACGAGGTAATCTTTGGTGTCGATACCCCGCTAGGCCGGCGCTTCGATATTGCCGTGATCATTGTGATCAGCTTGAGCGTCGTGGCGGTCATGCTTGAGAGTGTGCAGTGGATCAGGTCGCGGTTCGCCTACGAGCTCTTTGTGGCTGAGTGGATCTTCACCGTGATATTCACGGTCGAGTACGTGCTGAGGATATTCTGCGCCTACAAGCGGTTGCGATACGCTGTGAGCTTCTATGGGCTCGTGGACTTGCTGGGTACGATACCGACGTACATCAGCCTGCTCATCCCCGGAGCTCAGTTTCTTCTGGTGATACGGCTGCTCAGGATTCTGAGGGTCTTCCGTGTGCTTCGGCTCGCTCAGTTTCTTACCGAGGCGGACATTCTGGTTCGTGCCCTTCGGTCGAGTCGTCACAAGATCGCGATCTTCATAACGGCCGTCCTGATACTTGTCGTAATTCTCGGGTCACTCATGTATTTGATTGAGGGGGCGGAGAACGGATTCACCAGCATACCGCGCGGGATCTACTGGGCCATTGTGACCCTGACCACAGTCGGATACGGTGACATATCTCCACAGACGGGTCTTGGGCAGGCGCTTGCTGCTGTCGTGATGATCATGGGCTATGGCATCATCGCCGTACCGACGGGAATCGTGACAGCGGAGCTGACTCGGACGGGAGTGCGGCACCCTGAGATCATGGCATGTTCCGGCTGTGGCAGCCGGGGGCATGATCTGGATGCGATCTTCTGCAAGAGATGCGGTGAGCGGTTGTGACGGATTCAGAAGGCGGTTCTGGATGGGGTCAGTCCGTCATCAGGATATTAGAGGAAGGAGTATTTGCGCTTCCGTCCAGTGCGGATTTGTTCAATCCGTATCGCGACTGCGACTCTGAGCTTGACCTTGACGATGCATCTCAGCTGCGAAGGTTGAACCTGGAGTCTTACGTACGAACTCTTGCATCGGGACCAACGGTTTTGGTGGTTGCGGAGGCACCCGGGCCGTGGGGTTGTCGTTTCAGTGGCGTCCCGATTACGAGTGAGGCGCAGCTGCTGGATGCGGCTTTTCCAATCAGCGGAGAGAAGACCTCGCGGGCGTCTGAAGCCTATTCCGAGTATAGTGCCGGGATTTTCTGGCGAGTAATGCTTCCTTTCTTTCCCGGGTTCTTTGCCTGGAACGCTGTACCACTGCACCCTCACCGTACTGGTGAGCCAACGACTATTCGGACGCCGCGGAATGGTGAGTTGCGGTCGTTTGTTGACGTGACGGCTGCGATTGTCGATGCGGCAGACCCGGTTGAGGTGGTGGCATTGGGGCGAAAGGCGGAGCAGCAGCTCGGGTGGGCCGGTATCGAATGTCGCTATGTTCGCCATCCGTCGCAGGGAGGAGCCGTGCGTTTCGCGGAAGGGATGGCAGAGGTGTTTGGGGGTATCTCGTAAGAGCGAGGGTGGGTGAACGCTAGGGGGCCACCACTCCTCCTCCCCATTTCAAATTAATGCCGATCGTCGCCCCCGATCAAAGTCGCTGCTGCCCGCTCGAACTTCAACACATTGATCATCGTACCCCTCCAAGTCCATCAGTAACGTATTCGTCATGAACGACCTGTTTGAGGAAGCGGCCGAGTCTTTCCGCCAGAAGAGCGCGCCCCTGGCAGATCGAATGCGACCAGCAACCATCGATGAGTTCGTGGGCCAGAAGCACGTACTGGGACCGGGCAAGCTGCTTCGCAGAGCCATCGAGGCCGACCGCGTCACGTCTCTGATACTTTATGGCCCGCCGGGAACGGGGAAGACTACCCTCGCGCGAATCATCGCTGCTCATACGGCATCCGCATTCGTAACTCTTAACGCAGTCCTATCCGGCGTGCGGGACATCCGACAGGCTATCGACAACGCCAAAACCCTGCTGCGTCACCACCAGCAACGGACAATCCTGTTCGTGGATGAAGTGCATCGCTTCAATAAGGCTCAGCAAGACGCACTCCTCCCCCATGTCGAAAACGGCACTGTGGTGTTCATCGGTGCCACCACGGAGAACCCGTATTTCGAGGTCATCAAAGCGCTCGTGAGCCGCAGTCGCGTCTTTGAACTGAAGTCGCTGGAGACCACCGACCTGGAAGCAGTATTGGATTCAGCGCTGAAGAACACGGAGCGTGGTTACGGCAAGCTCGCCGTTCGCGTCGACGACGAGGCCGCCTTCCATCTCATAAGCACGGCCAACGGCGACGCCCGGTCGCTTCTAAATGCACTCGAGCTTGCTGTGGAGACTACACCGCCTGCATCCGACGGATGGATTCGCGTGACGCTGGAGGTGGCGGAAGATTCCATTCAACGAAGAGCCGTCCTCTACGACAAGGAAGGAGACGCGCACTTTGATACGATCAGCGCCTTCATAAAGAGTCTGCGCGGCTCGGATCCCGACGCCGCCCTTTACTGGATGGCGCGAATGATCTACGCGGGGGAGGACCCCCGCTACATCTTCCGCCGGATGTTCATCTTCGCGGCGGAGGATGTCGGAATGGCCGACCCGTCCGCGATCCGGATCGTGGCCTCCTGCGCCCAGGGATTCGACTACGTCGGTCTACCAGAAGGACAATTTCTACTGGCAGAATGCTGTCTCTATCTGGCCACCGCACCGAAATCGAATTCCACGATGGCTTACTTCGAGGCTCTCAATTACGTCCAGAACGAACGATCGGGCGACGTACCTGCGCCTTTGAAGGACGGCAACCGGGACGGTGAGGCCCTCGGCCACGGCAAGGGATATCTGTATCCGCATGCCTACCGGGACCACTACGTTCCGCAGCAATACCTGCCCGACGAGATGCAGGGCGTCTACTTCTATCAACCGTCAGATATCGGCTTCGAAAAGCGAATCTCGGAGCGGCTTGATAAATGGGGCGACAGGGACCAGAAAGAGGGATTGAGAAAACGGTTGGAGAAATATGGATCTTCCGACGAATGATCGAGCTCAAACGGGCAGATCGTATTCACGATTCCTCATTCATCTTTACACTTTCTCGTCAATCCATTTCTGAATCTTTTCGCGAAGCATTCCGAGGGTCACCGTTCCGTCCTCGATCACTTTGTCGTGAAATAATTTGATGTCGAACCGGTCCCCCATTTTCTCCTCGGCCTCGTGCCTCAGGCGTCTGATCTCGGAACTGCCGGTCATGTAGGCCGTCGCCTGCGCCGGAGTGGCGATGTACCTGTCCACCTCCGACACGATCGAGTTCTCGGACTCTGCCGTATGCTCCAGCATATAGTCGATTGCTTGCTGTCGCGACCAACCCAACGCGTGCATCCCGGGATCAACGACCAAGCGTGCAGCTCGAAGCGCCTCGTTAGACAATAAACCTAGTCGATCGACGTCGGACGAATAGAGTCCCATCTCGTCGGCCAGGCGCTCCGTGTATAAGGCCCAGCCCTCGCCACTTCCTGAGAAGAAGAAGTACTTCAGGACGGGATGCAGACCAGCCCGTTCAAGACCTACAGAGACCTGCATGTGATGTCCCGGGTACGTTTCGTGAAACGCGGTCGCCTCGATGCCGGCCTTGCTGATTGTTTCTGGCTGATGGATGCCTAGTTCGTACGTTCCCGGCCGGGTGCCGTCGGTAGCGCCGGCACTGTAAAAGCCGCCGCCCGATCGCTTCATGAACTCGGGAAATGGTTTGACGATAACCTCGGCCTTGGGAATAAAACCGAACCAGTCCGGGACCGCCCTCTTTCCACGATCGACGGCGGCGCGGGCATAGGCGAGCACCTCGTCTCCCGATCCAAAGGTGTAGCGGCTATCAGTCCGAACCAACTGAAAGAGTTCTTTGGGGTCTTCGACCCCGAAGCTTCGTCGGCCGATCTCCCTCACTTCAGCTTCGATGCGGGCCATCTGTTCGTGACCGTTCTCGTGAATCTGCTCGGGCGAGAGGTCGAGGGAAGTGTTGAATCGGATCATCGCAGCATAACACGCTTGGCCGCCCGGATCTGCAGTGACCGCAATCGCAGTGCGGGCGGCGGCGCGGTACTCGTTCGCGAGAAAGTCGTGATATCGCTGTACGGCCGGATAAACTTCGTCACTCAGCACCTTCTCGAACTGTTCCGCGAACTCGGTGTCGGAGGCACGCTCAGCCGGATCGTAGAAAGGGGAGTCCTTCGGACCTGACTCGAGAATGTTCTTGATCTGCTGAAGCACTGCGTCGAGGTTGGATCGCGGCGCAGAGTATCCCTGCGCGAGACCAGTCCTCAGGTTACTCACTTCAGTATCAATGTATCTCGGCAGATCCCGAATCCGTGCCAGGGCATCGGCACGAGCTTCCGGCGTATCCACAGGCTGTTGGCTCAGCGTTGCAGGAATGATGGCCTGCCAGCCATTGAACGTCGGGCTGACGTTCCAAAGATCTTGTCGACACGCGCGCTTGTCGACGCTGGCCTGAAGGCGCCACGTGGTAAAGGAGAAAGCAAGCTCTGCCGCTGTCCCGCGGACCCTCTCGGCACCGATTGCCTTGAGCTCCGACAACCACGCATCTTCCTGCGCATGCCACACAGTAAGAGCGTCCTGGCTACGGTCGCCAAATCGATCCATGGGTGTTTCAGGATAGCCAACTTCATAGGATTCCTCGGGAAACTGGTTGTAGTAGCCGTCCACGTACTCCGCGGCAATCTCGTCGGCTCGCAGTGCCGGGTCGGCTGAGGAATCGGCTGCCTGCTGACAGCCCGACCCGAATGCCGTGAGGCACACAAGGGCGCCCGTTGTGATGATTCGTCTGTGGGTCATTTTCTTCGAAGTCGGATCGTTGGGAAACCGTCGATTTCCGGAACTTACAGAACGCGGCAATCATGCACGCGCCTGTCTGAATCTCCGGCATCTGCGAGCAGCTTTGTTTAAGCGAAGTCGCCTTAACGATACGTACCTTAAATCATGAATGAATGAGAGGGGACGATGCAATTCTGGTTGAGAGTAGCATCTTCGATTGATCGCTTCAGCGAGCGCA
>JBFIPX010000157.1:0-7998 GCA_041609895.1 Rhodothermales bacterium
CGGAATTGGCCATTCTCGCGTTTGGTAGATCACAATAGACAAAAGGGCTTCAAAGGTACCAAAAGACGGACAGGGTTTCTAGCAAAGACAAGGAGCCGAGCATCGATTACTTCGGGGCTTGAGTGGTACCGAGTCTTCCTCGAGTGTCAAAAAGGTGCTTTTTGTGCGTTGTTTATGCAATGCGGATTACATGGCAGATATGAACAAATATCGCTCAAAGCGACAGAATCGCCCGGGTGCCGGACGGAGCACGCCCGTTCGGCCGCAGCGCGCCCTCGGCCTCAACGCGCAGACGGTTGGAATCGTTCTCGGCTCCTCCGGCACCCATACTACTCTACTCAACGCCTATCTGACGGCTGCGCACCTTGGGGTGGGATTACTTGTAATGGCACTCGGTCTTGAGGACATTTTGCTCAATGGACCGACCCGACCAATGATTATCCCCTTCGCGGGCGCGTACATGTCGTGCGCGGTTATCTTCTTTGCCGTAATGCGGAAAACTAGGCCCATCGTGCTGTCCTGGCTGTTGGGATTGGCCGACGTGGTCATGCTGTCGACGATAAACAGCCTGACCTATCTGGACCTGGGCGGCGGCGCCGATCTAACATTCGGCGTGTTTGCGAGCACTGTGTTTCTGCTGTACGCTGCCTACGGCAATCCGAGGCTTTCACTTGCCGTCTCGGGACTGACCATAGCGATATTCGCCGTGACCACACCACTATTCGCCGCTGCCGTGACGGGGCACGCTGATGCGATCGCGTTTACCTCCATCACAGCGTTTCTGCTGCTGGCAGCTGCAGCGGCCGGCTCGTACAAAATCGCCAACGAGGTTAGAAACGCCACGACTCGAAAGACGATACACCGGCTTCAACGGATCGATTTCGCGGTCTCAATGCATCGCACTATTGCAGGCGCCACCGAAGACTAGCTGAACACTCCGACAAGTGGCTGCACGACTCCGAGCATCTCATCGTGCACCCGACCGTTCGACGCCAGAATCTGACCATCGAACAGAGGGTTATCCCCTCCCTCGAACGTGGTCACCCGACCTCCCGCTTCTTCGATCAGGAGCATGCCGGCCGCTATGTCCCACGCCATGAGGCCAGTCTCGAAGAAGCCATCAAACCGACCGGCGGCAAGGTACGCGAGGTCGATCGCCGCACTACCATGGCGCCTCACACCACGACATCGAACCATGTACTCTCGAAGGACGGCCAGATACTGGTCTACATGGTCCACCGAACGATATGGAAATCCAGTTGATATCAACGCCTCGTCGAGTGACCGGGCATTACTGACACGCATTCGCACTCCGTTAGCGAAGCTGCCCGCACCTCGAACCGCAGTAAATGTCTCCCCGCTGACGACTTCAAGGACGACGCCGGCCACCACCGTTTCCTCCTCAACCAAGGCTATGGAGACCGAATAAGGAGGCACACCGTGCGTGAAGTTCGTAGTTCCGTCGATGGGGTCGATCACCCAGCGGCGGCTGGCATCCGAGGGCCCACTGTCTCCCTGCTCCTCTTCGGCCAGGAAGCCGTAGTCTGGAAAACTCCGGCGCAGCGATGACACGATCAGTTCCTGCGACGCCAAATCCACTTCTGTAACCAAGTCATGGCGTCCCTTCTCGTTCACGGCACGGGCGTTCACCCCGCCGCTGTGACGTCGGATGAGCTCAGCCGCATCTCGGGCGACTGCCACTGCGGTTTCGAGTTCATGAGTGAACTCATGCTTCATGTCATCGTCAGCCGGTTGGTGTCGGGACCCGCTTCCTGCGATCGTCGTCCAAGATATGAACAGATGTTACACCCCGCCGAAGCTGACTTGACTCGCAAGCCCGTCAACATTGTTGTCGCCGCCGTCGCGGTCGGCCTTTTGGTTGGATGCGCCGAGCGCCGATCCGGGACACAACAGGGAGCGATCGACGAAGCCGTGTTCGCGGCAATGGCCGCAGCCAGCTACGAATCGGTGCGCCAAGCCTTCGACGACCTCAAGGGGCGCGCGTATTCAGTTGTAGTCGACACGCGCGAGATGGACGACGCCGGCAACCTCATCGCGCAGTCCGTGGAGAGATTCGAATCAAGCAACCAGGGTGTGCGGTCGGCGACAGGTGAGACAGCTGCGGATCAACCGTTTAGTGACGGCTTTCTGTCATTTCTTACCGAGCGGGACAGCGCCGTCGCCCTGTCTCACGCACCATTGCTTCCGGACCGCCCCGCCTTCGCAGAGCTTCGGATGCGTGAGCAATTCAGCTATGCGTCACGACGCGACACGACTGTTTCACAAACCACTGTCAGATTGTACGAGTCGCGAGCCGTTGTACCCCCAAGCAAACAGCCAATCCGTTTCGCCAGAATCGGCGTGAGTGAGAGAGACTCAACGCTGCTCTACGTACACCTGAAAAGACACGACGACACAATCTTCTACGAGGAGCAGTCCGTTGCCGAGTTGACTCTCGCTCACGATTCTACGGGTGTGATCGTGCCTGCAAGGAAGGTTGTCGAGGTCACTGTTGATGTGCCGTTCCAACCGGCCCGAACGTTTGTCGTGATCCAGTCCTATTCGTACGACGAGGGAACGCTGTAATCCGTCTGTTTACGTTAGGGACCAAGTACCCTGCGCGCGACGCCCGTCCACACAAGTATGCTGTCCTCTTCCACGCGTCCTCTGGTTACCAACGACCGCTCCATTGCGGTAGTCAGCGCCTTGACGGCTGCCTCGACATTTCCACGAACGGCAAGTACTCTGGCAAGCTGCAACCGGGCCTGGCCGTTTAGTGGATCCAGAGCTACCGCCACGCGGGCCAACGACTCGGCTTCCTCCAGTCTGTTCAGGTGGAGTGACTCGACCGACAAGCGCAAGTGCGAGTGCGAGTCTGAAGAAATGGTGGACGAGGCTTTCCTTAGTGCTGCAAGAGCAGCCGTCGTATCGCCCACCAGCCGGGCGGCACGGGTCATGAGCAGGTTGACCTCGCCGTCCTCCGGCTTTAGTTGGGCCGCGACCCGGGCGTCGTGATACGCCTCTTCATTGCGATCCATGGCAAGCAGGATTTTCGTGCGTAGGACAAGTGCCTCAGAATCTTCGGGCAACGAGGCAATCACGTTGTCAAGTCGCTCCTTCGCCTCCAGAAGACTGCCCCCACTCCGCCACGCCGCTTCCGCCCTTCTGAATTCGGCGTTCTGTGCTGGAGAACGAATCTCCTGAGCCGTTGCCGGCACGGTATGACCGAGCAGCAGCCACGCCACTAGAATGACAGGTTTCCTAAGTCCCATTTTTCGACGGTGAAGATGATCTATGCACGCCGCCTGGGCGAAGCACGAGCGTATATTATGCCAATCCGCTACTTGGGTTCACCGGGATGACCCGCGGCGGAGTCCCAACCGATCCATCCGGCTCCCCTGCATGAAGCTTCGCGACGACCGCTATCATTTCGACGAAGTGGCCTCGACAAACGACTCGGCACGCCGGCTCGCAGAACAGGGCGCTCCTGGAGGAACCCTGGTAACGGCGGACAATCAGTCCGCCGGACGTGGTCGGCACGGGAGGCGTTGGATTTCGAATCCAGGCCAGAGCCTGCTGATGTCCGTGATCCTGAGACCGCGCTGTTCGAACGAGGAATTGGGAATGGTCACCGTAATCAGCGCCCTCGCGGCGGCTGAGACGATCGATGAACTGGCAGCAGTGCGGACCTCCATCAAATGGCCCAACGACATACAGATTGGTGACCGGAAGGTCGGCGGTATATTGCTCGAGTCCACACGGGCAGGTAACGCGGCCCGACCTGAATACGTTATCGTTGGCATGGGAATCAACGTGACGCAGACGGACTTTCCGCCTGACCTTGAGGAAAAAGCAACCTCACTGCTACTCGAAAGTGGAACGCTGGTCTCGCGCGACGAACTTGCGGACAGAATCAAGGAACGCCTGTCCACTTACCTGGACGAATTTGAGCGCGGCGATGGCGAGGCGATTCGTCGAGATTATCAGACAAGGCTTGCCGGGCTTGGAGAGGACGTAGTTCTGCATGCGGCACTCGATGGCGCCGCGACCGTTACTGGGCGGTTGTCGGGCATCGACCCTTTTGGTGCCGCCATCGTAGAAACTCCAGGCGGCGATCTTGTAACCTGTCACTCCGGCGAAGTGACAACGTCGCCTTCTTGAGCCCTCAACCATGAGCTCTTCGCGGTACGCGACTGGATATGATTTGTGCAATCGATGTCGGGAATAGCTCCTTGAAGGGAGGCCTCTTTGACCGCGGCGATCTTCAGGAAACCTTTCGCATTTCGATCGAGGAAGGTGAAGCTGCTGCGGCAAGTGCGGTGGCTGCGAGGATCAAGGCATCAGGCGTCGACTACCTGGGGGTGTCCAGCGTGGTACCATCGGTTAGCAATGCAATACAGAACGCCGTGGAATCGGAAGGCAGCGTGTCCGTTTTCGCATTGAACTATAGGGCGGCATTGCCCTTCGAGCTACGATACGAAACGCCCGAGACGATGGGCGTGGATCGAATCGCGGCCGCCGCCGGAGCTTGGGAAGGCTTCGGCGGAACTTCGGAGCGACCTATCGTGGTCGTGGACGCGGGGACCGCGGTCACCGCTGATGTGCTAGTCAACGGGTCGCTCTTGGGAGGGTTGATTATTCCGGGGCCTGAACTTCAACGGCGTGCTGTCCGATCTGGGACGGCGCAGCTGCCCGTCGTCGACCTGGTGTGGCCGGCCCGCGTGATATCGCGAAGTACGCGCGAAGCCGTTGCGTCCGGAATCATGTTCGGCTTCGTAGACAGCGTACGTGGCATCCTCGTCCGAATCATTGATGAGCTCGGACAGCAACCGCATGTCGTCGTGACGGGTGGCTGGGGCAAGCTGCTTTCCAGCAAGATCGCCCAGGCGAATCTACACGACCCAGACCTCGTACTTCGCGGACTTGCGGTGCTCATGGAGTTGAACCGCGTCGATCCGGACGACGCCTGACCACGCAGTAGAAGCCCGATCTCGAACGGCAGAAGAGGGCCCGGTACGTTACACGTTGCCGCTCTGCTATTCTACCCGGCGGATTCCTGTTGTTCAGCGTTTTTCAACAGAGCATCAATGCGGGCGAGGACCATGTCGATCGCGACGCTGTTATGTCCTCCACGCGGAATGATAACGTCGGCTCGCAACTTGGACGGTTCGACAAACTGAATATGCATGGGCCGTACGCTGCGCTCATATTGCGCGAGGATGGAATCGACCGACCTTCCACGTTCGAACATGTCGCGACGGAGGCGACGCATGAGCCGCACGTCCGCCGCGGCGTCGACGAATATCCGGATATCCATCCTCTCGGCCAGCAGCCGTTCCGCCAGGACGAGTATGCCTTCAACGATCACGACGGGGCGGGGCTCCACCTGCGTGACGTCAATGGATCGAGCGTGCGAATTGAAATCGTAGATCGGCTTTGGAACGCTCTTCCATGCAAGCAAGTCATCCAGATGGCGGCGCATTAGCTCCGTTTCCAATGCGTCCGGATGGTCGAAGTTGACGCCCTGCCTTTCCTCTTCCGACAGGTGAGTCAGATCGTAGTAGTAAGAGTCGTGGTCCAGTACCGCGATGCGGTTTTCTCCTATCGCCTCGATAATCCGACGCAGTACGGTCGACTTTCCCGATCCGGAGCCTCCCGCGATTCCTATGACGACTGGCGTTGGCATGAGGCTGCGGACGGTGGCCGTAAGGGTTGGATGGTGAAGTCAGGCTCGCTTCGCGTACACGATAGTGTGGACGCGTGTCTTTTCGTCAAAGTGCTCCGCATCAGCATCGAACTTGTACCCTTCAGAATGCACCCATTGGCGTGCAAGCTCAAGGTCTTCCGCTGCCTCCCGAACCACAAAATTGATGAACTGCCCCGCTAGTGGTCCCTCCTCGAGGAAGCTGCGCTTGCCACCGCTGTCTACGGCGAAGCCAACCTTGTACATCCTCTCGTAGCTGTGATCATCCCGCCACGCCTTCTCGCACTCCTCAGGCAACACGTTCCACACGACACGATTGGCAATACGCTCGTTTAGCAGGTCGCTCATGTGCTTCTTCCAGAAGGCAGCGACCGTGCCCAGCTTCGGAATCTTGGTCGAAAAACCGAGCTGGTAGTCCGGGATGAGATCGTCGGGCCGAAGAACCCCAAACACGGGTGAGAAGATGACTCCATTCTCCAGCAGTCTCCGTTGTGCTCCGGTCGGAAGACCCTGAAAGTTCATTGCGCTGAAGAGGACGCCCGGGCTGTAACGCTCGAGTGCGGAAATCAGAGGCGCGTTGAATATCTCGAGGTCGACGTCGATCGCCGCCTGCAGGGCATCCCCCTTGAGACCGAGAAGCGTTTCCGGCTTCTTGCTCGTCTCGACTGCACTTTGAAGAGCACGGATGAGCGCGCGCCGGTCGGGATTCAGTTCGTGAAAATAATTGAACGTGTTTGACGAACGATAGTCAAACATGTCCGGTGCGAACGGATTGCCGCCCGGCTTCTTTTCCGCGGATGCGGCAAGCAGAATGGAGAAATTTGCCATGAAGGGGTAACTGACGTTGGCTCAACACGTCAGCCTAACGCGAGGCCGGATTTAGCCGGTCGACGCCGCTCTCTTTGACGAGCGATCTTTCCTGACCTGTCCAAGCAGTTCGTCAATGTCGTCCCGAATTTGCTGGGCGCGCTGCTTGGCGTCCTCAACGAGTTGATTGCCCTCACGACGGGCATCGCTGTCTTGCGACTCGGTTGACACCTGCTCGACGAACGATCCGATCTGACCTGAAAGCTTCTCAAGCTGGAAGGCGACGCGGCGGCGAATCTTCTGTCCCTCTTCGGGCGCCAGAAGTAAGCCTACGGCGAAACCGGCAGCCCCACCGAGGATCGCCCCCCAGGCACCTGCCCTGATGATATTTCCAAGCGAGTAATTCTTCATTGCCTTTCGTCGAACGACGCCTCATCAAGATCAAAAAAGCTACCGTCGTACATCGACCGCAGCTTGGCACAAGGCTTCACGTCATGCTGGCCGACTACTTCTTCTTCTTATGACGGTTCTTACGGAGACGCTTCTTCCGCTTGTGCGTAGCGATCTTATGTCGCTTTCGTTTACGGCCACTGGGCATTCGCTACCCTCTTCTTTCCTTATTATGGGCAAAATCGACAGAAACTTAAAAGTAAGGTTCCGGTGCGATGCCTGCAACGGTATGGAGTAGAGACGGTTTCTGGGTGGCTTTGAAGATACCGTTCAATTCTAAGCCCGGTTTGACGACGTGGGGAACCGAGAGACCTGCAAGGGTCGTCTTTTTCAAGACTCTGCGGAGCGATTGATGTATCACGGCGCCGCCCGTTATCTTCACGCCTCGTGTAGGGTGCTCGTGGCAAAGAAACTTTATCCAGGGGCAGGGTTGAGAGAATTCCTCCCCGAAAGTTGACAGGCTCCTTCTCGCTTCGAAACCCGTGTTGCGCGGCACTGCCGAAGAATTCGTTTCAGCAAGACGCTCCCAATAAAAACAGATACTAATGTCTGAGCGCAAGGTAATAGTGAAGGGAATAGGCGCGTATCTGCCGGGCGACAAGGTCGGCATCAAGGAGATAGACGACTATCTCGGAGAAGTGCCGGGCGTCAACATGGCAAAGTACTACCGAATCATCGAGAAGTACGCTGGAGTCAAGTACCGTCACTACGCCGTTGAGAAGGGGTCCGGGAAACTGCTTGAGGATAGCTCGACGCTAGCCGTCGAGGCCGCGCAAAAGGCGCTCGACCGCGCCGGCATGTCGGGAAAAGATCTCGACGTCGTGATCACGTCAACGTCGACCCCACCGTTTCTTCGACCGGGGCTTGCCAAGGAAATCCGGCTAAAGCTGGGCAACTCCGGCTGTGCCACATATGATCTTTGGGGAGCATGTACTGGCGTACAGCAAGCGATCACCCTGGCTACAGGTGCGATACGCTCTGGGCTTTTTCGTAATGCTCTGTTGGTTGGAGTCGAACTCGTTTCTACGTCGGGACTC
>JBFIPX010000158.1:0-7951 GCA_041609895.1 Rhodothermales bacterium
CGACGGCCGACGACACGATGGATCAATGTCCCGGTCCTTCCCCATGGGCATCGAAAGCGGCCGAAGAACTTGCAGATGTTTCCGACGGCGCTACTTCACCCGCACCACGCTACCTGCCGAGCTGAAGTCTTCTCCTCGGATCTTGTAGAAATAGAGTCCGCTCGGAAGGTCGCCAGCCTCGAAGCTGATCTCGTGTGTGCCGCCCTCAAGAATCCAGCCGTCGTGCAAGAGTCGCACTTGCCGCCCTAACGCGTCATAGAGATCAATCTGCACTTGCTGGCTTCGATTCACCCTCAGGCCAAACGTTGTCTCCGAGCGAAAGGGGTTAGGAAACGCAACGTCTACCTGGAAAAGCGCGGGCGCCCCGGGGACGGCCTCCTCGACAGCGACTCCGAGTGAACGACCCAGCAGCAGGCCTTGCGGAGCACGACCGGTATCCATCACAATTACTTCGTGGTCTGATCCGTCGAGGTTTGCGCGTTCGATTCGCTCGTCTTGGAACCAATACATTTTCGAGTCCACAAGGTCGAGGGTAAGGTTCCGGCGGTCATCCGCTCCGGAGGGTGCCAGCAACTCCTCAATGTTGGAGCCGTCGAGATCCGCCCGCGAGAGCGCGAGATCCGCCCAGTACATTTTTCCCCCGGCTGGATGCAGCACGAAGCCGCCGCCGGCAAGCTGCCCGGTCACGAGATCCTCTATGTCGGTACCGTCAAGATCGGCGCGGCTTATTCGAGGATCAGCCGGCGTGTCAGTATACCAGTAGACCTTGCCTCCAACGGCGTCGATGCTAAACGTCTCTATGTCCGTCGACGTGACAATTTCCGCCACGTCCGACCCGTCGAGGTTCGCACTTTGAACACTGCCCCTGCTATCGCCGATCCAGTACATCTTGCCATTCGCGCCGTCAACGACAAGGTGCTCACCGGAAAAAAAAGGATCGTCAACAACGTGTTCTTCTGCCGTTCCGTCGTTGTTAGCCCGGAAGATCCCATCAAAACGGTCGATCCAGTAGAGCTTGTCGTTTGCAGCGTCTACGACGAGCTGGTCCGCAGTGATCGGCCCATGCAGATCCTCGATCCCAGTTCCGTCAAGATCGCCCCTTTGGATGTAAGGGTTGGACGACAACCAATAGAGTTTTCCGGCACCTATATCAATAGTCAGCGATCTGACCGACCACATTCCAACAACATACGTCGACTGGTCAAGACCATCGATCGAAGATCCCTGAATGCTACTTCTTTCACGCCGCTCGTCTTCCAAAACGAAAAGGCGCGATCGTGCCGGGTCAACTGCGATGTCGGTCGGACCGACGACCTGAAGTGGGAGATCTTCGATACCTGAGCCGTCGAGGTTCGCTCGGCGGACCGATCCCTCGACAGAGCCGACCGCCCAGTCGACCCAATATATTTTGCCTGCCGTCAAGTCTAGACTAATCCCGCCACGGCCGCTCAGGCTGATCACCGGTTCGATGGACGACCCATCAAGATTGGCGCGCGTAATCTCGCCTGCGGAGGTGTTTACCCAGTACATCTTATCACTGGCCACATCCAGCTCCAAGTGCCCGAGATCCGCCGACGGGACCGTCACCAGCAACTCGGAGTTCGTCCCATCGAAGTTTGCTCTCCGTACGACTCCATCATCTCCATCCGAGTCTGTCCAGTACACTTGCTGCGCAACCACGTCCACAGCAATGCCGGTTGGACTATCTACGCCATCAATAACCTCTTCCACCGCGGACCCGTCTAGATTGGCCCTCTCGATTCTGCGCTGCACAATATTCGTCCAATACGCCTTCCCGGCGGCGACGTCGAGCGCCACATCGTGCGCGGTACCCCCGACCTCAATATCGTATGCGACCCGATCACCGTTCCCGGTTCGTCCGATCGTAGAGGCATCTGCCCAATAGAGGTCGCCGGTGGAGGCATCCACTGTAATTCCTCCCGGGACCAGGAATCGATACTCTATTAGGATTTCCTGGGAGGAGCCGTCCAGATTAGCCTGGCTGATGTGCTGATCTTCGTTATTGAGCCAGTAGACCTTCGGCTGGCCGCTAGCCAAAGGTGCGACGAGCAAAACAAGCAAAGCAATCGAACGTGCACAGAGCCGGACGGAGTGCAGCGGTCGCTGTATGGTGCAGGTCATTTTAGCTGCCGGTTGCTATCGGCATACGCATGAACGTAGCCGACCCGTACAGCCTGTGAATACGAATTTTTTTCGACCGGTGCAAGCGTATCGGCGCAAGCACCGCTCGCGCATCAGAATCGTCTCTCTTTGCCAGTCGGAAGGGCAATTGTCAGTTCGACGAGGGGCTTTTTAACTTGGTGCCCGAGAGTGCCCAATCACAAGAACCTGCAATGACCAGCACGCCAAACTATGTTCGGCCCAGATGCCGGCGCCAAACTGGAACATCCTTCCTTTCTGTAGTCCAACTCACCTCCTATGAACCTACCCGACCTTCGAATTCAATCAACCAGCCGCGCGCCGGAAGATCTGGCAGCCCACCTTCAATCCTTTGAACTCGATCTGAAGTTCAGCGCGGGCGTCTGGTTCTTTTCTCCGGCTGACTCGCGGTTCCACGGGCGCTACAAGAAGGACCTGCCGCTGGAAGCGAGACTCGACATTGCCGCAAGCCTCAAGGACTACGGCCTGTCGGCGATGGAGGCGCACTACCCGAATGAAATCAACGAGGACAATGTTGACGTATGGAAGGATTTCCAGCGCGATACAGGCATTCGTCTTCTCACGGTCATACCCCTCCTCTTCTATCCGAAGGAGTTCGAGTTCGGCTCTCTGTCAAGTCCGATCAGGGAGTCTCAACAGCAGGCGATCGAGCGGGCGAAGGGTGCGTTCCGGATGTGCCACGAGGTCGGTGCCGACTTCTCCATCATCTGGGCGGGCATCGACGGATATGAGAATCCGTTTGGCATCGACATGGTAGCGATGCGAGGGCGATTCGTCGACGGCCTGGTCGAGGCACTCGACTCCGTTCCCGGCACGCGCATCGCATTCGAGCCCAAGCCATACGAACCCCGCGGGCGCATTCTGTACGGACTGACGCCGGAGGGCGTGCTACTGGGCCACCAGGTCGAGTCGCAACTGACGTCACAAGAGAACCGAGCCCTTCTCGAAGAGGGGCACAAGCTCGTTTGCATGAACCCGGAGATCGGACACCTGATGATGGGCTTCGAGGACCTTCCTTACGCACTGTCGTGGCCCCTCTCGGAGGGGCGCCTGGCACACACGCATTGGAACAGCCAGCCGCTGGGTAACTACGACCAGGACCTGAACGTAGGGGTGATCTCCCCCGAGCAGATGGAGGCCGGACTCTACACACTGAAGATGCACGGCTACCGGGAGCATTTCGGGATTGACGTCAACCCGGAACGGATGCCCGTCGACGTGGCACTCAAGAACTCGATGGATGCCCTCCGCGCAGCGAACGACCGCATAAACAACCTTGATCATGCCGCGATCATAGACGCCGCCGAGAACCCGCACACCCATCGGGGATGGATTGAGGCCTATCTCATTCGCGCCCGGGCTCCGCATGGATCGAAGCTTGCAAGCATCGACGCGGCGCTATCGACCGTCGTACCCGACTAGTGACCGTCGCGACGGCGTAACCGGCGGGCGGAGGCGGACACTGAATAAGCTGGTCCGTCTTCGGTTGACCGCTACTTAAGCCTGACGTCACGCCACCTACATCGCACTCAGCGAGCCGGTGAAGATATAGTCGTTGTCGCTCTTGGTGGTGTGGCAGGACTGGCATCCCGGTACGCGACCCTCGAGAGCCATTCCGTTGGGTGCTTTGTCCAGGGAGCCGTCCGGAAGGTGCTTGGTGAAGTACCAGTCGTTGTGATCCGGATTAAACCCTTCGACTTTGTACATCACGGTAACAGCTGCCAGCGTCGAGTCCGGCATGTAGTTCTCCTTGATCACAATGGCGCCAGGCGGCATCGCGCCCGCGTGCGTGGAGAGCGCCTCAAGAGCGGCCTCGTTCAGATACGACGTAAGCAGCATCCCGTGAGGCTCTTGTCCGGTGTACAACTCGCCTTTATCGGGCCACAGCGCCCAATTATCCTGATAGCCGACAGCCTCGAGATAAGCCCACACAGCGGCTCCAGTCGTATCCGGTAAATCTGGCATGGAAGCCTCCGGTGCGGCCTCGTCCGCTGCCGGCGTGGCTTCTTCTTTCTTTGCACATCCGATTGCAACGAGGGCTACGAGAACGGCGCAAGCCGCCGTTCTGATTGGTGGTGAATGTCTCATTTATAGCCTCTGAAATAACCTCTGCGTTGGGGACCGTGGTCAATTAACCCTACCGGGGACCGGTTTCCAAATGTCGAGTATGTCCGGGGACGCCTCGTGGCTTTCGCCAGCGATCGATCTTCCCGATCTTATCCTGACCAAACCAACCACAGGTGAGAGCAGGCATGGACCATTCGGAAGAAATCCTGAAGGTACTTCAGGAAATCCGCGACTCGCAGCGGGAACACCACGACGAATACCGGAAAGTTGCTGCACAATCTGTTGCGCTGCAGGAAGATGCAGTGGCCCGGCAGAAGTTTGTTACCGACCTGTACAAGAAGGTCCTTGTCGCCGGTGGCATTCTGGTCCTCATTCTTCTGGTTCTGATTCTTTACCTGATGCGCTTCTTCTTCTAGCCCGCGCGGGAGTCGGCCTTGCCCGGCATTGTCCGCACGGATCCTGCAGTTCGTCAGTGAATGCCCTCTCGCCGAGCAACAGTGTTCGGGAAGAAGTCTATGCCGAAGTTCTTATCCTTAGAACCCCTCCCTCCACCCAAGAGGCTCGAATGCGCTTACCGATATTCACCGCCATGCTGGCGACTACGATTCTGACAGCCGGCTGCCGGCAGACCGAGACCAAAACACCTTACCCCCACCTCGAAAGGGCGCAAGAGATCGCACAGAAATACGTAATGGTCGACGGGCATGTCGATGTCCCCTACCGCATGACGGAAAAAACGGAGGACATCAGCGTGGAGGCCGGCGGACACTTCGACTACCCGAGAGCTGTTGCCGGTGGTCTCGACGCGCCGTTTATGTCTATCTATCTGCCCGCCACCCGCCAGACTATTCCCGGCTCGTCAAAAGCCCTGGCCGATTCGTTGATCGATCTCGTTGAAGCGTTCGTCGAGAGATCGCCGGAGAAATTTGCCCTCGCCTCTTCACCGGAAGAGATCAGGGCCAACTTTGAGCGCGGCGTCATGTCGCTTCCGATGGGGATGGAGAATGGTTCGGGCATCGAGGATGATCTCGCGAACCTGCAGCATTTCTACGACCGCGGAATCCGATACATCACCCTGACGCATTCCAAGGTCAATCGTATTAGCGACTCCTCCTACGACACCACGCGTACGTGGAACGGCCTGAGCGACTTCGGCATGGACGTCGTCCGTGAGATGAACCGGCTGGCCATCATGGTGGATATCTCACACGTGTCCGACAGTGCTTTCTATGATGTGATGCGAATTACCGAGGCACCGGCGATCGCATCGCACTCGTCCGCTCGCATATTCACCCCCGGATGGGAGCGAAACATGAGCGACGCAATGATCCGCGCGCTGGCGGAAAACGGTGGCGTCATCATGATCAACTTCGGCTGTGCATTTCTGACTGAGGAAAGTCAAAGAGCGAGTGACCGGGTCTCCGACTACCGCGACGAGCATGGTCTGTCAAGCGAAGACCCCGAATATCTCCGGTTCAAAGAGGAGAACACGGTGCATGCAGACGTGCATGACGTCGTGAAACACATCAATCACGCGGTCGACCTTGTCGGGGTGGACCATGTCGGGCTCGGTTCCGACTTCGACGGCGTATCCTGGATTCCGATTGGCCTCGAGGACGCCTCGAAGTACCCGAATTTGATCGGCCTGCTGATTGAGGAGGGCTACAGCGAGCAGGACATTGCGAAGATCATGGGCGCGAATGTGTTGCGGGTGTGGGAAAAGGTCGAGGCAGTTGCTGAGAGGATGGTTGCGGGATGATCTGATCCATCCCGCCCAGTGCCCTACCGACCAGCGCGGCCACACCAGCAAGCACCCAGCTATTCGAAGACCTGTCCGGCCGCTGCCGCGTCGCCTGCCCGTCTTGCGCCGGCTCGAATGCTTTTGACGGTCATTGCAACCCTGTGTAGTTTGTCCTGTAACGGTGCCCGATGACGCCTATACAAGTAGTAAGCGACCGCTAACATATAAGACACAGCTTTACGTCACCATACGGGACACCCGAACTTCTGTGTCTTATGTTTCAGAATACGATTCTTGTACCCAGAACAGACATTCCCGAGCAAAAATGCCCAGCCTCCGAACACTTGGACGAGTAACACCCCTACTGCTTCTATCGATTCTGATCATGGGGTCAACGACCGCTGAAGCACAACTTTGGAAGAAGGTCAAGAAGGCGGCAAAAGAGACCGTTGAAAACGAAGCCGAACGCAAGACCGAGCGCGCTGTGCGTAACGCACTCAACCTGGCCGAAGATGTCGTCGTCTGCATGGTCGGTGACACCCAATGTGCGCAAGAAGCAGAGAGGAACGGTCAGGAGTACGTCGTTGCTGACGACGACGGCAACGTAGTGTCTGACCATCGGCATCACACTGTTGAAGAGACACCGGACGAGGCTGCGGCCGAAGACGAGCCCCCGCGACTCAAACCGGGCGAAGGCGTATGGGCGAACTATGATTTCGTCCCGGGTGACAAAGTGCTCTTTTACGACGACTACGAGAAAGACCGCGTGGGCGACTTTCCAAGGCGCCTCGAGTTCGTTGAGGGCAACATGGAGATCGTGGAGTTTGACGGCAACCGGGCGGTGCGGTTCACGAATGCATCTGCGTTTTCCGTCAAGCTGCCGGAGGAGCTGCCCGAGCGATTCACGATCGAGTTTCCCGTTCACTGGACTCATGGCAACCAATCGCTGATCGTACTCGCGAACATCCCGAACAATCTGAGACACCAACCAACCGTCAGCACCGGCTATAAGGGAAGTTACATTGTCGTCGACGAGCGCGGGACCGGAGTATTAGACCGAGGAAACGTGGGTGGCAAGTCAACGGCCAGAGCCCGCGAGGAGATTCGGGACGGGTTCATCCCGGTGCGAATAATGGCGGACGGCAATTACGTTAAGGTCTTTCTCGATGAACGTCGGGTTGCCAATGTTCCAAACGCGGTTCTCGGTCGATCCAACATGGTGCACTTCGGCCTGCGATGGGCCGATCAGGATCATCCAGCATACATCGGCCCGATACGTATCGCGGCGGGCGGACGTGACCTGTACGACCGCCTACAAGCGGATGGAAGAGTCGCAACCCAGGGGATTCTTTTCGACACCGGTAGCGACCGGATCAAGCCAGAGTCGACCCCGACCCTCGACGAGATCGGACAAATGCTCACCGACCACGGCGACCTCCGGCTCGCCATCGAAGGTCATACCGATAACGTCGGAGACGATACGTATAACCTCGAGTTGTCCGAGAAGCGAGCAAACGCCGTCGTGCAATACTTGATCAACGAATTCAACATTTCCGCTGAACGACTTGAGGCGGAGGGCTTTGGTGAGACCAAGCCTGCAGACAGCAACGAAACGCCTGAGGGGCGGCAGAACAACCGGCGCGTCGAGCTGGTGAATTTGGCCGCGTAGGTATCAGGTTCATACATGACTGTCCAAAAGATGCGGGCAATTCGCGATGTATCGCTACGGCACGGGAAGCGAACCGTGCGGCAACTCGAGCAACAAGACGGTCACCACGCCTTGCCCTGCCCCATTGCAGTGGGTTGTGCCTCAATCCTTCTCCGCTCGTGTATCTTTCGCTATCCGGACCCACGGCCCGACCCATCTTGTCGTAGGTCGCGGTTGCGGCCACAACTGCCAACATCATCACCGGTAACCGACGATGCCCGCCAAGAAGTACCCGTTGCCCAAGCGATTCAGCG
>JBFIPX010000159.1:0-7904 GCA_041609895.1 Rhodothermales bacterium
GCAGAGAGCTGCTGGTGATGTCTCTAACGGGCGACAAAGCAAATCCTGATCTCAGTGCGTTCTCCACTTTCGAGATCGAGTTCGAGGTGGGCAATGACGTCCTGGGAGGAGGGAGCCCGTACGACGTAATGGTCGTCGACTTCGATGGCGACGGCGCCAACGAGATCTGGTTCAACACGTGGGACAACTGGAGCATGTCAATATTCGAGGCGACAGGTCCAGATACCTATGCTTTGCAGGTCGATCTCAACGCCCTGTTTGTCGACGGTGATCCGGGCTCGTTTAACTCGCACGACATGTACTTCCAGGACGTCGACAACGATGGCAACATGGAAGCGTGGTTTCCGATGACCAACGGCAAGCTGTATTTCGTTGATGACGTGACCGACGTCTCTACTATTACGATGAACAGCGTCGTCGAGGTCGGGACATACGATCCGACGGGAAGAGCCCGAGGCGGTGATGTCGGAGATCTTGACGGAGACGGGATGTTCGATATTGTCGCGTCACATGGTACTAGCGAGAAAGTCTCGCTCATCGAGTACGACGGGGTCGGCAATCCGGCCGACTCGACGTCCTACAGCTGGGACATTATCGTGAGCAGTACCGGCGGCTTCGGCGAGCGGTATTATCCCATGCGCATCGGAGACGACCTTGACGGTGACGGCACGAACGAGCTGGTTCTGACTAACCTGTTCGCCTCCAACCCCGGGCAGCCGATGATCATGGTCGTGGAGTTCGTCGGTGGACCGGTAGCTATCGAGGATGAGCCTTCCGAACTGCCCGACAACTACGTCCTGCATCAGAACTATCCGAACCCGTTCAATCCGACGACGACCATCCAGTTTGAACTGCCGACGGCGTCATCGGTGTCTGTCCGTGTGTACAACGTGATGGGGCAGGTGGTAAAGACCCTCGTCGCAAACGAGATGAAGGAGTCCGGTACGCACTCAGTCGTCTGGGACGGCAGGGATCAGGGCGGGTTCAAGGTGGCAAGCGGCACGTACATCTACTCGCTGGAGTATGGCAATACCCGCAAGGCGAAGTCGATGGTACTTCTTAAGTAAATGAGAGCGCGGCTCTCGAATGAAGGCCCGTCGCATCGATTGCGGCGGGCCTTCTCTTTGTCAGGAGGTTTCTGATCGATTGTCGCTCGCCTCCCATCGCTTTTGCAAGAAGGCGAGCGTCATCTCGACCAACTCGGGTGGGGGGTCGAAGCTGCCGGCCTCGTGGACCAGATCCACAGTCGTCCTGTACTGGTCGAGGTACTGTGAGCACGTAGAGCACGCACCGATGTGCGCCTCGAATTGCCGCGTCGTTTTTTCGTCGAGCGCGCCTTCGAGATAGCTGGCGATGAAGTCGTTGACCTTCTCGCATGTGGGTGCCATCCTGAAGAAAGTCTTGATTCGCTGGAGAATCATGTATTCTACCTTTGGGGCTCTGGGCATAGAGTGTTCAGATCATGTGCGGATCGATCAGCTTCTTGAGGGCTCTGCGTGCACGGTGTAACCGGACGCGGACCGCGCCCTCGCTGATGTCGAGCATCTGCGCGACCTCCGTTGTCGAAAGTTCTCTTATGTCGCGAAGGGTGACCACAATCCTGTAGTCATCCGGGAGGCGGTCGATGGCCTCGCGCACGACGCGCTGGAGTTCCGATTTCTGAACGCGGTCCAGTGGATTCCAGTCACGCGAATCATCCGCGAACATCCCGCGATTGAATGACGGCTGCAGCCTGTCGATGTCCTGCTCGTCAAGCGTATTGTAACGCCGGGCCTTTCTCAGTGCGGCACGGCTAAGATTAATTCCGATGGCGTAGAGCCAGGTTGTGATCTTGGACTCCCCGCGGAACGTATGCAGGCGTTCATACGCCTGCAGGAACGTCTCTTGCATCACTGATCTCGCCTCGTCATCATCTCCGACGATTCGGACGATGACTCGGAAGAGACGTGGTGATTCCTGACGAACCAACTGCTCGAATGCGACCTTGTCGCCGGAAAGCAGAGCATTTAGATCGATATTGTCTCTCCCCTCGGGGGTTGTCTTGCCGGTCACCTTACTTCGGGTTGGTGAGCTTCAGAAGGCAGGCGTTACTGCGATAATGGTGTTAAGGACGGTGCAAGATCAAGTCGGTCGGGCAAAAGGGACCAGTGAAGGCAGTTCGAGCCGGTGGAGAACCGCACGCGATGAACGAGAGTACTGTGTTTTTCGTACATTAAGAAACTGTATGTGGTGCAACTACGCGGTGAAGTTTCGCCGCCACTTGCCCGCGTGCATATCCGTTTCTGCGCACCGCAGGGCGTTACCGGATCATCCCAGATTAACATATGAGTAGCAAGACCAGCAAATCCTCAAAGACCGAGACAAACGGTCTGGAGGACGTTCCCGAGGTTATCCGTACGGAGGTCGAATTCAAGGCGTTCCAGGCGGAAAAGGTTGATCATAAGGACCTCGGTCTGCAGGACGATCAGCTTATCGACATGTATCGCAACATGCTCCTCCAGCGTCGTTTTGAGGAGCGCGCCGCCCAGATGTACGGCAAGCAGAAGATCTCTGGGTTCCTTCACCTCTACATCGGGCAGGAAGCCATCTCGACGGGCGCGGCTAATGCGATGAATATTGGCCACGACTCGGTCATCACAGCCTATCGAGATCACGGTATCGCGCTAGCCCTTGGCATGGGCGCCAACGAGTGCATGGCCGAGCTGTTCGGCAAGATTGATGGCTGTTCCCGCGGAAAAGGAGGCTCTATGCACTTCTTCAGCGCAGAGAAAAGACTTTTCGGAGGACACGGCATCGTGGGCGGACACATACCCGTCGGGATCGGCATCGCCTTTGCCCACAAATACAAAGAGGACGGCGGTGTTTGCCTTTGCTTTTTCGGTGACGGCGCGATCAACCAGGGATCTTTCCACGAGGCTGCTAACCTTGCAGGTCTCTATGACTTGCCGGTCGTTCTGGTAGTGGAGAACAACCAGTATGCAATGGGTACGGCGGTTCATCGCGCGTCCGCCGAGCCCGACCTATACAAGCAGGCCGTGGGGTACGACATGCCCGGGGCCCTTGCAGACGGCATGGACGTCTTCGATTGCTACCGCGCGTTTAGTGAGCACATCGAGATGGCCCGCAACAACCAACCGTCACTGCTCGAGGTGCGCACGTACCGGTATCGCGGTCACTCCATGAGCGATCCGGGGAAATACCGCACCAAGGAGGAGCTGGAGGAGCGCAAGAACGCTGACCCCATCATCCGTCTGAAAGCCTATCTCCTCGAGAAGAAGCTGTCGACGAATGATGATCTCGACAAGATCGACGAAGAGGTCAAGAAGGAAGTCCTCGATTCGGTCGAGTTCGCCGAGAACAGTGACTTTCCGCCGCTCGAAACGATCTACGAAGACGTCTACGTCCAGGACGACTACCCCTTCCTGGCGTAGCCGTTAGACATCCGACCGCTCAATACGATTTCAAACTTATCGATATGGCAGAACTGCAATTAAGAGAAGCGATCCGCGCCGCAATGGTCGAAGAGATGGAGCGGGACGACACGATCTTCCTGATGGGGGAGGAGGTCGCTGAGTACGACGGCGCCTACAAGGTGAGTGAGGGTATGCTCGACCAATTCGGTTCGAAGCGCGTCATCGACACACCGATCAGTGAGAACGGGTTCGCAGGGCTCGGCATTGGAGCCGCGCTCAACGGCCTCCGTCCGATCATCGAGTTCATGACGTTCAACTTTTCCTTCGTGGCGATCGACCAGATCATCAACAATGCTGCGAAGATTCGGTACATGTCGGGCGGCCAGTTCAAGATCCCCATCGTTTTCAGAGGACCCAACGGTGCCGCTGGACAACTCGCGGCCACGCACAACACGTCGACGGAGTCGATGTACGCCACGCTGCCCGGGCTCAAGGTGGTTGCTCCTTCAAACCCGGATGACGCGAAGGGTCTGCTCAAGACATCGATCCGGGACGACGACCCGGTCCTGTTCCTCGAGTCCGAGGTTATGTATGGCATGAAGGGCGAGGTGTCGGATGAGAAAGACTACACAATCCCGATCGGCAAGGCTCGCATCGCCCGAGATGGTGACGCGGTCACAATCATTGGGCACAGCAAGTCGTACTGGGTCGCGCTCAAGACTGCGGACATGCTCAAGGAGGACGGCTATGACGCCGAGGTCATTGACCCGCGCACGATTCGGCCGCTTGACATCGAAACCATCGTGAGGTCGATAAAGAAGACGAACCGGTGCGTCATCATCGACGAGAGCAATCCGTACGCCAGCATCTCGTCCGAGATTACGTACCAGGTCCAGTCTGCGGCATTCGACCATCTTGATGCCCCGATCATTCGAGTTACGGCAAAGGATGTACCGGCGCCGTATGCGAAGAACCTGATGGACTACTATATGCCGCAAGCGGAAGACGCCTACGCGGCCTGCAAGAAAGTGATGTACGTCGACTGATGCACATCGACACCAATTTGTTAACTGCTTGACACCCTTATCGAAACATGGCTATTCCCGTTGAAATGCCGAAGATGAGTGACACCATGGAAGAAGGTGTCCTCGTTTCGTGGATGGTAGACGAAGGAGCAGAGGTATCTGCCGGAGACATAATCGCTCAGGTCGAGACTGATAAGGCCACCATGGACCTGGAGGTCTATGACGACGGCGTGTTGCTAAAGCGGGTAATTGGAGAGGGTGACGCGGTGCCCATCGGGGGACTGATCGCAGTTCTCGGAGATAAGGGAGAAGACATCTCGGACCTGCTGGCTAAATACGAATCCGGTGCCGGAGGCGATGGCCAAGCGGGCGAGGCGCCGGAATCGGCAACGTCCTCTCAGGATTCCGAGGAGGTCCCGGAGCCGTCATCCAATGGTGAGACTGAAACCGTTGCTGCTCCGTCGGCTGCACCGGCTTCGAGGGACGGCCGTCCCAAGGCATCACCGCTCGCAAGGCGACTTGCTCAGGAGCACGGCCTCGAGCTCTCGAGGATTCGGGGCAGCGGTCCGGAAGGCAGGATCGTAAAGCGCGATATTGAAGACGCCATAGGTCAGCAGACGACGCGGCAAGAAGAAGTCGAACAGAAGCCCGCTCCCGGCTACGTCTCCGCACCCGTTGCCGGCCAAGAGCATCCGCCACAGAAGGAACGCATTTCGCAAATGCGAAAGGCAATTGCTCGCCGGCTTTCCGAAAGCAAGTTCTCCGCGCCGCACTTCTACCTGACGATCGACGTTGACATGGAGCGTGCGGTCGAGGCGAGGCAGCGTGTGAACAAGGTGGCCGAGGATCAAAACCTCCAAAAGGTTTCATTCAACGACATCATCACCAAGGCATGCGCCGTCGCGTTGCGCCAGCACCCCATGGTCAACTCGTCCTACATGGACAAGGAGGGAGAAATCCACACCCATCAAGACGTCCACGTGGCGGTCGCAGTGGCGATCGACGAGGGGCTAATGACACCTGTGATACGTCATGCGGATCAGAAGGGGCTGACTCAAATTGCCGTCGAGACGCGGGAATTGGCGTCGAAGGCTCGCAACCGAAAGCTCCAACCGGAAGAGTGGGAGGGGTCGACATTTACGACGAGCAACCTGGGCATGTTCGGTATCGAGGAGTTCACGGCGATCATTAACCCGCCGAACGCGTGCATCCTGGCCATCGGAGCGATCCGGGATGTGCCGATCGTCGAAGACGGCAATGTTCGTGTCGGTAAGCGAATGAAGCTTACGCTCTCATGCGACCACCGTGTGGTCGATGGAGCGACCGGTGCGCAGTTCCTCGACACACTTCGGAACTACCTTGAAGAGCCCTTGAATTTGCTCCTCTGAGAAAGGAATTGAGGCGCACAGGAAAACAAGTCGACACAAGGGCGGTCCCAATCGGGTCGCCCTTGATTGTATCGATACGTTAGGAACTGCCGGCCTGATGGGATATCGGATCGCACACATCTCCGACATTCATTTCGGCAAGATCGGTAACCCCGATATTGTCGACGTGCTCGTGCACGAAGTGAATGATGCCGACGTCGATCTGGTTTGCGTATCGGGTGATCTTACACAGCGCGCGCGCCATGAGGAGTTTCGCCAGGCGGCGAGCATGATCGAGAACATCGGGGCCGACGTCCTGGTTGTGCCGGGAAATCATGACGTGTATGCATGGTGGTACCCCTTTCGTCGGCTCGGTGACTCTCTCCGCCGCTACCGCCACTACATCACGGACGACCTCGCACCGAGTGTGGTCAGGAACGGCGTTGCCGTCCTCGGAATCAATTCGGCATACGGTTGGACCATCAAAGGCGGACATATCGACGGCGCGGCGAGAGAGCGGATGCGCGAATTCTTTAAGGATGCGGGTGATCCCGCCTTCAAGATTGTGGTCATCCATCATCACTTGAGCCGGATCGAGGCGCTCGGAGTCCACGACATAGCGCGGAATGCGCAGCTAACCCTCGATGCTGCGGTCGACGCAAACGTGGACCTGGTCCTCTGCGGCCATTTGCATATCTCCCATATTGAGCCGGTCGAGATAATTCCGGGCGAGCACCGGCTCGTCGTCGCAAGCGCCGGTACGGCTACGAGTACGCGGGGACGAAAGGCGCATCGTCGGTCGAACTTCTACAACATCATAGATGTCGGCGACGAGCACTTCACTATTGAGGAGTTGAGATACGACCCCTCTACCCATCGATTTCAGCAGGACTGTGAGACGCGCTTCGAGCGTGTGACGACGGCGGCTGGGCCGACTGCTGGAGAGCCCTCTGACGAGAGAGTTGCGTGATCGAATAGCCACGCGCGCCATCTGATGAAATACGGGCGACGAACCTTTTTTACTGCGCGAGGCGTAAGTGCTGCGAATATTTCACGGGCCGCCCCTTTTCCCGGTTTCTCGACAATCGGGCTCCGATTTGCAGATGCAGTGGGCATGAAAATGCGTTGAACGATCGGCCCTAAAATTCTAACATCCGGTTTCGTCCAAAAAGATTGAAAAACGTGACTTCATTATTCCGAGGCCTGGCAACGGCCGCCGTTCTCTTATCGGCCGTTACGACCCGCGCTCAGCCGCTGCCTGTTCAGCTCGACTTGGACGTTGCGTCGTTTGCTTTTGACAAAAGCAATTCCCTGGTGGAGATCTATCTCGCAGTCGAGGCAACGTCGATGCGGTTCGTTTTTGCTGACAGTATGTACCATGCAGATCTGCCGTTGGATCTCGCGATCGTCAGGAGCGGCGAACAGCTCGATTCCGTCGCGGCTGTCCCGGTCTGGGAAGATTCTCTGTCACTCAATTTCGTGATTCCGGATACCGTAGGTCTCAGCGCGGGCCAGCATTTCGTTCATCAGGTTCGGACGGCGGTTCCCCCTGGTGAATACCAACTGGAGGTGCTTGTCCCGGGAGACCCCGCTCGTGAGAGGCAGGAACTCAGGATGCGCCTGGACGCACTGATACCTGCGTACGGAACCGACGAGGCCGCTGAGATATCCGACATAACGCTCGCGACTTCCATTCAGCCGTCGTCGGACGATCAGAGCTCATTCTACAAGAATGGCGTCCTGGTTCGGCCCAATGCCAATCAGCTCTATGGGCAAGGACTGACCCAACTCTTCTTTTATGCCGAGACGTACAACACGGACACGGTCTCTGACCTTGACGAAGAGTACACGCTAATGACGTATCTCGCGGAGGCGAACACGCCCAACCCGATGTCGGGGTACAGCCGCAGGCTGATGCGTCCGGTGCGGTCTCCCGATGTGATCGTCGGTGCTTTCGATCTGAAGGACCTGCCGAGCGGCTCCTATTTTTTGCGACTGGCCATTCTCAACGATGACAACGAGTCCCTGGTCGAGCAGTCGCGTAAGTTCTTCGTCTACAACCCAAACGTTGAACGCGAGCAGCCGGCGCCGGTCGCGAC
>JBFIPX010000160.1:0-7890 GCA_041609895.1 Rhodothermales bacterium
CGAGAAGGTTCGTGAGGCGATGCAGCACACGGGTCGCCATCTCTCGATGGACGCGCCTTTCAACGAGGACGACGACAACAGCCTCCTCGACGTCCTGCCGAACGACGACGATGAGTCGCCGGACGAGATCCTCATGGATGAGTCTCTGAAGATCGACATCGAGCGCGCGCTAAGCCTTCTGCACCCTCGAGAGGCTGAGATTACGCGGCTCTACTTCGGCATCGGTAGAGAGCATCCTCTCACCCTGGAGGAGATCGGTCAGCGCTTCGGACTGACGCGCGAGCGAGTCCGACAGATAAAGGAAAAGGCACTGCGCAAACTGCGGCAAAAGCACCGCCGCGAAGAGCTTCAGATGCACATCGGTTAGCTGAATGGGCAGCGACCTTGTCAGGGGCGGGAGCGAAATCGTTCTCGCCCCTTTCTTATTGTGTCATCTCGGGAAAAGTCTAGTAAACGATGTTCTTGCTCTGCAGGAACACCGTGACCGGATGAATCAGCAGCGGATTCAAGCGGTAGATGGCCTCGCGCTGGACATGGTAGTCGGTCTGCACTCGTTCGGAGTGAGGTACAGGTTCGATGATGCGCCAGTTCAACAGGGATTCGAGTATGGCCGTACTCGCCTCCTTTCCAACGTGAAAGATGCGGCGATGATCGTCCAGGGACAGCGTCTTGTGAAGGAAGAAGGCCTTTAGCGTGAACGCGTGGTCAAGATCAAACCGGCCGAGGAAATCGAAATTAAGTGGCTTCAGGGGCTTGACGTGGAGGGCTCCTTCTTCACTGGAAAAATCTGTAGAGCGAATCCAGTAGTACAGAGCAAGCATCACGTTCTCGCCGCTCGCCTTCGAGAGACGGTCAAAGAAGTCCTCTCGTAATAGCGCCTGACGCTGCTCGGGGGTCTTCGCGCGCCGCAGTCTCTGCCGCATGATTGCCGGCGGGTCTTTCGGTTCAGGAAAATGCAGCGGCATACCACTTCGCCGATGCCGGTTGATAACCAGCGACTCAATGGTGCTGCGGTCGAGTGGCGTGAGTGCGTACGAGTCGACAAATGAAACAGCCGTGGCTGCCGTCTTCGAGAGGAACTGCCACGTGTATGACCCGATTGTGCCTACCCAGTAAATGGATGAATCTGTGTGCGACAGGAAAAGGATTACGCGCTCCATCAGGTTGACGGCCTGCGGCGCGCGAATCAGCAAGTGCTCGAGATTGTCGATGAGGCAGACGTGTGGAGGATCGGAGCGACGCGTCCGAAGTAGTCGCTCCTCGAGTTCGTCAAGTGTGATGTTGGGTTCGTCGATCTCCAACGCGGTTGCAACTATGGCCGCGAACTCATCAGGGTGATAGATCCTCTCGGGAAGATTGATCTGACGGACCTCGTAGTCCTTCAAAACCACCTTCTCCAACGCGTTAAGGAAGCTTGTCCGCCCGCTGCCCAGAGAGGCCTGGATCAACACGACACCCATCTGTTTGGCCTCATGCCATCTGTCGAAATGACGTTTGACCCAGACGAGGTCGCGAGCCCGGCCCTCCAACAACGTCGGTTCGTCGAGTGGCTCGAACGAAAACAGTCTCCGATAGATGAGCGGCAGCTCTTTCCGCATTTCCTTTACGGATGACAGGGCGTCTATCGTTTCGAATCGTTCGGCATCTCCGCTGTCCACGACGCCAACGGCCGACTGCCCGATCTTGATCAGGCTTTCCGCTCTCCTGCGTCCCGCCGTGACAACCTTGGAGATGCGTTGCGCTACTATTCCCGTGGCAACGCGAATCCGCGAAAAGAACTTCTCGAGACGTCGGGTCGTTCGCGCACGAAAGCTTGCCCATTGCTCATCTGCCGAATCTGCCGCCTTAAGTCGCCGATGAATCGCCACCCAGTCTTCGCGGAGCTCATGGTCGATGGCCTCAACGAACGCATTCCACGGTGCCTTGAGGGAGGAGGCCAGCTGGTCCAGCGTATTTGATGCGCGAGTTAGGCTGTCGACGGTCAGTTGGCGGGCCTGATCGACGCGTGCGCCGGGTGTGGCAGGCTGCACGTTCTCCGGCTCCTCATCCGGGGAATCGGGATGCTCCTCCCGTTTACCTTCTTTCTGCCGAAGCTCGTCAATGGCGGCGTCGAGATTATACTGGACGATATGTTCGATCTGCTCTGTTTCGGTCCATACCCGCCGAACGGAGGATCGCAACTCCTCGGCCGGCTTTCGGAGCCGGTCCGGCAGACGAATGAGGAGCACGTCGTTAACCAGCCCCCGGAAGTTGATCTCGGCGGTCCGCGACGTCGGTGTGATGGCCTCGTCGGCATCGTATAGTTCGTGGATGACGAGTTTCTCTGGCAGTCCGTCCACGAACTTGCCGAGACCCTCCCACTCGTCCTTTCCGGGATCAGACAGCGCTTGATCGGATGAAACCAGACCGGGAAGGTCGCTGAACACAGACCGAAGCGTATTCGACAGCTCGTCCTTAATCGCCGCGAGATCGGAGGAGTACGTGTCAGGATCGGCCGTCTTGCCGCTTTGTGCGCGCGTTTCGGCACGCTTCATGCATCGGGCGAACTGCTCCTTCATTTGTACGAAAGTGCTAATGACAGGCATCACGGTTGCCCGGGACGTTCGCTCCACGATGGACGACTCGGCCTTGAGCATTCGATCGCGAATCAGCAAAAGCGAGTCGAGGTATCGCAGGCGGTCGGCAGCTTGCTCATGCCACTCGGCCCACGACGTTGCAGCATTCGATTTCGCGCTCCCTTCCCGAAGCAACCGCTCATCGCTACGATGTAGAAATGTGCCGGCTTTATCCAGGTCGCTGCGAAATCGTGAAAAGACAGCTTCGAATGGTGCAGCCGCAGGTGCCGCGTCTCCCCAAGGCTGTCCTATCGAGGATAGCCGCGTATCAAGTTCTTCACCGATCTCGCGAATGCGTTGGAAGATGTCCAAACCTTCTTCGTTCGTGGTCGAAGGGTCAGAATCGTCATCAACGTCCTCATGGGTTTCGGATGCATCAGGGTCATTCGTGTCGCCATCCCTTTCCTCGCCAACCTGTTTTTGCTCATGCGAGACGGTATCCCAGCGTGGTCGCACCGCGCTCTCGAAGAGCATCTCGGCGTCTCGCTCCTCAGTCAAAATCCTGTTTACCCAATCTGTGAGGGCGTGCTCGGCGTCGGCGATTTTTCGGGCGACGCGAATCTGTCGTGCCTCGCGATCCTCCTCGAGCACAGCGGGCAGAACTCCGGTCAAGTGTGCCGCGGCTAGCTGTCGGGCCGGAACGATGCGGGACGGAGGAACCTGCCTGAGTTCATCTCGGCCGATCATTGATCGTAATCGGTTCCGTAGCGCCAACGCACCTGCCGCCATCTGGAGGCGGGTCCTTCGTCCGAGTTTTCTGGTTTTGACAACCAGGTTGTCGTCGTCGTCCCGATGGAACAGCTCAGGGGGTTGGCTCAGCCGGACAGACTCCGGTATCTCTGACACGGTTGTGGCTATCGCTTCGATTGTTTGATCGAAACGTGCGTCGATGGCGCGTCCGACGTTGCGGGCTTCGAGCCGCTCCTGCAGCAACCTCACGACCTCACGTTCCACGGACCTTCTATACTCCAGAATCGTCGCCCCAGATTTGTCGCGCTCAGCGTCAGCGATGAACTGCTCCAGCCGTGATCTATGCGAGGCGGCAGCCTCTTTGAGCAGTGCGGTCAGCTTGTCCTCGATGTTGTCCGTCGCAAAAGCGAGCCATTGCGACCATGCGTCTCGCACGTGTCTCTCGACTTTCGATAAAGCGGCGTCGAGCTCAATTTCATTCTCCCGGAACGGCGCCGGAGGAGCGCCATTATTCTCCCCGAGGCCAGTCCCGGAATTAGAATCTGCAATAGAGGTGCCTACCAACAGTTCGCTCATGCCTTATGCAAGCTCTTCGGAGGCCTCGCCGTCTGTGAACGCGGCCGATCCGGGATAAAACTCTGCAAGCATGCCCTCACGCAAGTATTGCATCTTTGCAGTTTCAGTCACGTCACTCGCGAAGCGTGCTTCGTAACGCGCATCGAGGACATAGGCCTTGATGACGACCCGCGTGAGAAATGTCTCCTTAAATTCGTCTTTGATAAGTACGACGATCGGCTTCTTAAGGTAGACGAATTTTGAGTTTGCGGCTGCGTCGTAGGCGATCTCCTTAGCCTTGCTTACGTCGACCCAGCCGGGCAGGTAGAGTTCTGTTACGACCTGGCAGTCGAGGGCTCCCGCATTCGCGTTCGCGACTTGTCCATCCACGACCTGGGTGTTGGGTACCGACACGAGGTTGTCATCAGGAGTGACGATCCGAGTTGATCTCAGGCCTATCGATACCACTTCGCCGTAGGTACCGCCTACGCTGACGCGGTCACCGACCTGAAACGGCTGATCGAGTATGATCAGTATACCACCAAAGATGTTCTTTAGTACGTCCTGCGCCGCAAAGCCAACGGCAACTCCGACCGCGGCGCCGGCTGCAAGCAGTCCCTCCCGATCTACCTCAAACACGCCCGAAATGATATAGTAGACGATCACGATCCAAACGAGGATGCGCGTGATCGGGATGAGTTTCTTGAAGAACAGCCGGCGGCGCGCACTGCGCTCAGACAACGTCTCGAGCAGCCAAACGATGGCCTTGATCAGGAAGAACGCGGCGGCGATAATAATGGCTGCCCAAACGGCACGCAGACCAAAATTCTGCACGTCCTCCGCTGTTTCCTTGACCCTTGCGCGCGCGGAAGTCTGTGCTGTGTCGGGTGCGCTCCGTTTAGGCGGCGAGGACGCTTGCGTAAGCTTTGCCACTTCGGCGCGAAGACCGGCTACCTCAGCGAGGAGGCGCTGAACCGCTGCCGAGTCTTCGGCCAGCGACGAGGCACCGGGCGATGCCGTTGATTCCACGATTCCGGATCGGTCGGCGCGGGCTGAATCGACCGCCGCCGGCTGCGTCATCAATGACGCTGCCGGGTCCGCCGTTGCTGCCACCGAATCGCCTGTCGTCACAGCGAGCGTATCCTTTCCCGCATCCGAAGGCGACGGGCCGCTTTCGTCACCCAGACACCCGGACAGGACGACCGCCATAAGTAATACAATCGTGGCCACAGCGATCTGCTGACCTCCGACTCCAGGATCGAGGGACGTGAAACGGTTCAAGAATGAGGGGAGCTGCAACTGGCGTTGATCGATGTGGCATGGTGGCTATCCTATAATTAACGCAAATCTATCATGAATGATCTGTCTCTGGAGGCCTGCGAGAAATTTCTTTGTGAGCCCTGCGCGCGACCGGCTTGGCTGTTAGATTCTGCCTGCTGCTCACTTGGTGTGAGGTAAGGTGGCGTCTATATGGAGGAGGCTGCCCACCAGGACGATCCAGCATAGCTTCAGACACATCGTGAGGATCCAGGTGTCATGGATGATCAGCTGCAGGATTCAGTTCAGGACTCCGTCGTCGAGTTCCAGTCCGTGTTCGAACGTTTGGTTGAGAATCCGCTGTTTGTCAAGGGCGTCGTCGCGCTTGTCGGCGTAGTGATCCTGTATGTCATCGGACGAATAATCCGGCGTTCGGTCGGGCGGTACATACGCGACGACAAGTCGAGGTACCGAGCTCGCAAGGCGATATCGTTTGGGATCTTCCTTGTCGTTCTGCTCTTTCTTTCAGTCGTATTCAGTGATCGAATTGGAGGGTTGACTGTTGCCTTTGGAGTGGCAGGAGCAGGAATCGCCTTCGCGCTGCAGGAAGTGATCGTAAGTGTCGCGGGTTGGGTGGCGATATCGTTCGGCGATATCTACAAAACAGGAGACCGCGTGCGCTTGGCCGGAGTCGTCGGGGATGTGATCGATATCAGTGTGATTCGCACCACGCTGATGGAGTGCGGCGATTGGGTCAACGGCGATCTTTACAATGGGCGCGTGGTTCGGATCGCGAACTCGTTCGTGTTCAAGGAGCCGATCTTCAATTATTCAGGTGACTTCCCCTTTCTGTGGGATGAGGTCACAATCCCCATTCGATACGGATGTGACATCGACGACGTTCGCTCGTTGCTTGCAAGAAGTGCGGATGAGGTAGTAGGTGATTTTGCCCGAAGCGCGCTTCAAGTTTGGTCCGACATCCAGCGAAAATATCTCGTCGAAAGCGCGGGAGTCGTGCCCATGATTACGATCCGCCCCGACGAAAACTGGATAACTTTTACGGTGCGCTACGTGGTTGACTTCAAGCGGCGTCGGTCGGTGAAAGACCAGCTGTTCACGGCGATCCTCGGGCGTATCGAGCGAAGTGAGGGCAGGGTTTCGATCGCTTCGGCGTCTCAGGAGATAACGCTGATGCCGGGATCGCGAGTGGATCTGAAAGGCGACACTAGCTGAAAGATTCTCACGGTATTGCCCGCGCGGACGAGGGACATTGTTGTTGTCAATTGGCGCGAATCAGGATCGCCGTAATGCAAATCATCACGGCAAACCAGCTTCGGTACAGCACCTTATTATGCATCTCTGACGACCGAATAGTGCAGAGATACGACACCGGAATGGGCGAACACGCGTTGATTTTTGAATACCAGTTCTAGTTGCTGTGCTGGTGGTGGGTAAAGAGGTATGCCTCCACCGATCAGCTTGGGAATAACAGCAACCTCAACTGTATCAACGAGCCCCAACGCCGAAAGATTTTGAAATAACACACCTCCACCTAACAACCAGATGTCCTTACCGGGTCTTCTACGAAGTCGATCCACAGCTTCGAATACGTTGTCGCTGACTACCGAGACATCTGGATGATCTTCCCGTCGGAGTTTGGTGGAAAAGACGACGATTTCCATCCCCGGCATCTCGGCCTTGCCGGCGGTCACCATTGGCTCGAATGTACGGCGTCCAACAAGCACGGTATCGAATTGTGCGTACAGTTCCCCAAAATCAATTTCGGGGTCCATCACGATCCAGTTAGCCTCGCCGTTTGGACCGGCAATGTATCCGTCAAGACTGGTCGCAACTACGTAACGGATTCGTCGCATAGGATTCCTGAAGATGCACAGGGTGTAAAGCTTTCACCGGGAGCGGCTCGGGTCACTTAAGCAGCTAGCGCGACGGGCCTCCCGCAATGGCGTGTCAGGCCGCTCAGCATTACTTATTAGCCTGCAACGCTATACAAACACCGACCGGGTCTCGTATGACGGCGTGCCCGGCGTCAGCCGATCCCTTGATGATCTCGCCGCCGCCCTCGCGAACGAGTCGAAGACTCTCCTCGAGATCATCGACGGGCAGACTAAGTATCCAGACGGTTGGGATTCCCGCGTGATCACCGCCCGCATGGCAGATTTCCGCCGCAGACACACCGTCGGGTCGCCGCATTTCGAATCCGCCGTCGACGGCGACAGAGGCTGCCGACCATCCGACGACCTGTTCGTAGAAACGGCACGTCGTCGGGACGTCCGAAACCACAAGCGTCAGCCAGGATATACGACCAATACGTTGAGGTTGGTCTGCTGCCTCCAATTCGTCGTCAACGACAGGGATTACGCCGAATGCAGCACCCATCGGGTCTACGAGAACGGCCCACTGACTTTGACCGTCATCGCTCTTGCCGTGCATTAGCTCGCTGCCACCAAGTTCGAGTGTGCGCGCCGCGCTCGCACCAACGTCGGAAACCTGGAAGTGCGGCATCCATTGCAGCGGGAGGGCCTCGTATTCAGGGGAGCGAGCCCCCAAGCCGATGACCGGTGTGCCCCGATTGTTCGTCAGATCGTCACGCCAAAGCGGGGCACTCCCTGTCGTTAGGATCTGTGAGTAGAAGCTGAGTTCCCGCTCGTGCTCCGGCACCGCAATATCTGCGCTGAGGGCTCCGCCGACGCCGGGGGCAAAGGGATTTCGCATGACCACCTAACCTGTATCGAGTGCGCACGAAGTTAAACAC
>JBFIPX010000161.1:0-7833 GCA_041609895.1 Rhodothermales bacterium
AATGAGGAAGCAATCGAGGTAATTCTTGAGGCTGTGGACAAAGCAGGATTCAAGGCCGGATCGGATGTCTTCATTGCCCTTGACCCCGCTAGTTCGGAGATGTTCAAGGATGGAGCGTACGTCTTTTGGAAGAGCGATCCGAATACCAAACGTTCGTCCGAGGACATGGTGAGCTACTGGTCTGGATGGGTTGCACAGTATCCTATCATCTCAATCGAAGATGCTATGGATCAGAACGATTGGAAAGGCTGGAAGGACTTGACGACCGCTGTTGGAGACCGCGTTCAGCTCGTTGGAGATGATCTCTTTGTCACAAACACCGAGCGATTGGCCAAAGGAATCGAGACAGGATGCGCCAATTCCATTCTCATCAAGCTGAACCAGATTGGCACATTGACCGAGACTCTCGAAGCGATCGAGCTGGCGCATCGAAGTGGCTATACTTCCGTCATCAGCCACCGGTCCGGAGAGACGGAAGATGCCACAATAGCAGACCTCGCCGTTGCGACAGGTGCCGGGCAGATCAAGACGGGATCGGCCAGCCGAAGTGACAGACTCGCCAAGTATAATCAGCTCCTGCGAATCGAGCAGGAGCTTGGTGCTCAGGCAACGTATCCAGGGCGTGGAGCCTTTCGATTCTAATCAGACGGCACCCGAATGGAGATTGGAGTGATAGCAAGACTTCGGGATCCCCGTATTCGACGGCGCGCCATACTTGTGGCAACGTCGCTGCTCTTGATATGGCTCACGTTCTTCGACAGCCATAGTATTGCCAGACGCATCGCATGGCACCGCGAGTTGAACCACCTCCAAATAGAAAATGTGCGACTCCAGACGGACATCGAGCAACTCGAGACCGAGTTGGAGAAGGGGTTGACGGATGACCGTGTCGAAAAGATCGCGCGCGAGCAGTACCATATGAAGAAGCCTGGCGAAACCGTTCACCAGGTCGAAGATCGACGGTAGACGAAAACCTGACGCCTGATGTCGCTGTATGCAGTCGGTATTGATCTCGGTGGTACGTCTATTAAGGGCGGCCTGGTCGAGGCCACGCGCGGTGTGGTCCACCACTCCGCGATCGACACCGAGTCTGATGCAGGCCCTGAGCACGTGCTGGACCGCATCACGACCCTCGTGAGGGAACTTCGTGCGAAAGCGCCTGACGGTGCTATCGAAGGAATCGGTATCGGTTCTCCCGGCTCGGTCGACTGGACGCGCACGACGGTCCATCACCCTCCCAACTTACCCGGATGGGTCGAGATCAACGTCCGCGACGCGATCAATCAGCGTCTTGGCGAGGAGCTTCCGGTCCTGGTTGAGAACGATGCCAATGCCGCAGGGCTGGGGTCAGCCTTCTTTGGGGCGGGAAGGCCCTACGACGATTTCATCATGGTCACGCTTGGCACGGGCGTGGGTGGTGCGATCATCTACCAAAACAAAGTCTTCCGTGGATCTACTGGCGGCGCCGGCGAAATCGGGCACATGACCATCGACTATGAAGGCCCGTTCGCACGGTCGGGTGTTGCAGGTGCCATTGAGGCGTACCTCGGACAGCGATTCCTTTCGCGACACGCGAGGTATCGATTGATGACACGCGAGGACACCGCCATCCATCAAATGGCTGATGCGGATCTCATGGGAATAACACCGAAGATGCTCTATGACGCGGCCTGCGAAGGCGACGAAGGTGCCAGGGAAGTGCTTGGGTGGGCAGGCCACAAACTTGGGTGCGTTTTAGGATCAGCCGTAAATCTACTGGATATCCGGACGATAGTTGTAGGAGGCGGTCTGTCTGCGGCGGGAGATTACATCCTGGACGCAGCGCGAAATACGATCCTCCGTTTCGTCACTCCCGGACTCCGCGACAACCTGCTTATCATTCAAGAAACCCTGGGCAACGAGGTCGGTATGCTCGGGGCGGCCCGCCTGATTTTCGAGTACCTGGATGAGTTGCCCACGGATCGAAAGGTTTCTGCGAACGAAGACCGCGATTCGGGCTGACGGCTTGTCGCGCAGATTTGAACGTATCGGAAATCAGCGTCGTCGCTTCCCATGCGTCCCCGTCGACCTGCTTGCATTCCTGCTCCTGCTCGCGCTCATTATCCCGTACCCGGCATCCGGCCAGGACGTAGACTCCCTGTCGTCCGGACAGCCGACCCCTCCCACCGACAGTCTCTCGGTGTCGCCTGGTGTCGTTTCCCGCGGTCCTGGTACACTGCTTACGGGACCGCCTACGCCGGGAAACACACGTTCGCCGGACGGCCTCAAGAGCGCCGTAAAGTTCACGGCACGCGACTCTCTTGTCCTGACGCTCGATCGGGTCACTGGCGATGTTGGGCATCTGTTCGGAGCAACGCGGGTCGAGTATGAAGACGCCGTTCTGGAAGCCGAGGGTATCGATATTCTCTTTCAGATTGACGAGATGCGCGCGTACGCCGACGAAAAAAACCTCTCGTCAGAAACCTATCCGACGTTTACGCAGGGGTCAGAAGTCTTTCGCGGTCGCAGAATGGCGTACAACATGGCCACCGAACGCGGACGGGTTGTTGACGCCCGTACCGAGTTTGAAGATGGTTTCATCAGAGCAGATGTCGCCAAACTCAGCGAGGATAGTACACTATACATAAAGGATGGAGTCTACACCACGTGTGCTTGTGTCGACGATCCCTCCTACTCCTTACGTTCGAGCAAGATGAAGGTAGTCGACCGCAAATGGGTTTACACCGGTCCGATTCAACTCTTCATCTTCAACATTCCCATGCCACTCTGGCTGCCGTTCGGGATCCTGCCCACAGTTGATGGTCGTCGTTCGGGCCCGCTTCCTCCGGAATACGGCGAAGACGAGTTTGGTTTTTATCTCAAAGATTGGGGCTGGTACTGGGCCCTGAATGACTACACCGATGTCCAGCTTCGACTCGGACTCTGGAGTCGCGGCAGCTTTCGAACTTCGGGGCAGTTCCGCTACAATCGCCGCTACGACTTCAACGGAAACATCAACTTCGATTACGGCCGGTTGCGAAACGGAGAATCCGGCGATCCTGATTTCGAGGTTGTTAGAACGACCTCGATTCGCTGGAATCACTCGCAGACAATCAATCCCTCCTCGTCCTTAACGGCGAATGTTGACCTGACAACTTCCGGATTTCTTCGTGCCGTGTCCGAGCTGTATGATGACCGCGTCCGACAAACCGTTGCGTCTTCTGTCGCGTACCGGAAGCGATGGGCCAGAGGAGCTCGCAGCATATCGGTCAACGTCAACCAGCGCCAGTCGTTCGAGACTGGTAGTGTGGATCTGACGATGCCATCCTTCAGCTTTACGCAGAACACGGTCAAACCATTTCTGCGCGATTCGCGTGCACCTGGCCAAAAGGAAAGCTGGCTCGAAAAGCTATCCTTTCGCTACTCAATGAATCTGTCCAACACCTACTCCTTTAATCCCCTTCCGGACGAAACGTTGATCGCAAATGGAGACAGTGCGGCCACGGAGATCAGCTGGTACGACGCTCTGTTCTCGCCGGATAAGTATCGGCGCGCAACGGGCAGCGATGAGCAGTTCCGATTTCGGGCATCCCACGACATCCCGGTCACGGCTGCGTTTACAGTCAATCGCCTTCCTGCTCTCGGCAACATCCGTCTTAACCTGTCGCCTAGCTTTACCTATGACGAGGACTGGTTTATCCGGTCAGAACGTCGCAGCATTACGGACTCGACTAACACCGTGAAACGAGAATCGGTACCGGGTTTTCTAGCCTTGCGTCAGTTCTCGACCGGAGTCTCCGCCAACACCACGTTCTATGGCATCTTCCCGGGATCGCTTGGCCCATATTCGGGTCTGCGCCACACGGTGCGACCGACGATCGCATTCAGCTACCAGCCCGATTTCTTTGACGACAAGTGGGGCTATACGCGGACTTATGCAGACACAACGGGAAACGAGTTCAAGTACGCGATTGTGTCCGGAGTCAGACAAGGCAAGCAGCAGGCGCTCTCGTATTCCATCGCGAACACGTTCGAAACGAAGCGCAGCCGCACGGACTCGACCGCCAGCAACGCGCGGCAAAACACGGTCACATTGCTCAACATCGATTTTGCAAGCCGATACAACTTCGCGGCAGACTCCCTCAAGATGAGTGACATCACCATCAACGCGCGATCACGAATTCTGGGAGCTGTCGACGTCAACTTCCGGTCGACATACTCGCCCTATCGCGTTGACAGTCTCGGCCGAACAGTGAACGATTACATTTTCAACCCGGGCGGGTTTAACTTCGCGCGACTCAAAGCATTCTCCATTTCGGCGCGGGCATCGCTGCGAAGCAGTCAACGAGGCCAGCGGAGGCCTGTAGAGAACCGCCGGGCGATGCCCGATCCACTTGACCCTCTGCAAACGTCTCTCGACCCCGCCGCGCGGCAACTTCTTCAGAATTCGGGCGGTATGGCGTACTCGGATTTCTCGATTCCATGGTCACTCACTATCGACTTTACGTACGGACTTACACGGACCGGGATATCCTCAAATCGCAGGGCGATCATGAACACCAGCGTCGATTTCAATCTGACGCCTAACTGGAAGGTGTCGGCACGCACCGGCTACGATTTCGAGTTAACCGAGCTGGTCACGACGAGCATCGCCTTGCATCGCGACTTCGAATGCTGGCAGATGTCGATCAACTGGATACCGTTTGGTGACTTTCAATCGTACGGATTCGACCTGCATGTCAAGAGCGGTCACCTCGCAGAGCTTCTTCGGATACGACAGCCTCGATCCGACGTGAGCGGACGACTCAGCGGACTGACCGGTTTCTAGGAAGGCTGGCTACTTGATTCGAATGAGCCAGGCATTCTCAACGCGTTGAAATCCCAGGTACTCGTAGAATGAAGCTGAGAGATTCGAATCACGCAAGACCAGCTCCGTTCCGCGACACGTTTCGAGGATTCGATTGAGGAGTGCTTTTCCCACACCGGAGCGCTGCACATCGGGCTCCACGGCAAGATCGCATAGGTAGCTCTGGAGCACGCCGTCCGATAGGACCCGAGCGATTCCAACGACGTTGTCGTTTTGCCAGGCTGTGAAGACGTACGTTGAACTCTCGAACATACTCCACACCCGATCGGGGTTCTGATACGGTCTGTTTAACGGCGCACGTCGATACAGCGTAACGATCCTGGCAGGAGTTAGCCCCTCAAGTCCCTCTCTGATCTCAACGCCTTCTTTCGCGCCCTGGAATCTCATTGTGTTGGCCATGTTAATACGTCCGTTGATCTCAGGCTGTTGGTGATCGATCTTCGTCATCGAGGTCATCATGAACCCACTTCCACTTGACAGCCTTGACGCTCTCATGTGACGCCGCGGTTGCATCGGGGGAAGATCGTATGCGAAGTGCCACGCCACCCGCCAGCACAAAATATTCGATGACGGAGCCCAGGTACTGATTGCTCTTGACGGACACTGCCAGACCGGCTCCCGGTTCCGTCCACACGAGGTGCTCAGGTCGAACCGCAAGCACCTGTCCCTCTCGCGACTTCTCGCCGGTCAGTCGGCGAATGACGTCATCATCGTGCACCAGGTTGGCACCGCCGAGAAATCCTGCCACGAAGGCGCTCGACGGAGATTCGTAAAGCTGGCGCGGCGTGCCGACTTCGAGAAGCCTTCCGCGGTTCATCACGCCGATACGATCCGACAGGGACAGCGCCTCCTCCTGATCATGAGTCACATATACGCTGGTGATTCCCAGACGATGCTGTATTTCGACAAGCTCCTCTCTCGTACGCTCACGAAGTGCGACGTCGAGGTTTGACAGGGGCTCGTCGAACAGCAGAACCTCGGGTTCTACGGCTAGGGCGCGGGCCAGTGCGACCCGCTGCTGCTGACCACCCGACAGCTGATCCACCTGCCTGTTCTCCAACGATTGCATCCCCACACGCTCAAGCGCCTTCTGCATGCGTTTGCGTCGCTCTCCCCGACTGACCCGCCGCACACGAAGGCCGTACTCGACGTTAGCACCAACCGTCATGGTCGGGAAAAGTGCATAGTTCTGAAAGACCATCGCAGTCGGTCTTTTCTGCGGCGAAGCGCGTGACACGTCTCGCCCATGGATCACAACGCGTCCCGTGTCAGGAGTTTCGAATCCGGCAATGATTCGAAGCAACGTAGTCTTCCCGCAACCGCTGGGCCCCAGCAGCGAAAAGAACTCTCCTTCGGATACGCCTAACGAGACGTCGTCGACAGCTTTCGAGGAGCCGAACGACTTCGACACTGACTCGAGAGCAATCCCGTGATCCGTCCCCGCATCGACATCCCGTTTCTGCATCTCACCAGATCATTGGGTCGTACCGCCCGGTCACGAAACCGACTCACACCATCAGTGATTCCAAAGCCGCGTTGACTTTCTCTGCCGCCTCCCTGAATAGTATCGCGGTCTCGATCTTGAGGCCGCTCTCCTGAAGAATTTGTTTTCCCTCCTCCGCGTTCGTTCCCTGAAGCCGAACTATCAGGGGTACGTCGATCTGAACCTTGTTCGCCGCCTCGACTACACCGTTCGCCACACGATCACACCGAACGATGCCTCCAAAGATGTTCACGAGGATGGCTTTGACACTCGGATCCTTCAGAATTATTCGGAATCCCGCCTCGACCGTTTCAGCGCTTGCTCCGCCTCCTACATCGAGGAAGTTCGCCGGTTCGCCACCCGCCAGCTTGATAATGTCCATGGTCGCCATTGCAAGCCCTGCACCATTGACCATGCAGCCCACGTTGCCGTCGAGCTTGACGTAGTTTAGGCCATACTCGCTTGCCTCAACCTCGAGCGGATCTTCCTCGTGAATGTCTCTTAGTTCGGCCAGGTCGCCATGGCGGAACAGTGCGTTCTCGTCGAGCGAAATCTTGGCATCGATCGCCAGCACCTCGCCCTGTTTCGTCAAAACCAGCGGATTGATTTCGGCGAGTGTACAATCAGATTCCTCGAAGGCTTTGTACAGAAGCGCAATAAACTTCGACGCCTGCTTTAACGCAGCGCCTTCAAATCCCAGCCCAAACGCAAGCTTCCTCGACTGAAACGGACGCAAACCTACGGCCGGATCGACGTATTCCTTTATGATCTTCTCCGGGTTCTCTTCCGCCACCGTTTCGATCTCGACGCCTCCCTCCGTGGATACCATGATGACGTTCATGCTGGCCTGCCGGTCCAGCGTCACACCGACGTAGTACTCCTTCTCAATGTCGACGGCCTCAGCAATCAGAACCTTGCGGACCTTCTGTCCTTCCGGTCCTGTTTGATGCGTCTTGAGCATCATGCCGAGAATCTCACCAGCCTTCTCGCGCACGCCTTCCACACCTTTGGCAAGCTTCACGCCGCCACCTTTTCCTCTACCGCCGGCGTGTATCTGCGCCTTGACTACAAAGAGGTCTTTGCCGCTTCTTGCCTGCAGCTCCGTCGCGGCATCCACAGCCTCTTTGACAGTCCTCGCCACTACGCCCGGCTGTGCATTGACGCCGTACGACACTAGGACTTCCTTCGCCTGATACTCGTGAAGCTTCATAAACGACCTATCTTTAATGAGGACTCTTGAAGGTACGCCCCTGCTGCCGAAACATTCCAGCAGGGCCACGGCGTTCCAGTACGCCACACTCTCTGATTCCACCTTTTTCTCACACCCTTGATGCTGACGACGTTCGACCGCCACATCCTGGTCCGTTTTTCGGTTAGTATCGTCGTCCTGATCACCGCACTGGTCGTCTTCTTCATCGTGCTGGACTACGTAGAGCACATCGACGACTTCATGGATCGGGGGGCCGAGATGAGGCAGGTCTTCCTGATCTATTACCCCAGCTAC
>JBFIPX010000162.1:0-7763 GCA_041609895.1 Rhodothermales bacterium
ATGATCGATTTTGATCAAATCCTGCTTGAATGGCGAATACTCTTGACTGCAATTGATCGACACTCTATAATCTCAATAATCTCAGAAAAGCACGCGATGGCCGGTGAATGTCCCTTAGTTTGCTTGCGATTACCCCGTGCCCGAGGCAGCTTCATTTAGAAGCTGTTTTTTTACTGATTATTGAAGTGCCGAGCCGGCAGGCCGCAATCTTGAATTCGCCGCCACGCAGAGAGTCAAGTGTGGGCCGTTTAGAGGCGGGCGCAGCATCGGGTCTCCTCGTCTGCGTTGCGTTTCTGTTGATGGTCCAGATCGCGTCGGGTGCCGCCCCGTCGGGTAAGATCTCGGGCACCGTTGTAGATGCAGCGACGGGTGCGCCGCTACCGGGCGCCACGGTGCGGGTCGACGGCACGCGTCTCGGCACCGCCGCCGGCAGCGACGGCTACTACACAATCATCAACGTGCCTCCGGGAAGGCATACGGTAGTCGCGTCCATGGTCGGCTTTGCGACGGTGCGCGTCGAGGAAGTCGCCGTATCGGTGGATCGGACTACGCGCGTCGATTTTGAGCTTCGGGAACAGGTTATCGAGGGTGAGGAAATCGTCGTGGAAGCACGCCGACCACTCATCGAGGTCGACCGCACTACGTCCGCCTCTTACATAGATGCGGAGTCAATTAGCAACCTCCCGGTTCAAGAGGTGTCGGACCTGTTACAACTGCAGGCCGGTGTTGTCTACGACGCATCTGGACGCCTGCACTTGCGCGGTGGACGCGCCGGGGAGGTCGCTTACATGGTGGACGGCATCCCAGTTACGGACCAGTTTCGGGGTGGAAGTAAAATCGAAATCGAGAATAGCTGGATTCAGGAACTGCAGGTCATCAGCGGAACCTTCAACGCGGAGTATGGCCAGGCGCAGTCCGGTGTGATCAACGTTGTAACCAAGGATGGTGGACTGGACGCTTACTCCGGTGCTGCCTCAGTATTCACCGGGTCATATCTGTCCTCACGCGAAGAAGTCTTTAGAGGCGCGACCGACATCGACATAACCCAGTTCAATCTGGAGGGGTCCGTGCAAGGGCCGGTCCCCGTTCTCCCAGAGAGCTCCATCCTTCTGACAGGACGATATTTCAGTGCCGACGGTTGGTTGTTCGGCGAGCGAAGGATTCGCGTCGAGGATACCGTTCCCATTCAGGCCTACATTCAGGAAGCGCAGCGCAACGCATCGGATCGGGATCAGCTAGTGGGTATCGCGATTCCGGATTCGTTGATGACCGGTGATCGCGGCCTCGTACCGATGAATCCGGTGGACAAGCTTTCTCTTCATGGCAGCATCAGTACTCGACCACATAACCAGCTAAGGTTGGCCTACTCCGTTTTCTGGACGGATCAGGAACGAAAATCATATTCGGATGCGCGCAGATTCGCGCCGGATGGACAGCTGAAGAGCTTCGAACTGAGCACAAATCATATCCTTTCCGCGACGCACACGCTGTCGGCCAGTACGTTCTATCGCATTGGCCTCTCTTTGCAGACGAATCGGCTGGAAAGCTACTTGTTCGACGATCCGCTCGACCCCCGGTACCAGGGAAGCCCCTATTCCGCAAACGGGTTTCTTTTTGGTGGAACCAGTTCGGGTCGCTCCCGGGCGAAGCAGCGAACCGTTCTTGGGAAAGTCGATCTCACGAGTCAGATCGACCGATACAATCTTGTCAAGGCTGGTGCCGAGATTCAACGGCATCGCGTCGAGCAGGTCTCGTTGACCACTATCTCCGATGGGCCGGTATACCTTCCTCCGACGCAAAGAATTCCCGCACAGAATACAGCCGGCAACGACGCCTACGTTCAGGAACCGTACGAGATATCGGCCTACGTTCAGGACAAGATCGAGATCGACGAGATCATCGTGAACGCCGGGCTCCGCTTCGACTACTGGAACCCGAATGCTGTCGTACCCGCTGACCTCGAGGCCACGACAGACCCCACCAACGGAATTCGCCTCGCGACCAACTTTGAGTCAGCCGAGACCGCCATACAACTGAGTCCTCGAGTTGGCATTGCCTTTCCTATATCGAGAAACGGTGTCCTGCACGTTTCATACGGTCACTTCTTCCAGGTCCCGCGGTTCTCATTCATCTTTACTAACTCCGAGTTCGAAGTGCAGCTCGGAGACCTCGAGACCATCATGGGGAACGCCAATCTGAAGCCCGAGCAGACAGTTGCCTACGAGCTCGGCTTCCAGCAGGCGCTGACCTCATCGTGGAAGGTGGAGTTGACGGTCTACTACAAGGACATCAAGAATCTACTCGGCCAGGAAATCATCAACACGCGCGACAAGAAGGTTTATGCGCGCTACATCAACCGGGATTATGGCAATACACGCGGCATCGTTTTTTCACTGATCCGCCAGTACTCGGACCGTTTCGCGGCTACGGTCGACTACACGTATCAACTCGCTCGCGGCAACGCATCGGATCCGAACGCGGTGTTCTTCAACAATCAGACGCGGCCACCCATCGAGCCAGAGAAGCAGGTCCTGCCGCTCGACTGGGATCAGCGGCATACCGTCAATGGCACCGTAATTCTCGGCGATCCCTCCGACTGGACGCTGAGTATCATCGGGCGTTTTTCCACCGGCCAGCCCTACACGCCGACGAATCCCGGAAGCCAGCTTGCGACTCAGCTCGAGAATAGCGAGCGTAGGCCCACGCGACTCAACCTCGACATCAACCTGGCAAAACGTCTCACACTGGGCGGAGTGGAGGCGCGCCTCTTCGCAAAGGCGTTCAATGTGTTGGATCGGCTCAACGCAAGGCGGGTCTACACGAGTACCGGTAACGCCTTTCACCCGTACCGAACGATCGGCGAGACAGAGATCGTACGGCAGAACCCGAATTTCTCAATTGCGGAGATCGACTTGAGGCCGGACTTCTTTGAAGAGCCCCGCCGGGTCATTGTCGGCCTGGAGGTGGAATTCTGATGGACACGGGGTTCAGCATAGCTGCGCGGATCGGACGCAAGTGCCGACCGGTTGAATGCCCACCGATCGGCGCGCCGAAAGGCCTTGCCCGATTGGCAGGGCTGGCGTGCCTTCTGTCGGCCACGATCCTGGCCTCCTTGGAAGCCTTCGCGCAGGTACCGGAGGCAAGCCGGGAGCTACGCCGCACCGGAATTCACGATGGAAATCTGGTCTTCACTCGCTACTCGAATTTCGGGAATCTCGGCTCGCGATTTGAACCCCCGAAAATGGAGTGGCCAAAGGGCTCGGGCCAGTGGTACGGCTTCGAGTTCATCATGATGGCGGGCGCGGAGGTGCGCAACGCGGACGATGTGTTCATCCGAGTCGTCTCGGAAAATTATACCAACCCGGCCTCCTTCGACATCAGCCCGGATGGCACGCATACGTACGGGTGGGAGCCACTCGCCAGTTACTTCAATGACGGGCCGGAGAACACGCTCAATTACCCCGCAATGAGCCACATCGAGGAGACGTGGCCGCGGCAATGGCCTTACGACTATCCGGGAGACCCCGGATCGCGTGACGGACGGTGGAACGGCGAATTCGGCGCCTTCACTCGAGCTGATCAGGAGAGCTACTACGTGATGGACGACCGCAATAACGACGAGTTCGACTATTTCCCGTTCGTGGGCAGCGCCCAGGATTCGGCGGACTTTCCGGTCGGACGCCGCGGGCTAGGACTGCAGGTAAGAGTGCGCGGGTATCAATGGGTCAACGTGCAGGCCGAGGACATTTTGATCGTCAGATACGACATCGAGAATGTCAGCGACAAGCATCTCAACAAAGTAGTCTTCGGCATGTACGTCGACCCGGCAGTCGGCGGAGAGGGTGATTCGGTCGATGACTTTGCCGACTTCCAACGACAGGACGACATTGTGTACATGTGGGATCGCGACGGTCTCGACAACAAGGGCCGGCCGGGCGTGGGCTATTTCGGTTTTGCCTTTCTCGAAAGTCCGGGCGATCCCCTCGACGGTGAGGACAACGACCAAAATGGAATCGCCGACGAGGAACAGGACAATCCTCCAGGCGACCTCATAGTGGGTCAAGAGGCCATCCGCCAGTACGTCCTGTCCGAATACAACATCAATGACTTTGAAAGCTTCTTTGGCCGGTTGGAAACGCGACCCGCGTACAAGGCAGGCGTATGGTGGACGGGGGACGAAGATGTGGACTGGGTTGCCTTCAACGACGAGAACCTCAATGGGCAGCGCGAGCCGACCGAGTTTCTCATAGACGACAAGGGTTCTGACGGAATAGGACCCGATGACGAGGATTATCCAGGGCCGGATTCCGACGGTACCGAGGACAACGGCATGCCGGACGCCGGTGAGTCCAACTTCGGCAAGACGGATAACGACGAGTCCGATCAGATAGGCCTGACCAGCTTCGTGCTCAGGCCGGCCGGCAACGTAAGCGATGACGAGAGAACATGGCTGGAGATGGAGCCAAACCGGTTTGGCGGCGAGATGCCGAGCAACCTCGCGTTCATCTACGGATCGGGATACTTCTCGCTTCCGATCGGTGACACGCGAAAGTTCGCAATCACTTGTCTATTCGGTCGCGACTTTGACGACATCCTTCGCAACAAGCGAACGATGCAGCGTATCTATGACGCCGATTACTCGTTCGCCAAGCCGCCGAATAAGCCGATGTTGACGGCTGTCCCGCGAGACAAATCGGTCGTGCTAATGTGGGACAATCGGGCCGAGTTTTCACGTGACCCCATTTATGGCCAGGATTTCGAGGGCTACTTGATTTATCGATCGACTGACCCCTCGTTCAATTCGATCAAGACGATTACCGATGCCTTTGGCAACCCGATCCTCTGGGACCCGATTACACAGTTTGATCGCAAGAACGGACTAAAAGGCCCACATCCGATACAGATTGGCGAGTCGGGGGCCGTGGTCAACACGGGAAACGATACGGGACTGCGCTATTTCTACGTGGACGAGGGTCTCGACAATGGACGGATGTACTACTACGCCGTCGTGTCGTACGATACGGGCTATGACGTCGACTTCTTTGATCGAGGACTGACGGAGAGATCCAGTCTCACACCGATAGCTCCAAGTGAATCTTCCAAGATCATCCAGACCGACCTCGTCGGCAACGTCACGTTTGTAGACAAGAATACGGCGGCCGTAGTGCCCAACGCGCCATCGGCCGGTTTCGTGTCGGGATCGATAGATGGAGAGGTAGAGCACATCGGTCCGTCCACCGGTCGTGTCGACATTGACGTGGTTGTGCCTGACAGCGTTGTTGACGGTAACGTGTATCGGATCACGTTCACCGATACGACCAAAGCAAGACTTACTGTCGGGATCCTAATAGAAGAGACTATTGACAACCGGGTCGTCTACGAGGCTGCGGTCTTCGACAGCGTTGCGCTGTCCACTCGGATTCTGGACGGCATGAACTTCCGGGTGCTTACGCCGGCTCGTCCTGAACCTGTCGTCACCGGGTGGACGTCGGGCAGCAGCAATCTTTCGGCCGCTGTCGACTTGGTTGAGTCCAGCCGATCGGTTGCTCTTCCGGAAGACATCGAGATTCGTGTCGGTCCTGCCGGAATAGACTCGTCGTTCGTCGAGTTTCCATTCCAGCAGCGCACGCCGGCAAACTTCGAGGTGTGGGGTACGACATCGAATCGGAAGTTCCAGTTCTTTTTTGAGGAGGAAGGTGAACCGGTCGAGACGCTCAGCGATGGCGATGTGATCACCATCGTTTTCGATCAGCAGGGTTTTCGTTTCGATCTGGGATGGCGCTTTTCGTTTAGTGCGCCCGGAGGTGGGGACCAAGTTCTGCCGGTTGAAGGCGACGTTTTCAGACTAGAAGTCTCGAAGCCTTTCTCGGCGCTTGACGAAGTTCGCTTCGCGACACGTGCTTCCGCTTTCGATTCCGAGATTTCCAGGGCCGATCTGTCGAACATCTACGTCGTTCCCGATCCATACGTCGCAAGCGCGTCATGGGAACGCCCGCTCTTCAACGCATCGGGCAGGGGTGAGCGGAGAATCGATTTCGTCAATCTGCCGCCACAATGCACGATCCGGATCTTCAACATGGCTGGCAAGCTCGTGCAGGTGTTGGAGCATGATTCACCTCTCAGCGATGGAAGCGAGAGTTGGGACCTTGTTTCGAAGGATGGCCTGACGGTGGCCTTCGGCGTTTACATTTTTCATGTGGAGGCCCCCGGAGTGGGTGAATACGTCGGCAAGTTTACTCTGATTAAATAGTAAGGTGCGAGCGAGTCACATCTGCATAGCGCTAGTACTGACGACGACATGTTTGCTCGTCGTCCAACCAACCGTCTCGCAGGAGTCCGACCTCCGGCCGTCGAACTTCGTGGAAGATGTGACCAACGCGGGAACGAGTGCAGCCGCCTTCCTGCAGATTGGGGTAGGTGCGCGCGCGCAGGCCATGGGCAATGCGGGGTCGACAAGAGCGTCTGAAGCGACAGCACTCTTTTGGAATCCGGCTGCCGTCGCGGAAATCGACGGCGCAGTCAGCGTGGCCTTTGACCATACGAACTGGCTCGTCGATACGAGCCTCGATTATTTTGGAGCCGTCTTTCGATTCCCGGGCATCGGGTCGCTGGGCCTGGGGGTCATGAGTTTTCAAGCCGTTGACGAGCAGCCGGTGCGGACGATTTCGCAGCCGGAAGGAACGGGCGAGACCTACAGCGCCTCGGATCTCGCTTTGTCGGTTACTTATGCGGCTTCCCTGACGGACCGGTTCTCCGCCGGACTTACCGGTAAGTACATTCGCGAGAGCCTGTGGAACGAATCGGCTTCCACAATCGCGTTCGACTTAGGGATACTTTATCGAACCAAACTGCAGGGATTGAGACTGGCCGCGAGCATAGCCAATTTTGGTGGTGACATGCGACTCGAGGGTCGCGATCTAATACGACCGTTTGACGACGATCCGAACAACTTCAGCAACGACCAGCTGAACGTTCGCCTTGAGACGGACAAGTTCTCGCTTCCACTCGCCTTTCGTTTCGGCATAGAGTATGAGCTTGCAGCGGCCGATCGCCACAGGCTGAACGTCGCCGCGGATTTATTGAATCCATCAGACAACAGCCAGTCGGTGAACGTCGGCGCCGAGTACACATTCTGGGAAACCATTTCATTTCGTGGAGGCATGTCATCGCTATTCGAGCGAGACCGGACTGGAGGCGCTACATTCGGCCTGGGGGTGCAGCGAAAACTTCCAGGCGGTATCAGGTTGTCCGCAGACTATGCGTACGCCGACTGGGGAATACTTGACGGAACGCATCGGATCACGCTAGCTGTTAGTCGATGAATCCGATTCACGATTTCAAATCACCTAGACAGACAGGGTCATGAAACATTGCTATGTGCTTATTGTGGCGGCGCTTCTCCTGAGCAGCACCGCCTACGGCCAGCAGCGGCTGATCATCAACGAATTCTTAGCTGACCCGCCGACGGATCTGCCCGGAGATGCGAACGGAGACGGTGTCCGAAGTGCGTCGCAGGACGAGTTCGTGGAGCTTGCGAATGCAAGCAGTGACACGCTCGATCTAACGGGATGGAAACTGGGAGACGACGAGGCAATCAACTTTACGTTTCCGGACGGCTACAAGGTGCCGCCGAGGGGTATCATTGTCGTCTTCGGTGGTGGCGACATAACGAATGTCCCCGGCTACGATGCGGATCCGTTGGTGACCCGGGCTTTCAGCGCCGATAGTACCGTTGGAAACGGACTTGCTAACGGTGCCGAGTA
>JBFIPX010000163.1:0-7760 GCA_041609895.1 Rhodothermales bacterium
AGCAGAACCTTGGCAAACTTCAAGCGATCCTCGTTCACTTCCTCGGGAGTGAGGGATGCGACGACGCCACGCAGGTTTCCCTCCAAAGTCTCCTTCGCGATGAGTTGAATCTCGTCGAGTGATTTGCCGAGCAGTCGTTCCACCGCATTGTTAAGCTCCGTCTCCGTCGACGCGATCTTGACGTTGGCGATCGCGCGGACGGCGAGCGGAATCCCACCCTTACTGTAGGAGTTCGTGACCGTCAGATCGATGGGGATGGTGTTCAACATGAGCCGATCGACCGATTCGATAATCGGTATGCGAAATCCGCGTCCACCTTTGATCACGCGGTAACCTACAACCGCTCCATCCGTCAGTTGCCGCTTACGACCGCTGAAGATGAGGACCTCGTTGGGATGGCAAATCTTGAGGTTGGCTCGAACGATACCGATGACGGCGAGAAATCCAAGAATGAGAACAAAAGGAACGACAAAAATTTCCATCGAGGTTGCTGCCTTACAGTTGCTTGTTACAGATTCGATTCATCAGTTCAAGTGGGCTTCACGACTTCGGCGACTGAGCCGTCCATCGCGACCACGACAACCTCTTCGCCCTGGCTGAACGACTTTGTGTTCTCGTCGTCAAAAGATCGAGCGACTAGCTGCAGTCGCTGACCTTTTGATACGATCGTAATCTTGCCCGTTTCGGAGCCTTCGAACGGTAGCATGACAGTACCGGTTGAGCCGCGAATGTCGCCCGTCGTGAGCTGGCTGGTCACGGTCCGATAGCCGACCCGTTTGATTACGTAGTTGCCCCCGAGACCGATAACGAGGCCGGTCAACAGAGAGGCGACGAAAGTCCACACCGGCGACGCGTCAAGCCATGTGAGCAGCGATCCCGTCAGGCCGAAGAAGGCTGCAAAGAGGAAGAGTGCGCGTACCGAGAAGAGATCGATGAGACCGCTTCCGCTCGAGACGTCAGTGCCGTCGAAACCGGAAACGTCTGCGTCCATGTCGGCATCCAGGCCGGCATCGAAGTCAGCATCGAAGTCAGCATCGAAGTCGGCATCAAAGTCAGCATCGATGTCCACGTCGGCTTCTCCGTCGCCCCCGAGTATCGAGAGCAGTACAAAGAACCCTCCTACGATCATGCTTATGAGATAGACGGCGTCCATTTCGTCCTATCCCGGGTGATTGCGAGTGATAGTCTGCCGTTCGAGAGTACGCCGATCATACCCAAAAGTTGGGCCATCAACAACCGCCTTGTGCTGTCGGGCAAAGTCGCACAACCCTGTCGTCGCATCTATGACACTACGATGTCACACCTCTCTCCGAGATTGAAGAGCGATGGTCCAAACAACGTGGTTTGGATCGATCGCAACGAGATGGAAAACATTCAGAACGAGGTATACGGCAAAATGAGCAAAACCATCGACCTGTCCAGGCTGCAGCGATACTTCACCAACTCGGACATCGATTGGAAACCGGTGAAATTTACCAAGGATCGGAAGCGTGCGATGGCGGTCCCCTATCTGACGAACCGCGCGATCATGGACCGTCTCGATGAGGTATGCGGTCCCGCCAATTGGATGAATCGGTATGCAGAAGGGCCTGACGGGGGAGTCCTCTGCGGACTGTCGATTCGGGTGGACGGCGAATGGATCACCAAGTGGGACGGAGCGAGCAATACCGATATCGAGGCAGTCAAGGGTGGGCTGAGTGCGAGTATGCGGCGCGCGGCGGTCCAGTGGGGAATCGGACGGTACCTCTACCGGCTGCCCGCCCAGTGGATCTCTGTCGACGAAAAGGGGCGTTTCCTTCAACCTCCAAGTTTGCCCCCCGCGTTTCATCCGGGCTATTCGGCGACAGGTGATGAAGGCGCATCGCTACGTCCCTACTCGGTTAATCGGTCGGGTAGTCGACGTCAGCCTAGAAGAATGGCCGCGGCCGGATAACTCGTGCGAGCCAGACGTGACCGTGCACGACAGAATCAAGGGGTTCCTGTCGACGAGCAGGGCAAGATCGATCTCGTCACCGGAATCAATCGGTGCCGAACAGGTACTCAAGGGGGCGCCATACCCTTGCACCCCAGGCACTCTCGTTATGGCCGTCGTCCGGATATCGAATCCATAGCAACTCATGCCTCCGCTCAAACTCTTTGGACCTCAGCATCGCCAGCATCTCTTCCACACCTTCCTGCAACCGCGTGTCCAGCTCGTCTCCTCCGTTATCTATGTAGAGCTTCTGACCATCGCCTTGCCACTCGCGGCCTGTCCCGACTCCTTCCACAACGGATGGCGGGAAATAAGGGGAAAGGCAGGCGGCCATCGAAAAGACTTCTGGATGGTTCCAAAGCAGGAGGAAGGCCGCCAAGCCGCCCGAGGAAGATCCGATGACTGCCGTGTTGCCCGGATCGGAAAGTGTTCGGTAGGTCTCGTCGATGAAAGGCTTGACGACGTCGACGACAAACGACTGATACGTCGCGCCGAGGGGCGTGTCGTGATACTCACGCGACCGGTTCGTCGTATTGTTGATCCCGACAATGATTACCTCCCGGATGCGTCCTGCCGTGATAAGGGAGTCGGCACTCTCATCCAGCTGCCAGTCGACGCCAAATGCCGACGTGACAGGATCGAACAGATTCTGGCCATCCTGCGCGTACAGAACCGGGTATCGCTTTTGCTGGTTTTCTTCATAGCCGGGCGGGAGCCAAACCGAAATGTCTCTGGGTTCAAGTCCGGCAGCAGAGAAGTTTCTGTGGACCCCGACCGTGCCAGTCACCTGAAGTTCTCGACCCTGTTTCCAGGCGCTAACGTCGATACGGACTGTAGTGTCGCGCGTTACTCGGAGGTGACGGTTTGGCGGTACGCTTCCATCTGCATCAAGCGCCTCATTCTGCCACAATCCTTGCGTGACCTTGAACTCGATGTTCGAGTCAACGGGCATTGCGGCGGTGCCACGCCAGGTGGTCGCATCAGTACGGTGAAGCGGAAGACCCCTGGGGTGCCAAGCACCAAGCGTATCGACGCTGCCGGCGATGAATATCTCGGCGTCCGAAGCGAGGGAATCGGCGGTCTTTACGATGAAGGTAATCTCAGCCGCCTCCTGGCCTTCGCAGGCCCCAACCAGCCCGGAAAGTAAAACCGCGACGACGAGCGCTCGACCGGTACGACACCGATCGCGTGATGGCCTCATATTCTTCAGGATCATTCCATGGGACAAAACGGAACGAAGAAAGTACGCAGCGGTTCGATTTTGATTGGCCTTTTGAAACACTTTTTGACTCGGTCGCACCCGCGGCAGATCTCACTCAAAGCGACTTCCTGATGCACGACCGGATAGTTGTACATGGAGCCCGGGAGCATAATCTCAAGGATATCGACCTTGAGATACCGCGCAATCGGCTGGTTGTGGTTACCGGACTGTCGGGATCGGGTAAGTCCAGTCTGGCTTTCGATACTATTTATGCGGAAGGGCAGCGCCGGTACATGGAGAGCCTGAGCGCATACGCGCGTCAGTTTCTCGGGATGATGGAGCGACCCGACGTCGATTTCATCGATGGGCTCTCTCCGGTTATCGCGATCGAGCAGAAGACGGTGAGTCGCAACCCCCGCTCGACCGTGGGCACTGTGACGGAGATCTATGATTTTCTGCGTCTTCTCTTCGCACGAGCGGCCTTGGCATATTCGTTTCTATCCGGCCGTCCGATGCGAAAGCAATCTGACGACGAGATAATCGACGGAATCCTGTCACTTCCGGAGGGTGCCCGCGTGGTAATACTGGCTCCCGTCGTAAAGGGCAGGAAGGGGCACTATCGAGAACTGTTTGAGCAAATCGCTCGGCAAGGTTTCGAGCGAGTCCGGGTCGACGGAGAACTTGTCCAGATCGAGAAAGGCCTCAAGTTAGATCGCTACAAGACACACGACATTGAGGTAGTCGTAGATCGCGTTGTGATCAAGCCCGATGCGCGCACCCGCATCGCCAGGTCCGTGGAGACAGCGTTGGGTATGGGGAGCGGGACCCTGGTTGTCAGCGTTATAGACGATGGCGCAGACGAGGGAGACCGGCTTTTCAGCCGTCACCTCTTCAGTCCGGAGGATGGAATCTCTTACGATGACCCGTCTCCGAATACGTTCTCATTTAACTCGCCATATGGAGCCTGCCCGGAGTGTAACGGGCTGGGGACCCGCCGGGAGATTACCGAAGATCTTGTGCTCCCGGATTTATCTCTGTCGATTAATGACGGCGGAATCGCCCCGCTTGGAAAGCCTCGTGACGTCTGGATCTTCAGTCAGCTGCGTGCAGTGGCGGATCGCTACGGGTTCAGCTTTGACACGCCGATTGGCGAACTCAGTGACGAGCAGAGGTCGGTCATCCTTCAGGGCGCTGGCGACGAGCAATTTGACATCGTATATCGCTACAAGAATCGCGAGGTCAAGTACAAACACCGGTATAACGGAGTATTCGGACATCTGTGGCATACGTATGAACAGACGTCTTCGCAGACCTCCCGGCGTTGGTCGGAGTCGTTCATGCGGACGACCAACTGCCAGGCCTGCGGTGGCGGGAGATTGAAGAAGGAAAGTCTCTCTTATCGGTTTGGTGGCCGAAACATCGCTGAGTTAGTTTCGATGGACCTCGCTACGCTGCGACAGTTCTTCAACGAGGTCGAATTGTCCGGAAGACAAGGGGTCATTGCGGAACCCATTGTAAAGGAAATTTCCGAGCGATTGGACTTCTTGCTCAACGTTGGAGTCGGGTATTTGAGCCTGGATCGCTCCGCCCGTACGTTGTCCGGCGGTGAAAGTCAGCGAATTCGATTGGCTACCCAGATCGGGACGCAGTTGGTCGGCGTCCTGTACGTGCTTGACGAGCCCAGCATCGGTCTCCATCCGCGAGACAACCGGCGACTGATCGATTCGCTGAGACAGCTACGCGACCTAGGCAACTCTGTGATCGTGGTCGAACATGACCGTGATATGATCGAGGTGGCCGATTTTGTGGTAGACCTGGGGCCGGGCGCGGGAGAACATGGTGGGTATCTGATGGGCGCTGACGCGCCCGGCGACCTTCCGTTAACATCAAACGGTGCTGTGAGTCTTACGGTTGCGTACCTGACCGGCAAGCGAGGAATAGATGTTCCTTCCTCGCGGCGAAAGGGTTCCGGGCGTGTGACTGTGCTTCGGGGGGCCTCTGGCCATAACCTGAAGTCAGTGACGCTGGAAGTACCCTTGGGCCGGCTCATCGCGATGACGGGTGTTTCCGGTTCCGGCAAGTCTTCGCTTGTCAACCAGACGCTCTATCCGATTCTCTCGAATCACTACCACCGCTCACAGCTTCCCGCCCTTCCATACGAGTCGGTCGAAGGCCTGGAACATGTCGACAAGGTTATTGACATAGACCAGAGTCCGATCGGCCGGACACCGCGGTCAAACCCGGCAACGTACACCGGTCTCTTCACGCATATCCGAGACGTTTTCGCACAGTTGCCCGAATCGCAGATTCGCGGTTACAAGCCGGGCCGCTTTTCATTCAATGTGAAGGGTGGTCGATGCGAGGCATGTAAGGGTGCCGGAATCATCAAACTGGAGATGAATTTTCTTCCGGACGTCTATGTCGAATGCGAGACGTGCAAGGGCCGCCGCTACAACGCCGAGACGCTTGAGGTCAGGTTCAAAGGAAAGAGCATCGCCGACGTGCTTGAGATGAGCGTGTCCGAGGCTAAGGAGTTTTTCAGGAACGTGCCGCGAATCGAGCGAAAGCTCCGAACGCTGGACGCAGTTGGTCTTGGCTATATCCGGCTTGGACAACAGGCCACTACGCTCAGTGGAGGCGAGGCGCAGCGTGTCAAACTGTCCCGCGAGCTTTCCCGCCCCGGAACGGGCAGTACTTTATATATCCTCGACGAACCGACGACTGGATTGCACTTCGAGGACATACGCCATTTGCTCAACGTGCTTCAAGCGCTCGTTGACAAAGGCAATACTGTTTTGGTTATCGAGCACAACATGGAAGTCGTCAAAGTGGCGGACTACGTAATTGACCTCGGACCGGACGGTGGTGCCGCGGGTGGTCAGATCGTCTATGCAGGAACGCCGGAGCAACTTGCGCGCAGGGACTCGCATACTGGACGCGTCCTCAAGGAAGAACTGGAGCGTAGCTTCGAACGAAGTGAAGGCGAGGAGTTGAGACTATCGCTGGACGATCTACGGGTTGACGACGAAGACGATATCGAGGTTGACTTCGAGGATATCGAGGAGTCGGAGCCCGAGGACGAACTTGCCTAGGGACCACATATGGCCTCGTCCACCTGTGCTAACAAACATTTAGACCGCTTGCTGCAGATGCCTCCAGAGTTCGTACCGGAGTACAACAAGCCAGATGCTCCCGGGATTACCATGAACTTCGACAACTCTGTTTCGATTTATTACATCGTAACGGCGCACGAAACGTTTGAAGATGCCGCCGTGGCGGTTTTTAAGCTGATTCGAGAGGCGCAAGATCGTTATCCGGGATGGTCGCGTGTCCTCTACCTTGATATAGAAGGTCATGTGGATCAGCGGGGGAACTTTGAGGATGATTTCGTAGAATTCCAGCAGGAACTGCTCTTTTCGACGGCGGCGCCGTTTCTGTCCGCATTCGAGACTCCGCTGACAGGTGGTCTGATTAATCCGGATCCCCAGCGCAATGACGTTCCTGACGAACTTGTGATTCGTCCACCTGAAGGGCCTATCGGACTGAATTGAAGCACTGATTGCAGATATTGGGTCGTTTACTAACGAGAGGTCCTGCGGTGCGGCCGGTTCGTTCACCGCTCTATTTGCCGAATTAGTACGGAGCACATGTTGATCCAATGAAAGCAAACGACCAGCACGAGATGGATGTTGATCAGCTAACCATCCTGAGTCGCCAAACCTCCATTCGGGGCGGAGTCTTCGAGGTTGCGCATGATATTACCGTTCGTGGGACGCTCGAGGGCGACGTTAAAGTTGGAGGTCGCATTGATGTGTTACAGGGTGCGGAGGTCAAAGGGTCTCTGCTCGCGAAGGAGGCCATCATTGCCGGTACCGTTCACGGTGATTTGGAGGTTGAGGGAATGGTCACCCTGCGTGCTTCCTCCGTCGTAGACGGTACGATCCGAGCTGGAGCTATTGCGGTAGAGGAAGGTGCTTCGGGAGGGCTAGTCGTGGCCGCCGGTCCTGGTGCGTCAACATCCGGCAGGGACGAACGCCGTCATCGAGCGAGAACGGAGCTAAGTGAGGCGCTGGCGCGCGCCCGCACGGCTGTCGCCTCGGCCAGAGGAGAGACCGCCGAGTTTGAAGCTCCACGACGAAAGTCATGGCATAATGAAACGGCCGTTCTGCCCGTGGATGAGATGGGTCGACCCGCCCGTCCTACATCTACCGGGGAACTGTTGGAATCTGAGGAAATGAGTCGATTTCTGACGCAGCGCCCGGATGCGCACGATGTCTCGAGATCCGCGGACCGGGTAGCGGCGAGGGAAGAGCACGTCGACTGAAGGCATAACTCGCCAGTGAGTCGATATCCAAGCCGATGATTACAGCGTCGCAGCACCAGTTCCTGGCACGTCGAATCGTCAAAATCTATTTAATTATCGAGCCTGACTAACCGATAGCTCAAGGGAGTGCTGTGCGCAACCGCGAACGGTTGCAAGGAGCTTTTATCCCTCAGTAGCCTGTTATCGTCAATTCGCTAAGGATGTAGCGTACTGGCCCCATGTGCATGACGTTCATCTCCACTTCTGGTAGTGCCACCATCACC
>JBFIPX010000164.1:0-7657 GCA_041609895.1 Rhodothermales bacterium
ACCGGCACCGGGTAGTTCGCCGTGAAGCACGCGTTGCAGAAGCCGTGCTCTGAACCGCTGGACGTTTCGACCGCGCTCATGAGTCCGTCAACCGACAGGTACCCAAGCGATTCGACACCCAGCCATTCACGCATCGATTCCACATCCCCATCGAACTGGTTCACGAACAGCTCCTCATGGCTGGGGAAGTCCATGCCGTAGTAGCAAGGCGAAATCACCGGCGGGGACGCGACGCGGAAATGAACCTCTCGGGCTCCAGCCTCCTTGAGCATTCGCACCAGAAACTTGGCGGTAGTTCCGCGAACGACAGAGTCGTCCACGACGACGACGATCCTGTCCTTGAGGACGCCCTCGACCGTATTGAACTTGCAGCGGACTCTCTGTTCGCGCATGTTTTGACCCGGCGAGATAAAGGTCCGGCCGATGTAATGATTCCGGATCAGCCCGATTTCGAATCTGCATCGGTGACCCATCTTCTGGCACTCGGATACATAACCCAATGCCGCCGTGTTGGAGGAGTCGGGTACAGAGATCACTATGGGCTGCTTCTCGTCCGGCGGTACCATCGGAACGGGTTCATCGTGAGCTAGCTGCTTTCCGATCTTGCGACGAACCTTGTCGACCATCTCTCCGAAGATCTTGGAGTCCGGCCGAGAGAAATAGACGTACTCGAAGATGCACTGGCTGACGCGGTAGCGGCTTGGCAGCTTGAACGACCGAAAATTGCCGCTCTCGCATCCCGACTGATCGATAACAAGGATCTCACCCGGTTCTACATCGCGCACATATTCGGCACCGATCAGATCGAAGGCGCACGTCTCGCTGCCAATGCAATACGCATCTCCTCCGTCGACTCCGCCTCCCTGGAGTCGACCGAGCGCCAAAGGTCGAAAACCACTCGGATCGCGGACGGCGATCAACTCAGAGTCAGTCAGAATGGCGAGCGAGAAGGCTCCCTCAAGCTGAGAAAGAGCGTCGATGATCTGATCCACCTGCTTCTTTCGGCGGCTCTGTGCAACCAGGTGTAGAATAAGCTCGCTGTCGCTAGTGGACTGAAAGAGCGTCCCACGATCACTGAACGAGCGTCGGAGCTCACGTGCGTTCGAAAGGTTGCCGTTGTGCGCAAGCGCCAGATTCCCGTTGCGGTAGCTGACCACGAACGGCTGTATGTTTGATCGGTTGGCTGACGCGCCGCTTGTGGAATAGCGGTTGTGCCCGATCCCCGAGGACCCGAGCAGCGTTGTATCGAAAATCGATGGATCGCTGAATACGTCGAGAACGAGACCGAAGTCGCGCTGGGCGGGCATCACTCTGCGCTTCTTGTTCTCGTCGTACGTGGAGGTGACAATCCCGCAGGATTCCTGGCCACGATGTTGAAGGGCATGCAGCCCGTAGTAGATCGACCGGGAGGCATCACGAGAATTGAAGATTCCGAATACCCCGCAGTACTCTCTGATTTGACGCATGCCTTGATTCTGATTCGGTGTATCTACAGTAAAACTACGGCGACGGCGAGCGCGATGCCCGCGGCGTCAGCCACGAGGTCTCTCCGGCTGAAGAAGCCGGAGCCGTATTTCCGATCGTACAACTCCTTGCCAAGCCCCGCCGCAGCCGCGACTCCGGCAGAAACTGGGAGCGCTCCGCGTTCCCGCACGCTGAGTTTGTTCACAAGCACGTACTGCGTACCCAGAGTGAACAGAAAACCGAACGTCACGTGCTCGGCCTTGTCGAAGGCAATCCACGGATCCTCCGGGCGCGGACTATTCGACGATGTCGTCTCCGGGGCAGCGCTGTGGGCGAGTGAGCCGTACAACAGTCCCGCTCTGAGCGATGATCCTGTTGGTATCTCGAATTCCGGGTGCAGATTCTGACCGGAAGCGGCGGAGGTGGTAAGGGCGAAAACCATGACAGCAGCCGACAGATGCCGCGAAGGCATGCGCAGCGAGGGCCAGAACTGAACCGGTCGCCGGGGAAGACATCTTGCTGAATGGAGCTGCTTTCTCAAGTGGTGGTCGGTCATTCGGAGGGGTCCGCCGCTGCTATCTCATCCTCATCGAGCACGGTAACGTCCGCAAGCTTGATTCGCCGGTTGTCGACTTCGTGCACGATAATCCTCAGCCGGTGATACCGGAGCTCGTCACCACTCGACGGAATGGTGCCTGAAAGATCAAGAATGAGGCCCCCGAGCGTTTCGAAGTCGAAGGCAGCCGTGTCGAGCTGGATCTCGAGTATCTCGTTGAGTTCGTCGAGATCAATCCGCGCATCAAAACGATACGTGCCCTCGGCGATCTGCTCGTAAAGAGGTTGCTCGGAATCATCGTATTCATCCCTGATGTCTCCGACAATCTCTTCGAGGATATCCTCCAGCGTGACCAGCCCAGCCGTACCGCCGTATTCGTCGACAACGATAGCGATGTGCGTGCTTCGGGCCTGAAACTCCTTGAGAAGGTCATCCAGCTTTTTTCCCGCCGGCACGAAAAGGGCTTTCCGGGAGATGTCCGTCCAGTTGACCTCCTGGTGTGGGCGGCCGTTCGTTGAGAGGTACGGAAGAAGGTCCTTGGCGTGGATAATCCCGAGAATATTGTCGAGGTGTTCCACGTAAAGCGGCATGCGCGAATGGCCGCTTTCCCGGATTACGTCCAGGGCTTCCTCGAGCTTGAGTGAGATTTCGAGTGCCACGATGTCGAGGCGACTCACCATCACTTCGCGAACGGTCGTCTCCCCAAACTCCACGATCGAATGGATCAGCTCACGCTCGTCTTCCTCGAGGGTACCGTGTGCCTCGCCGATCTCTGCCATGGCCTTAACGTCGTCGCCAGAGAGGCGGCGCGCCGGAGTGAATCGGCCGTGCATCGTCTTGGTTACCGCGGCGATCGATTTGGAGGCCGGGTAGAGCACCCGGTGCAAAGCCAACAGGAAGCCGGAGACGAGTCTTGCGAACCGGAGAGAGCTTCGGCGCGCGAGCAGCTTCGGCGTTATCTCGGCTACGACGAGGATCACAAACGAGAGAACGATCACCTCGCTGAGAACGGTCAGCACCGGGTTCCACGCGAAGAAGTCCGCAACCTGCTTGGTAACGACCGCCGCGATGATGGCCGCGGCGACGTTTACTGCCGTGTTCAGTATCAGAATCGACACGAGCACCTCGCGCGGTTGCTCGAGGAGCTTCATGACCCGGGCGCTGGCACGGTCCTCCGCCTCAGCCAACTTCTCGCGTGCCGACCAGTCAAGCGAGAATAACGCGACCTCGGACCCGGAGAACAGCGCCGAGCAAAGGAGTAGCAGCAGAAATATCCCGAATTCGACAGCGAGTGTCGTAGGATCCAGCGAGGGACCGGGGTAGGACTGTATGAGATTCGTTAGCGTCAGAGACGCAGAGTCAGGATCCAATGCAGGCGAGGGCGACGACCCTCGATTAATTCAACGACCGACTCGGGATACCAAATATACGACGACGGCGGCACATGCCGGTTTCGCGGGTGACGCTGGGAATCATCCAACCAGTAGCTCCGACGAAGCCGTCTAGAAGTAGTTGCCTGTGATTATGATGAACACGAGCACAATGGCTACCGCCACCGGGCACACATAACGCACCAGGAAACCGAACAGTGGCGCTGCTGGAAGCTTGAAGCCACCGACCTCCAGAGACTCAACGGCCTTTGGGACGCCCCACTTCCACCCCACGAAGACACATATGAGTATCGCGCCAATGCTGAGTGAGTAGTTGCCCCAGACGTTGTTATTGATCGTCAGGAAGTCCCACGCAAAGAGGCCGTCTGCACCGAGGAAATCTACGGCGCCTTGCGAGAGCGCAGATGGCACGCCGATCACGAAGCAGATGCCCCCGACGATCCATGCGGCCTTGCTGCGCTTCCAATCCCGCTCGTCGACCAGGTAGGAGACCACTACCTCCAACAAACTGATGGTCGACGTCAGCGCAGCTATCGCCAGCAGGAAATAGAACGCGACAGCAAACAGTCCGCCCGCCGGCAGACTACCGAAGATGGTAGGCAGCACGATAAAGACGAGGCCCGGTCCGCCTCCCGCCTCTGCCCCGACAGAGAAAACGGCAGGAAAGATGATCAGTCCAGCGATGATGGCGATGAAAGTGTCGAAGATCGCTACTGATGCACCGGCGAAAGGAAGGTTTTCCGTTTTCGGGAAGTAAGAGCCGTAGGTGATCATGGCGCCCATGCCGAGGCTGAGGCTAAAAAGCGCCTGTCCCAGAGCACTCATGACGACGCCGACCGTCAGTTTGGAGAAGTCCGGCATGAACAGATACTCAACCCCTGCGAAGCCGCCGGGGAGCGAGATTGATCGGACTGCAAGAATGATGAGGATCACGAGCAGTAGCGGCATCAGTATGCGTGTTGCCCGCTCGATGCCGCCTGAAATCCCGCCGCGTACAACACCGATCGTTAGAAGGATGAAGACGCCCGTGAGAACGATGGCGAGCAACGGGTCGGAGACGATCTCATTGAAGAGCGCGAGGCTACCATCCGAAGTCATGCTCTCCGCGAAGCCACCGGAAACAGCCTTGAAGAGATAGGCCAGCGTCCATCCGGCGATTACGGCATAGAAGGCGAGGATGCCAAAGCCCGTTAGAACTCCAAGGCCGCCGACAGCCGGCCACCATGTGTCGGGAACGAGCGCTTTGAAGGCTCCGACCGGGTTCCGCTCCGTCTTTCTACCCACCGACAGCTCGGCGAGCAGTACCGGTACGCCAATCAGTGCGACGAAGATGAGATAGATGAGTACGAACGCACCCCCGCCGTTTTCACCCGCGGTATACGGGAAACGCCAGATGTTACCGAGGCCGATGGCTGAGCCGGCAGCAGCCAGGATGAAGCCGGTCTTCGAGGTCCAGGTGCCGCGTTCCGACGGAGTTATGGCCATGACGGGAATATTGGTTTGTTGCGATCGCTGGAGGGGTGCCGAATGATATGAAAAAAACGAGAATGGGGGACGAATGTCCTTCCCACTCCCGAGCGAGGATTGCACCCCTGCGCGAGCTCGACAGTGACCGTACTCGTCATTCCTGCGGAAGCAGGAATCTAGTCCGCCTCGGTGACTGTGCAGCCGGTTGAATTACTCGCTGCGCTCGTACGTCGGCTCTTCGAGCCTCGTGTCCGGCTCCTCCGCCTGCGCGGGGGAAGGTCCGGCCGGGATGACGGATTTCAAAACGACTTCAAGCAATCAAACGGCCCCCTCTCGACAAAAAAACGGCCCCCTCCCGAACTGAGAGGGGGCCGACGGAATCTTATATGTTTCGTGCCACTAGAATGGCAGCTCGTCGTCTGGCTCGAACGAGAAGTCGTCTGAATCCGCGACCTGTCCTGCGGGCTGTGGGGCCCGACTCTGGTATGACGGTCCGCCGCCGCCTGTCCCGTTCTCGGGTCCGCGGCCGCTGAGGATCATCATCTCGCGCGCCTTGACTTCAGTAACGTACTTCGTATTGCCGTCACGGTCGTCATAGGAACGCGTCTGCAGTGAGCCCTCGAAGTAGACCTGCGATCCTTTCTTCAGATACTCTGCACAGATCTCGGCCAGCCTCGCCCACGCGACGATCGTGTGCCACTCTGTCCGTTCGACCAATTGTCCGCTCGCGTCCTTGTACGACTCGTTGGTGGCCAGCCGCATATTGCAGACAGCCGTGCCCGAGCCCGTATAGCGCAGCTCGGGATCCTGCCCGAGATTGCCGATGAGAATGACCTTGTTAACTCCACGTGCCATTAGTACACCTCCTGAGTGTTAGAACTTCACGAACCCCTGGCGATTCTACATGAGCCCACCGGCCGCGACCGGTCATTCCTGCTTCTCAGCACGAATCAACCAGGAGATGTAGCTTTTTCCCCGGCTTCTCCGAGGTCAGTGATTACTATCTAGACACCGACAGGTGCCCGGGCGTAACCTCCGGAAACTGAATCCATCAGGTCTCCAGGGAGTCGAAAGAGTCGCAGCGATCTATTTGGCCGGCGACGTGTAAGAGTTGCCCATGACGCCGGCAGGGAACGGGTGCGCTGTCGGTCACCTTTCAGCCGAGCCACCAATCAGAATGTCCGACAAAATTTACGATCCCGAATTCGAAGAAAGTAGCGCCGACCTCGAAGCGTATGCGGATTTCGTGTCGATCGTCAGGCAACTGCGCCGCGATTGTCCGTGGGACCGCGAGCAGACCCACGAGTCGGTCAGTCACCTGCTCATCGAGGAGGCCTATGAGGCGCTCGAAGCGATCGATCGGGAAGACTGGGACGAATTTCGGCGCGAGCTCGGCGATCTCATGTTGCACGTCGTCTTCCATGCCGTGATAGCTGAGCAGAACGGACGGTTTACGCTGCGCGACGTGATCGACGCGGAAACGGATAAACTCGTGCGGAGGCATCCGCATGTGTTTGGCGACGTCGAGGTCCGTGATGTGGACGAGGTGCTCAGCAACTGGGAGCAGATCAAGATGGGTGAGGGAAAGAAGCAGTCTGTCCTGGATGGAATCCCTGCGCACCTCCCGTCGCTGCTTAAAGCTCACCGGATGGGCGAGAAGGCGGCCGGTGTAGGCTTTGATTTCCCCTCGCCTGCGGACGCATGGGAAAAGGTGCGGGAGGAAGTCGAGGAGTTCGAGCGCATGAACACCTCGGACGCCGACGACGAAGCCCGCGAGGCCGAGTTCGGAGACCTGCTGTTCTCGCTGGTCAACTACGCCCGACTCACGGATCTTAATGCAGAGAACGCGCTGCGCCGGACGAACGACAAGTTCTCTCGACGTTTCCGCTTCGTCGAGAAGGAGCTTTTGGGCGCCGGCACCTCGACGGTAGAAGCGGACCTCGCTGAGATGGATGCGTTGTGGGAGCAGGCCAAGCGGAAGGTGAAGTGATCACGACTCTCGACGCCATCGCTACCGGCCATCCACCTCTCGGCCGACCTCAGTCTGAGGCGGCCGACTTCATGGGGCGTATCACCTCTTTGCCGGAAAAGATTCGCGACCGAATACCCGACCTCTACGAGCGGTCCGCCATCGAGTACCGCTACTCGTGCATCCCCGACTATATCCGCGATGATCCGGCGCAGTTCGAATTCTATCCGCCGAACTGGAATCTCGATCCGGCCCCTACAACTGCCGAACGAAATCGGCGCTACCGTGACGCGGTGCTTCCAATGGCAGAGGATGTCGCGCGACGAGCGATTGACCTTGCGGGCCTTGACGTGAGTGATATCACCCATGTCGTCGCCGTCAGCTGTACCGGCTTCTTCGCGCCGGGCATCGACATTGCCCTCGTGAAGCGGCTGGGTCTGCCACCCACGCCGCGACGTGCGATGATCGGGTTCATGGGATGCTATGCGGCCTTCAACGGACTTCGCGTTGCAGATGGTTTCTGCAAGTCGCATCCCGGTGCGCGGGTGCTACTTGTCTGTGCAGAGCTTTGCACGATTCACTTCCAGGTCACCGACTCGATGGAGGATGCGGTGATCAACTCGCTCTTCTCAGATGGTGCTGCGGCCGCGGTGCTGTCGTCGCGCCCTGTCGACGATGCTGGAGGTCGACTATCGTATGTGGACAGCCATTCGCTGCTTCACGACGACTCCGAAGACTATATGACGTGGGACGTTGGAGATACCGGTTTTCTCATGGGGTTGTCTGCCCGCGTTCCGGCCGTCATCGGCC
>JBFIPX010000165.1:0-7496 GCA_041609895.1 Rhodothermales bacterium
CTCGACTATCTGACTTACAATTTCTACCGCCTCCACCGACGCATTCGAAACAGGACCTGGCTTACCTATGTGGATCAGGCGTACCGGCGTACTGGTGGCCATTGATTCGAGCGGGACGACACCGAGGGTAGATTCCTGAAAGTCAGAAATGACAAATATCTCTCGGTTGACCAAACCCGAGGCTTCCATTTGGACCCGGGCATCGTCGACAGCAGCGGCGAGGTCGACTGGTCCAAACGTCGCTTCAATCGATGCAACCGCGTCGATCGCCGCTGACCGGGTCTTGTACGTTGGCACCGGTGCGCTCGCGCCCCCGACAGTCGGATGCACGGATGTCTCGTCGCCGGGCCTCATCATGCCCACAAGTTCGAGCGCGAGTGCCTCGGCCTGATCGAAGAGCGACCCGTTCTGATCCCGAAGCGTCATCGACATCGAGTTGTCGAGCACGACCGCTATCGCGCTTTCCGCTTCTCCCCCCAGGGCTCCGCCGATCGAGCCCTCCAGTGTCGGGCGCGCAAAGGCGAGGACGAGACACGCTATCGCCGCGGTCCGCAGCAACAGTAGAAGCCACTGCTTGATGCGGACCCGCTGCATGGTCGTCTGCTGGAGCTCCTTCAGGAATTCGAGGGAGCTGAAGTCGACTTTCCGAGGACGCCGGAAGTTGAAAAGGTGAATGATCAGCGGGATGCCGGCGGCGATCAGCCCGAACAGGACCAGTGGATTTAGGAACGTCATCGAAACTGCAAAAAAGGAAAGCCGGACGAGATCAGATCCCGCCCGGCTAGCTACTGGAGCCCGGTACACCGGTTCCTTTCGGCAAACTTTAAGACCTGGTGGCCGCCGTCTACTTCAAGAGGGTCACCATCCCGGAAGCGGCTTCGGCCGCACCTACCGCTTTGATCATGTAGATGCCCGTTGACAGATCGGCGCCATCAATTCGGAACTGATGCGACTGCGCACCCGCCAGATATCCGTTGTGAACTTCCTTCACCCTGCGACCCAGCAAGTCATAGAGCGCGATGGAGAGGTTCTGTCCTTTCGCGAGCGACAGCGTAAAGCTGGTGGTCGGATTGAACGGGTTCGGGTACGCCTTTCCGAGAACGAACGAGCCTGGAACGTCCACACTGACTTCCGTCATCGGCGAATAGCCGAAAGATCCGTCGAGGTCGATCATGCGGAGCCGGAATTGATGGCGTCCCGCCAGTTCCACATCGGTACGGAAGGAGTAATGAACGTCGGTGTCCGAGTCTCCGGTCGAAGGCACAAAGTCGACTACGCTCCAGCCTGAAGCCTGACTTGCGAGCCTGTGCTCGACCTCAAAACCTGCGTTGTCCACCTGTGAAGAGACGACCCATCGCAACTCGACAACGGATCCCGACGACACTGCGTCGAACGAAGCCAACTCTACAGGAAGGCTGGGGTCCGACTGGGTTGTGACGGTGCCAATCGTAAAGGGCGACGTTCCAGAGAGCTGTATCAGTACTGCGCCGACATCCGTGAAGTCAGCCGGGCCTGACGGACCAGCGGATGCAAAGTCGGCGAACAGAAGGGTGACCGTTTGGGGCCCCGTACCGGCGGCCGGTAGCGCCGAGGCATGATTCTCATCGGTGTTGACCACGACGTTTACGGAGTAAGGTCCGGTTGTCAGAATTTCGAAGGTAATGCCGACCTGAGGCATCAAGCTTCCATCGACGGTGAGGTCGATCGAACCAAGCCCTGTTTCGCTGTAGGATCCCGACGCTGCGTCGCCGTCCCAGTCGAGCACAACGGTGCCGCCAGCCGCGTCCGGTACGAACACCGCCTGTCCGCCGCCAATATTCGCAGTAGATGTAGACGCGCCGGGCAGCACGCGTCCGGTCCGATAGTTGCCCAACATGCCGGCAGCAGGTCCGGCCAATGACGGGCCGGCGTTTGTCACGGCCTGCGCCGCTTGAAAGTCGTCGATGGTGATCTGGCCGAACGAGTCGGCAGCAGTCGCCGTCGCGAACAGAATCGTGAGGCCAAAGGCCAGGTAGGTTGTTCGTCGCATTGTCGTCATGTGATTTGCCGATAAGTAGCGTCAGTTCCGCCGTGCGACACTCGTCACAACCGTTCGTAGACCAGGAGTGAATCCCAGACTGAGATTTCCTCCCATCACAAGCCGGAACTGACTCAAGAAGGGACGATTGCCCCTCGAAGAATGGGGTTTGCAACGACCGGGCCAGATCGGTCCGCCCGCTACATTGTCAAGAAGGTTAACGCAAGCAAAGCGCCGATTCGCGAAAAGCGAAAAAGCCGAGACCGTTTGCACGGTCCCGGCTTTCTCACCGCGATGGTTTCGCGATGCTCTACACTTGGCGCCTTTCCTACTTCACGAGCATAAGCGTCGTGGAGCGCGACTCCGAAGCGCCGTTGGCCCTCACGACGTAAAGTCCGGTAGTCAGATTCGATCCGTTCACTCTGAAGGTGCGAACGCCTCCAGCCTCAACTTGACCGCTGAACACTTCGAGCACGTTTCTCCCCAACAGATCGTATACGGCGATCTCCACGTGCTGGCTTTTCTGCACGGACAAGGTGAACGCAGTGTTCGGGTTGAAGGGGTTCGGATAAGCAGCGCCCAGAGAGAAAGTTGAAGGGTTCTCGATGGACACCTCCACCGTCTCCGAGTATTGGAACGAGCCATCAAGATCGATGATTCGCAGCCGGAGTTCGTGACGTCCCGCAGGCAAGGCGTCGATAGTAAAGGCGTAGTTACGCAGCTCAGACGATTCACCGGCTGCGGCCAGAAATGCCACTTCCCTCCACTCCTGAGGCGTTGAATCAGCACGGTGTTCCAGGCCAAAACCCAGAGTGGACTCTTCCGACGCCGTCTGCCAGGTGACCACCGCGGAATTCCCGTCAATGATGGCGTCAAACTCAGAGAGCTCAACGGGGAGCCCGCAGCTGCCGGACGTTACATAAGTAATGGCTCCGATGTCCCAATCCTGGGCGTTACTGCCGATAGCCGTGTCGAATTGAATAGCTCCGACGCTTGCAAAATTGGCTCCCCCACCCGCTATGGCTGAGAAGGAGCTATAGCATATCGTCTGCACTCCGGTCCCGCTGGTTGAGATGGGGTCAACTGAAGACGCGTTGGAAGCGTCCGTGTGGACCAGCATCCTAGCCTCGAAGTTCGCGCTCCTATTGGCGGTGATATTGAACTGAAATGCATTGGCTCCGCCGGCTGTCAGATCGAGCCCACCGAGGCCGGCCGCGTCAAATGAGAGCGGATTGTTGTTGCCGTCCCAGTCGATCGCGACGAAGCTGTCGTCAGCACTTCGTGTGAACGTTGCCGTTCCGGTACCGGGAATCGACATGGAGGCCGATGACCCTATCGAACCGGCAGTGAAAATCATGTTTCGAAACGTACCGATGACGGTGGCGCCACCGTTTGCGTTTGAAATCGTTTGAACGCTGTTCGCCGACTGCGGGCCCGCCGTAAACAGGTCGACCGTCTGGGCAGCAGTCGGTGACGATGCCATTGTTGCTATCGTAGCAAAGGCCGCGATGGTAAGTGTCGACCAGTAGCTAGCTTTCATGATAATACCGTGGTTGTTTGGGAATGTCGCGTGGGATCAAGAGGCGACCTTGGCACAAAAACACCCATTCAAGGCAACGGGCACTTAGCGAACGCGAAGTCAGGCGGTCAACCTGCTGTAAGCGTAGTGTGGGAACTTCGGCTGAGGGAGTGAGGGACTGAATTGTACCAAAATCGAGCCCATCCCGTCAAGTCTCGTCGGCTATTTCCCACTGGGTCATGGTTGTTTCCTTGGTGTGCGTTACGCCGGCCACCGCGTCAAACCGATCAACATACTCTTGAAGATTGGCTCACCCGTCGTACAACCGAGAAAAAGAAGATCGGCACTGGATGGTACCCGAGTGATTTGTGATCGAATGGCACCAAGGCCGCGAACTCAATAACTACTTCTAGTCGACTCGCGGCAACCCTCTAGGCTGACTTATATTCGGCACGGTCGGCACTTTAGCTCCGGAGCGATGCCGGCAATTGGACTGAAATGTGAAAGCGTGACGGGGCAAACACGAGGCGAGCGCATGGCAACCAGAGTCGGAGTAATCGGAGCTGGCGGCATGGCCAGCTATCATATCCAGGGATTCAAGAAGGCGGGTGCCGACGTTACCGCAGTCGCGGATATTGCAGTGCAAGCCGCGAAAAGGGTGGCTGCCAAATGGGACATTCCGAGGGTCTACGACAACGTTGAAGAGATGCTGGCGGAAGCTCCGATCGACGCGGTTTCGATCATCGTTCCAAATAAGTTTCACGCTCCGCTCTCCATCGAGGCACTGGAGGCCGGCAAGCACGTCTTCTGCGAGAAGCCTCCCGCTTTGAACGCGAGTGAGGTAAAGAAAATGATCAGCGCCGCCGAAAAAGCCGGCAAGGTGCTGATGTTCAATTTCAACAACAGAGCGCGTCCGGAATCGTTCGCCCTGATGAAATACATCGAGGATGGCACGGTTGGGCGGATCAATTCTGCGCAGGCCAAGTGGGTCAGGCGAACCGGTATACCCGGATTCGGAGGGTGGTTCACGACCAAGGCACTCGCAGGCGGTGGGCCGCTCATAGATCTGCTACACATGGCCGACCTGGCCTTGTACTTCATGGGGTATCCAGAGCCGAAGTACGTTCTCGGAAGGACTTTCGACGACTTCATTACGGATAAGAACTTCAAGGGGCCGTGGGGAATTCCGGATGTCGCTGAGGGAGTGACCGATGTAGAGGCAGCGGCTCACGCCTTGGTCACCTTCAAGACCGGTCAGGTCATGTTCATCCAGGTTTCCTGGGCCGAGATGGTCAAGGGAGAAGAAGTTTCTGTAGTCTTCCAGGGCACCGGTGCCGGGGGGAAGATCGAGCGCCGATTCGAACGCGATGGCGTGGATAGCTCTGCCGTCGATTCGTGTGAGCTATACGTGCAGGAGGGAGGTATTTCCGTCAATCGCGATATACTTGTTGAGGAATGTCCAGACATGGGTCGGATACGCTCCGCGTCGAACTTCATCTGGACGGTCGAAGGAAAGGAGGAGCCGTTGAACACGCCCGATCAGGCGCTGTCGCTGATGAAGGTGATAGACGCCTTGTACGAGTCGGCGGCAAGTGGTAAGCCGGTGATGTGCTGATCCGGCTGCGGGCCGAAAGGGGGATGACTGTCTGCGCTAGCCTGGCGCTCCGATCCGAAGATCACGTAGGCGGGTAGATTGCGGAGTTAACGACATGAACCGAAAGCTCCGAATGGGAATGGTTGGCGGCGGACGCGGGGCGTTCATCGGGCAGGTGCACCGTATGGCGGCCAACCTCGACGGAAAGATAGAGCTCGTTGCCGGGTGCTTCTCATCGGATCCGGAGAAGTCGCGTCTCTCGGGCGAGGACTTCTTCCTTGACCCGTTCCGCGTCTATTCCGACTATCGGGAGATGGCGGAAAAAGAAGCTTCTCTGCCAGAGGACGAGCGCATCGACTTCGTCAGCATCGTCGTCCGCAACAACCTGCACTACGACGTCTCGAAGACGTTTCTCGAGGCAGGGTTCCACGTTGTTTGCGACAAGCCGATGACGTTCGATTTCGATCAGGCTCTCGAACTCCGCGAGTTGGTGCATCGCACCGGCTTGGTCTTCGTGCTCACGCATAACTACACCGGATACCCGATGGTGAAGGAGGCGCGTCGGATGGTGCGGGATGGCGAGCTCGGCCGGCTGCTCAAAGTAGTCGCGGAGTATCCTCAGGGGTACGCCGTGGGTGACGTTCAGGAAACCGGCAGCGAACAGATCTCGAACTGGCGGGCCGATCCGTCGGTGGCGGGTGCGTCGAACTGCATCGGAGACATCGGGACGCATGCGCACAACCTTGTGCGGTACGTGTGTGGAATAGAGGTTGAGGAACTCTGCGCGGAACTGACCGCTTTCATTCCCGGGCGTCAGCTGGACGACGACGGAAACATCCTCGTCCGGTTCACCGATGGGGCAAAGGGCATCATCTACGCATCGCAGATCTCCAACGGAGACGAGAATGCGCTGAGCATACGTGCCTACGGCACCAAAGCGTCCATCGAGTGGCGCCAGGAGTACCCGAATGATTTGATCGTCAAGTACGCGGACAAACCTCGCCAGGTGTACCGTCGGGGGAACGATTACCTTGGCGATGCTGCAAAAGCAAACACGCGCACGCCGTTCGGACATCCCGAGGGATTTATCGAGGCATTCGCCAACGTCTACCTGGCAGCGGCGGGAGCGATCGCGGACCACATAGACGGAAGACCGCCGCCGGCCGGTGGATACGACTTCCCCAATGTAGACGACGGTGTGGCGGGGATGGCGTTCATCGAGACCGCGGTCAAGAGCTCCCAATCCACTGACAAGTGGATCAGATTTCCGGAGGTGTGATGGGTGGATCCGGTTTCCGCAGGTCTAAGAGCGCGCTTCAAACTCACATCGAATGGAGAGTAAATCATCTACGAGAAATAACGATGCCGAGACCAGTCACTCTTTTCACGGGCCAGTGGGCCGACCTTCCTCTAGACACGATGTTGAAGAAGGCCAAACAGTTCGGCTACGATGGGGTCGAGCTTGCCTGTTGGGGAGATCACTTTGAGGTGTCGCGGGCAGTCTCCGAGGATTCTTATTGCGACGCCAAGCGGGCGCTGCTGGGGAGTCATGGTCTGAAATGCTTTGCCATCTCCAATCACCTGGTGGGCCAGGCCGTTTGCGATAACATCGACGCGCGTCATCAGTCGATTCTACCACCGCACGTCTGGGGTGACGGTGATCCAGATGGTGTGCGGGAGCGCGCAGCCCAGGAGATGATCGACACGGCGCGAGCCGCGAAGAAGTTAGGGGTCTCGGTAGTGAACGGCTTTACGGGCAGTGCCATCTGGCAGTACCTGTACAGCTTTCCACCCGTCCCGCCGGACATGATTGCGGCCGGGTTTGCCGATTTCGCCAATCGGTGGACGCCCATTCTTGACGAGTTCCACAGCCTGGGAGTCAGGTTCGCCCTCGAGGTCCACCCCACGGAGATCGCCTTCGACATTGCCTCGGCGGAACGCGCGATCGAGGCGGTGGATGGCCATTCCACGTTCGGGTTCAACTACGACCCGAGCCATATGGGCTACCAGGGTGTCGACTATGTTGAATTCATACGGCGCTTTGGCGACCGGATCTTCCACGTTCACATGAAAGACGTCTGGTGGTCGGCCGTTCCGACGGCCGCCGGCGTGTTCGGCGGTCACACCGACTTCGGGGACGATCGACGATACTGGGACTTCCGCTCGCTGGGACGGGGCCAGATCGACTTCGAGGAGATCATCCGGCAACTGAATCGTGTCCGCTACGAAGGGCCGTTGTCGGTCGAGTGGGAGGACATCGGGATGGATCGCGAGCACGGAGCTGCCGAGGCCTGCGATTTCGTTCGCGCGGTGGACTTCCCACCTTCAGACGTGGCGTTCGACCGTGCGTTTGACAAGGAGGTGCA
>JBFIPX010000166.1:0-7421 GCA_041609895.1 Rhodothermales bacterium
CGTTCCACTTTCTCCCTGGATAAATACAGGCGCCTTGTTGCTGCTTACGCGCGGGATTATCTCAACCAGCTTCTTAACACTCGGGTGCTCACCCACAAACGCTACTTTGCGAGACGAGCCCTTCTTTTGTTTCTCCAATTTGTTTGGAGGGCCGGTACCCTTCTCTTCTTTCTTGTCAAGAACACCTCGAATCCGCTCTATAAGAACATCTGTCTGGAATGGCTTGGGCAGATAGTCTATCGCACCGGACTGCATGGTTCGGACCGCGTGTTGAACACTTGCATGCGCCGTAATCATGATGACACCGAGGTCGGGATACTCCTGGCGAATATGGGCAAGCAATTCAAGTCCGTCCATATCCGGCATCATGAAATCCGTGACCACGAGGTCGAAGTCATGGTTCTTCAGATGCTCGACGGCCTGCAACGCGCTCGACGTGCAAGTGACCTGCATGTTATTTCGAGACACAAGACGGTCGAACACCTTCTGCAGAAGAAGTTCGTCGTCCACGAAAAGGATGTGGGGCTGACTGGGCATGGTCGAAACGTGGGGCGTACGAGGCGGGAATGTACGGTAACAAGATAACGATACCGCCCTTCAATTAGACTACCCCGCCAAAGCTCACGCGCGTGGCGTGGTCTCCAACGAAAGAACCGCGCTGCATGGGACCGGCACGAAAGTCCCGAAGCGCCAAATTTTGCCCTCCGCCGGTAGGATTTTCCCGCGGTCTCACGATCTGAGCACAGACTTCGGCCTCTCGCGGCGAAACAAATCCAAGCCTTTTTTGCCAGAGCCGAGATCGGAACGGCATGGATCTCCTTCGACCCGCAAGAGCCGGCAAATCATCGATTGCGAGCTTTCAAGAACGATTCACGTGGAGCCCATCGGGGATTGACGAGCCTCCATTTACGTCGGCGAGTGAATCAGCCGATATCTAGTGGTGGACAATTCTTGCCGCCCGTCGGCTGCTGGCATGCTAGTTGGTTGGTGATCGACCTGCACTACCAATGCATCCCAAACGATACCTCTCTATGCGCTCTCTTTCGATTCAGTTCAGCGCCCTGGTAGGAACGCTGACATTTGTTAGTCAAGTCACGGCCGGCACTGGGTTCGAACCCGCGATCTACCGTGGGTTGGCGACTGCCGCTGCCATCTTTCTCGTCATGCTGCTCGGCGATCTCGCAATTCAGGCGGTGATGAGAACCCATGGATCCAAGCCGGCGGCCCCGGAGAAATCCGCGCTTCATCGGCAACACTCCGAGGATAGGCCGGACGCCATCGCCGCGTGAACGCCCTCTTCCGCTCGTATCGCCAACCTTAAAACAAGTCGAGTCGCATGTCTCAGGACCTACAACGCCTTGCCGTTCAGTACGCCAAAGACACTACCCCCGAGAACCGAGAAGCCGTCGTCGTCGCCGCCGTTCCACTGGTACGATCTGTCGTCGGCCGCTTGAGCGTTCCTGACCACCCGCTCGCGGCGCGTGAGGACCTCGAGAACGTCGGGCTACTAGGCTTGCTCCAGGCGCTCAATGGATACGATCCGGACCGCGGTACTCCATTCGTTTCTTACGCCTACGGTCGAATCCGCGGAGCTCTGGTCGACTATCTCAGATCAATCGACGCCCTCCCACGCGAGCGACGCCGGCGCCTTGCCGAGGCGCAAAAGGCGATAGACACCTTAAGGCAGGAGCTCGCCGGCGAGCCGAGCGATCATGACGTCGCAGCCTATCTCGAGATGACGCTCGTTGAGTACCATACGCTGCTGAGGGACGCCCAATGCCGCTTCGCCCTGTCTCTTCACGCCCCCACCGACTCGGAGGGCGAGCAGACGGTCCTCGAAACCATTCCCAATGAAGAGACCCTCAAGGCATTCGAACGAGTTGATCGCAATTCCCTGCACGACTACATCGGGACCTTGATCAAGGACCTTGCCGAGCGGGAACAGACCATCCTCGCTCTTTACTACTACGAAAACCTGACGCTGCGCGAGATTGCAGCGCTCCTGAGCCTGACGGAGGCCCGAATATCTCAAATCCTCGGTAAGATCCTGAAGACGCTGCGCGCGCGTCTTGCCAAGACCCAGTCCAGGGCCGCTTGAGTCGAGGCACGACCTACCCAGCCGAGGTCGTTAAGCTTGTGCGAACCCGAAAACAATTGCGCACACGGAAAGTATATTGACGCTCTCCCGCGAGTGCGGTCGATTGCGGACGGGGTCGGCTTCCGTCCCGGCGTAAGCTTGCCTTCTGCCCTTGTCGCCTCGCTTCTACGTCTCCAGTCAGCTTCCGAGAGGTAAGGTATAGTCATGGGTCTCATGACAAAGATGCGGGACAACACAGGCGCAGTCCTGTGGATTCTCGTCGTTGCGTTCGGCATCATCTTCATGTTGCAGGACACTAATGTGTTCGACGTTATCGGTACGACCGGCAACGTCATCGGGAAGGTAAACGGCCAGGATATTACCCTTGAGGAGTACAACAATTACGTCAACAACCAGGTAGAGGCCTATCGGCAGCGGACCGGCGAATCAATGCCGCCGCAGGCGTTGGACTCCGAGCGTGATCGGGTCTTTGATGAACTGGTCGACGATCGATTGCGGGAACAGGAGATGAACAGGCTCGGAATCGAAGTCACCGATAACGAGGTCAGGCAAATGGTCCTGGGCGACCAGCCCCATCAGATCATTCGCACGTTCTTTGGCGATGGGCAGGGAAATGTCGACCAAGCAGTGCTACGTAACTTCATTGAGAACCCGGACGCCCGAGAAGATCTGATTCGGATCGAGGACTATCTCCGAACTGAGCGGCGCCGAGAGAAGCTGAACCAGCTGATCGGGGCTACGATTCGCGTATCCGAGCAGGATATTGTTGACGAGTATCGCCGGCAAAACGCGCGAGTCGACGTGCGTTTCGTATCACTTCCGTATGCCTCTGTTCCGGACAGTGCCGTCTCTGTGACCGAGCGTGATCTCGAACGGTTCTATGATGATCATAGGGACGAGTTTGAGCGCAAACGGGCCTACACGTTGTCTTATGTAAAGATCGCGAAGGCACCGACAGCATCCGATTCCAGTGCGATAATGGAAGAAATTCAGCGGCTGAAGCCGCGCTTTCAGACCGCCGAGGACGACTCGCTATTTCTCGTACAGAATTTTTCCGAACGGCCGTACACAGACGCGCTTTTCCGACGGGACGAGCTGGATGAGGAGATTGCAGACGCTGTCTTTTCGAATCCGTCCGTAGGCGAAGTCATTGGTCCGATCGCGTCAGGTGGTGCGATGCATCTGATTAAGGTTATGGACGTATCGCCGGCTGACGAAAGATCCGTACGGGCGCGGCACATCCTGATTCGGGCGGCCGAAGGCGATGAGGATCGGCGTCAGTATGCAAGAGACTTGGTTGCGTCAATCGGAGATCGCATTAGAGCGGGCGAGGACTTTGCCGAATTGGCCCGCAAACTATCGGACGATCCGCAGTCGGCGCAGCGAGGTGGAGACCTCGGCTGGTTTGGGCCCGGCCGGATGGTGAAGCCTTTCGAAGAGGCTGCCTTCGGCGCACGCATCGGAAGACTTGTTGGACCGGTCGAAACGCAATTTGGCTATCACCTGATCGAGGTGACGAATCAGTCTTCCACCCAGGTAAAGATCGCTGACTTCGCGCTCAACCTTACGCCATCGGTCGCCACGCTAAGTCGCATCGAGGAAAATCTTGACGACCTCAAGTTCTTCGCTGAGGAAGAGGGCGACTTCCGATCGGAGGCGGAGCGGCGCGACCTCGCCGTTCAAAGCGTTCAAATTGAGGACGGCCAGCAGTTCATCCCGGGGATCGGCAACAGCAGGCTCTTGACAAACTTCCTTGAGACCGCAGACGAAGGAGAGATCAGCCCGGTCATTGAGCTTAATGACGATTTCATCGTCGCAAGGATAGACCGGATTCAGGAGGCGGGATACCGCCCCTTCGAGGAGGTCAGAAACGAACTTGAACCACGGGTTCGGCTGAGCAAGAAGAAGGAGATTCAATCGTCGAAGTTGGAATCTGCGCAACAAGGCGATCTCGAATCAATAGCGGCATCAGTCGGCGCTGGCGTGCGTGTGGCGAATGGACTGACGATGGCAAATCCCGTGGTGAGCGGCCTAGGGAGAGAGCCGAAGCTGGTAGGAGCCGCCTTTGGATTAACGGAAGGTCAGCGTTCCGGCGTAATAGAGGGACAAAATTCGGCGTACATCATCGAGGTCGTTTCGCACACGGAACCCTCTTCCATCACGGACGCGCAGAAATCGCAGATTCGAAATCAGCTGCTCAGCCAGCAGCGAAACCAGGTTCAGCAGCGCTGGCTTGCCGCGTTGCGCGAGCAAGCAGACATAACCGACAACCGTAGAATTTTCCTTCAGTAGCAGGTCGGACGGTCAGCTCAGCTCAAAGGTACCGCGGAATACCTGACGCGCGTCTCCCTCCAGGTAAAGCTCCGCGATTTCGCCAGAGTTTGTTGAGAATCCTACGGTGAGTACCCCACCCCGCATCTGGACGTCAAGCCTCTCTTCCGACATTTTCCGCCGCGACACTGTGGCGATCGCGACTGCGACGGCCCCGGTTCCGCAAGCGGGCGTTTCGGACTCCACCCCCTTCTCAAAAGTACGTGCCCGAACGTCTACGCCTCCCTCCTCCGTGGGTGACAACTGGACGAAATTGACGTTTGTCCCGCTTGGTTCGAATTGGGGCATGTGGCGGATTTGTCTTCCGATTGACTCAACATCAACGACATCGATGTCTTCGACGAAAGTGACGACGTGCTCCGTTCCCGTCCACAGTTGGTGCAGATTAAGCCGCACGCCACTTTGCAAAACGACCGGTATAGAGTCAGTCGTGAGCTGAGGCAGCGGTTTCGGCATCCAGATGCGGACTCTGTTGCGGGCAGGACCAATTTCCGATCGATAGAGACCGGCGTCTGTCTCGAAGATTTGCCGCGCGCCCGCCATGCCAGCGCTTTGAGCAAAGAGTGCGATGCAGCGGGCGCCGTTACCGCACATCGTACCTCTCGTGCCGTCGGCGTTGCGATATCTCATTCGGAAGTTCGCCCCTTCGGCCGACGGGCTGTCGAGAGCCAGGAGGCCGTCTGCTCCGATCCCGGTCCGACGTGGACAGAAAGTTGCGGCAATTTCGCCGAGCTCTTCGGGCGTGAAGCGGAAGAAGCGATTATCAAGAACGATAAAATCGTTTCCGGCCCCCTCCATTTTTGTAAATTCGACTATCAGCAATCGCTTCATCTGAAGACATCTGCTAACCCGTATTGCCGTACGCTCGCGGGCGGTCCGCTGAGTCGTGGCAAACATAGCAATCTCTGAGGATCCGCCAACTATTGCCCGACAAAGAACTCACTATAGAGGCCGTTGAGCCGCTACTTCTTTTTGGCTTCAACGACGTGTATCTCCGAAAAGTCGAATCGGCCTTCCCTGACGCTCGAATTACTGCGCGTGGCAACGAAGTTCGCGTCAGTTCTGATTCTTCGGCACTGCTCGACCAGATCGAACGGGTGTTCGAGGAACTCACTCTCGTGCTCAGCCGCCACGGCAACCTTACTGAGAATGATGTCGAAACGGTGCTCTCGCTCTTTGCGGTCCCGAAGGCGGCGCGCACCGGAAACGGTTCGACGGATGGACATGTTGTGTTGTACAAGCCGGATGGCGGAACGATCAAGGTTCGAACACCGAACCAGGTTCGGCTTGTCGAAATGGCACGGCTTCATGACGTTGTGTTTGCGATCGGGCCCGCTGGAACCGGGAAGACATACATCGCGGTTGCCCTTGCTGTTGCGGCCCTGAAATCACGCCAGGTTCGCCGAATCGTACTGTGCCGGCCGGCCGTCGAGGCAGGTGAGCGACTCGGGTTCCTGCCCGGCGACTATCGCGAAAAAGTAGATCCCTATCTGCGGCCGCTATATGATGCGCTGGAAGACATGATACCGCGCGACAAACTCAGTCAGTACATGGAGCAGAACGTGGTTGAGATTGCTCCGATCGCCTATATGCGCGGCCGGACGCTCAACTCCTCCTTCGTAATTCTGGATGAGGCTCAGAACGCCACTACCCAGCAGATGAAGATGTTTCTCACGCGCCTGGGCACAAGTAGCCGTGCCATTATTACCGGCGACGTCACCCAGATCGATCTGGGCAGCCAGACGGTTAGCGGGCTGGTACAGGCGCGGAGCATTCTCGGAAATGTAGAAGGAATCTCTTTCGTCTACTTCGATGCCGGAGACGTAGTTCGGCACAAGCTGGTGAAAGACATTATTGCTGCCTACGAGAAGAGGGACGACGCGGACATGGCGTAGGCCTTTCGAGCTCGTCGCCGGACGCGCACTACGGCAGGGTCACGAAGACGTTGTCAATGAGCCGTGTTTCACCAAAGTAGACGGCCACAGCTGCCAGCACTTCGTCCCCAGACTCGAACTCATACCTGGGCTTGAGCGTCTCCGAGCTGACGGCTTCCGCATATTGGAGTCTTGCAAGCGGGGCACGAGAGATCACTTCCGTCATCGAAGTCACGATCGCATCGTGACGACCGGTACCTTGTTGAATCAATCTCCGGGCAGTCTGTACTGCCTCGAAGAGGACGACGGCCTGCTCACGCTCCTCTGATGAGAGGTACTTGTTCCGTGAGGAGAGCGCAAGACCATCAGGCTCGCGAACCGTGTCCACGCCGATGATTTCGATACCAAAGTCAAGGTCGTGTACCATCCTGCGGATAATGACGTACTGCTGCGCATCCTTCTTGCCGAAGAAGGCTACCGATGGGACACAAATGTTGAAGAGCTTGCTAACAACTGTTGTGACACCATTGAAGTGACCGGGGCGAAACGCGCCGCAGAGGTGATCGGGCAAATGTCGAACGGCCACCTCGGTCGCCAGAGCCTCGATTCCCTCCGGGTACATATCCGAGACGGAAGGAGCAAATACGGCCTCGACTCCTCCAACGCTTCCAAGCGCCTCGAGGTCGGTTTCGAGCGTGCGAGGATACCGATCGAAGTCCTCATCCGGCCCAAATTGCGTGGGATTGACGAAGATCGAAACCACTATTGGATGATCTCGCTTTCGGGCCTCTCGAACAAGTTGGAGGTGCCCTTCGTGAAGGGCACCCATCGTCGGCACGAGCGCCAGAGTTCCAGCACTCGATCGAATCTCTGTGGCGACTCTTCGCATCTGATCGATATCGGAGAAGATCGGGATCGAGGATCCACTCACTGCGGCCATTCGTCCTTTCCTCACATATCTCGTCTGCGCCACGATCGAACCTGAGTCACCAAACAGTTGACCTCGGAAGATAGTCCTAATTCAGCCAGATTTTCGTTCTTCGCGAGCGCAAGTTATTACGCATCGCTGTAAGCTAGCTTCTAATCTCGCATTCGTAGCGGCTCTCTGCGCGATGTAG
>JBFIPX010000167.1:0-7390 GCA_041609895.1 Rhodothermales bacterium
GCAAGGTTATCAGAAATGAAATCGGCAGGGTAGGTGTTATTCGCCAAAATGCCGCCTACACGCGCCGCAGCGAGAACGACGAAATCGGGGCGCTCGCTATCGAAAAAGTCTCTCACCTGTTGCTGAACACGGAGATCCAGTTCCGTACTTCTTCGGCCAACCAGATTCACGTATCCGCTGTCTTGCAGACCTCGATAGACGGCCGACCCTACGAGGCCGGTGTGACCGGCTACATAGACCTTGGAATTGGGAGATTGGAGGTGCATCGGGTGGGATTCAGGTTCGCTGATGCATGTCCGATACACATTATACGACCATTGCTACGAAAGCGCGGGAAAAAGATCGGACCCGCAGGGCAATCAGGACCACTTTTGGGAGGAATTTCGCCAACCTCTTCTTAGATTTCAGAGGCAGGTATCAAGCGTACCTGGCGATCCGATTTGGAGACTCCCACTACGGGCCCCCACGCCCGAATCCTAAATCTCCCTGACCGGATTTTTGAGAATCAACCCAGACGAACGTATTCCCCTCTCGGGGCCTGACATCAGTCCCCTCGAGATAGAACGCGTGCAAGCCGTTCTGCAATCGGGACGCCTTGCACTCGGTCCATCGTGCGACGAATTTGAGGACCGCCTGGCGGCCCTATGTGGAACCAGTTTTGCCGTCGCCGTCAGCAGCGGCACGGCCGCGCTGCACCTGATCGTCAGGGCCCTCGGAATCGGCGCCGGCGACGAGGTGATTACGACACCCTACAGCTTCGTCGCTTCGTCGAACGCCGCCCTCTTCGAGCACGCGACACCGGTATTTGTCGATGTCGATCCGCTGACGCTGAACATCAACGTCGAGCTGATCGAGCGTCGGATCACCCCGCAGACCCGCGCGATTCTCGCCGTGGACGTCTTCGGTCTACCGGCAAACTGGCCTGCACTGCAGGAGATAGCTCGGCGACACGGCCTTGTTCTCATCGACGACGGTTGCGAGGCATTGGGGGCGCTCATCGATGGTCAACCGATCGGTTCCTGGGGAGACGCGACCGCATTCGGCTTCTACCCAAATAAACAGATTACCACCGGGGAAGGCGGTTGTGTTACTACGAACAATGAGCAGCTCGCGGACCTCATTCGATCGATGCGAAATCAGGGCCGCGCGAACAGTGCCGTCATGAAGCACGTGCGCCTCGGTTACAACTATCGCCTCGATGAGATGTCAGCAGCGCTGGGCTGCGCCCAGCTCGAACGCTTTGCAGAATTGCAGTCACGTCGGGCCGCTGTGGCGGCGGCGTATGCGGAAAGGCTCGCCGAGCTCGATGAACACGTTATCCTCCCACCCGCCTCCGATCACGGAACCAGGAGTTGGTTCGCGTACGTCATCCGGCTTGGCGACCACTTCGCCATCGATGCCCGTGATCAGCTTCAGAAGTTTCTCGGACGCCACGGAATCGAAAGCTCGCCGTACTTCCCGACGATTCACGAGCAGCCGTTCTATCGCCAACTTGGATATGCGGCCGGTGCTTTCCCAGCTGCGGAGAATGCGTCCCGACGAACGCTCGCCCTGCCTTTCTTCAGTCAGCTGTCCGAGAAACAGGTCGACCGGGTTGTCGGGGTTGTCCAGCGCAGCATGTCCAACCTGCGAGGTGGCAAGATTCATCACGCGCAGTCCAGGTTTGAGGCTGACCACGCATGATGCGTCTAACACACCATCAGCCTATTGATGCCCGACAGGCACGCATCAAACGTTGCATTGATGTCGTCGCCTCCTTGCTTCTGCTGATAGCGTTGCTTCCTGCCTACGTGACAATCGCGACCGCGATTTGGCTGACTAGTGGACGTCCGATTCACTTTCGACAAAGCAGGCCGGGACTTCGCGAACGACCCTTTGTCATGCTCAAGTTCCGGACGATGAAGCCTGTTTCGCTGGAGGTTCCGGACGCGCAAAGACTTACTCCACTCGGCCACTTTCTACGAAGAACGAGTCTGGATGAGATTCCTCAACTGATCAATGTCCTTCGCGGAGAGATGAGTCTGGTAGGGCCCAGACCACTCCTGGGTCGCTACCTCCAATACTACACCCCTGAAGAACGGCGGCGACACCTCGTGCGACCGGGTATCACGGGCCTCGCGCAAATCAGCGGACGCCACCATCTGGACTGGGACGCGCGGCTCGCGCTCGACGTCCAGTATGTAGAGACGTTTTCTTTGCGTCGCGATATGGACATCCTGGTCAAGTCAATTGGGAAAGTGCTCGATCAATCTGACGTTGTGGTAACCACCGACCAGATTCCTTCGATTCCGGATCTAGATCGTGAGCGAAGCAGAACCACCCTGAGAAAAGTCTCCTGAGTCGATGCCGAGCACTCGCCTAGCCACACCGGACGACACGCGCTTTATCGCATCCTGTTTGCAACAGCTGCTGGGAAGCGTCAGGCGCTACACGATTGTGGGATGCGCCGGCCTGGAGAACCACATCAGAGATTTGATCCGCGGCGACCACCAGCCGAACTCGACCTTTATACTGTGTACGGACGGCGGCGCCGCCTGCGGCGTCAGCGAATGGCGGATGACCGAAGGCCGGGTTCATCTGAACCATATTTTTGTGATTTCCCAACGTCGTGGGAAAGGCGCCGGGTCGATGCTGCTACGTGAAGGCCTGCGACATTTCGATCCATCTGGTGACGCATTGTTCAGCGTCGATTCATTCGCAGATAATCGGCGGGCGTCCGACTGGTACGCGTCACTGGGACTCACGCCTGCATTCGGACGATCATGGCGAGTCAGGCCTCTACCAACTGCAGCCAGTTTAGGCGACGTCCACGTCGACGGACTCGTGGAAGCCAATCAGAGACATCGCCAGTTCGGCTTCTCGCAGATCACGCTCGAGATCGATGGAAAGAAGTACGAAATAGGACGACTCGGTGAAGAGTACTTTCGCACAACCTCGGCAGCCTTCCTGAAGACTCCTGCAGGTCTGTCGGCGCTGAGTCGTCTCGATCCGCAGAGAAAGCTGCTCACCATTCTGGCCGATGACGACGAGCCAACGAGCGGCGCCATAGAGGTCGCACGATCGATCCGCTATCAAACAACCTGCGGCCACTTGAGGAGTGGCCTGTCAGCCACCTTACAAGCCGTAGGCTCATGACAGCAGCCTTCATATCGACGGAAGATACCCGGTGGACGAGAGCGTTAGAGTTCTGCGACCACGATGTGTACCATCTGCCCGAGTACGTTGACGTCGCCGGAAAACAGGAAGGGTGCCAGCCCACGGCCTTCTACGCCGAGGACCGGGAAGGGCTGATTCTCATTCCACTCCTCGTTCGAAGACTGCCGGACCGACTGGATGCCCCGAACAGCTGGCGCGATGCAACGAGCCCGTACGGTTATGGCGGGCCTATTGTCTCGCGCGGCTGCCCCGACTCGAAAGTGGCCCAGTTTCTGGCGTCGTTCGTGGCCCTTTGCCAGCATGAAGACATTATATCAGCATTCATCCGCACCCACCCTCTAATCCCATTTCCGAGCAACTCAGTTGGAGCATACGGAAAGGTCGAGAATGAAGGCGAGACGGTCACCGTCGACATCCGGCTCAACGAATCATTGATCCGGGCGGAGATGGAGCATGGTCACAAACAACGAATCAAGAAGCTTGAACGAGTCGGATTCAGTACGCGCATAGACGAATGGTCCCTCCTGACTGACTTTATCTCGCTTTACCGGGCGACGATGTGACGCGTGGACGCGGGCGACTACTACAATTTCCCTACGACCTACTTCAACAATCTGAAACGTGCATTGGGCGACAGACTGCACCTGTGTACGGTGCATTCTCCAACAGGCGAGCCAGCGTCCGCAGGTCTTTTCACTCGGCACAACGGAATCGTTCAGTTCCACCTCTCAGGGTCGGCGCGACAGCATCGACACCTGTCACCATCGAAGCTCATGCTTTTCGACATGATCATGTGGGCCAAGAGTAGAGGAGATCGTGTCGTGCATTTGGGCGGCGGCGTCGGTTCACAAAAAGACTCGCTGTTCGACTTCAAGGCCGGTTTCTCTAACTCACGCTCCCACTTCGAAACGATTCGAATCGTCACGGACGAACGACGTTATTCATACTGCGCAGAGTTGGACGAAAAGAACTCCGGCATGTCGGCAGGGGATGCGTTCTTCCCGGGTTACCGAAGCAGTCTCCACGCGCGCCAACATTACGATCGCACCCATGCGGTAACCTGATCCCGTCGCGATGCACATCCTCCTTTTTCATCAATATCATCACAATCCGGATTGCCCGGCCACGTGCAGACACTATGAGTTTGCGGAGTATTGGGGAGAAACACATGACGTCACAATAGTCTCAACCGATGCATGGTTATCGAAGCGGATCAGTGATGATTTCCCGTGGATTCCAAAGGGCGCGGAGTTGGTGTCGCTTCCGATCCGGTATGACAATAAGATGGATAGGTGGGCGAGACTTAGATCCTTCCTCAGCTATGCGCGACAGGCCGCAGACGCGGGTACCAAGGTTCGGAGACCGGACGTGGTGATCGGAACATCGACGCCCCTGAGTGTCGGTTGGGCCGCAAGAAGAGTCGCAGCTTATTGGGAAGTACCGTTCGTCTTTGAAATCCGGGACCTGTGGCCAGACTTTCCGATCGAGATGGGCGCAATTCCGCGTCCACTGCAGCGCCCACTGCGGCATTTGGAAGCACGGTTGTATCGGTCGGCAGATCGGGTCGTGACGCTCAGCCCCGATATGACGGAGCACGTTCGCCGAAGTGGAGTGCCTGTGTCACAGATCTGCACGGTACTTCAGGGTACCAACATGGCACTTGCTTCGAAGGCCGCGGCCAGGTCCGAGACCAACGCTCAGCATCGCGACGAACCCAAGCGCTTCCTGTACGCCGGTGCCTTTGGACGAGCAAATGACATTGAGACCATTCTGGCCACTGCCGAGATGTTGGCAGGCGATCCGCGGATTCGATTTGCCTTTGCCGGACATGGTTTCCATGAGCGGAGCATTCGAGACGCAGCCGCGCGACTTCCAAACGTAGACGTTCTGGGGCCCCAGCCTCACCATCAGGTATTTGACGTGTTCGCCTCAAGTTATGCTTCTCTCGTCACGTTTGAAGACATACCATCGGTTTCGGCGTGCTCACCTTCCAAACTGTTTGACTCTCTGGCGACCGGTTGCCCGGTCATAGTCAACACCGGCGGTTGGATTCGCAGGCTGGTTGAAAAGCACTCCATGGGCTGGCACGTCAAGCCGCATGATCCCGAGGGGTTGGCGAGAATGATCGTCTCACTTACCGAATCGCCGGCCCGAGTTGAAAAGGCCGGATCGAATGCCCGTCAGTTTGCACGAACGCATTTCGACCGCAAGAATCTCGCCCGAGAATTTCAAAACATCCTTGAGTCCGTCGTTTATCCGGGGACTCAGTGGCTAGGCACAGCAGCGTGAGGTCATGAACTACAGAGTACAGGAGAGAGACATAGTGATTCGAAGGGTCCTATACATCCTGACTGATTTGGCGATAGTACATGCGGCATTCATGGCTGCCATCAAGCTTCGAACAGGTGACTGGAAGCTTATTGCCGGCGGCGATGATCTAATAGTGGCTTCGGTAGTCGCCACATCCGTGTACATGACCGCCCTAACCCTTGCGGGCCTGTATCGGATGCATTCACGAAAAATGCACCTGGACTCCTTTCTCAAGGTCGCCGGGTTCATCGTGTCGGGAGGTGCCGTGGCGTTGGTTATCATGTTCTTGATCGATCCGGAGGGCTTGCCGCCTCGTAGTGTCGTCGCAGCGCAGTGTGCATTCGCTATTGTCGGTGTGCTTGGACTACGAGCTACCGTCCGCTTCATATCCGAAAAGCTCCGACCAACCGAGGAGAGGCGCACAATAGACGTTGATCTGCGCGGCCTGCAAGAACGTCGAGAGGTTGAACTCGATTTGACGGCCATCAGCAACTACCTCACCGGACGGACGGTCCTTGTAACGGGCGCCGGAGGATCGGTGGGTTCAGTTCTCACTAATCGTTTGCTCGAACTCAACCCGTTCCGGCTTGTCCTTGTCGACGTCAGCGAGTACAACCTCTACAAACTGGAAAATGACCTCCGGGAGCTTCGGTTCACGGGCGAGCTGATATTTCGCATCGCGGATGTCCGGGACGAAGCGATTATGCGCGCCACTTTTGCTGCTTATCGCCCCGATGTCGTTTTCCATGCAGCGGCCTATAAGCACGTCCCTCTCATGGAGCGGCATCCGGCAGAAGCCTTTACGAACAACACGCTTTCTACGGTGAGCCTCGTACGTATTTGTGAGGATTTCGGAACCGAGCAATTCGTATTCGTCTCAACCGACAAGGCAGTCGAGCCATCCAGCGTCCTGGGAGCGACAAAGCGACTGGCCGAGTGGTACATCAGATCGATCGATTCCGAGATGAGATGTAAGTCCGTCCGCTTTGGAAACGTTCTCGGAAGTCAAGGAAGCGTTGTTCCGATGTTTCTCGACCAAATAAGCAGGGGCGGCCCCGTAACGATCACACATCCCGAAATGAAACGGTTCTTCATGACGGGAAACGAGGCCGCGTCTCTAATCCTTGCAACACTTTTGCTGGATGATGCTCCCATTTTCGCGGCAAGAATGGGCGAGCCCATACAGATCAAGGCCCTCGCCCACTACCTGATTGCGCGCGCCGCGGTACACCCTGAAAGGGTTGTCATCACCTACACCGGCCTCAGACCAGGCGAGAAACTGCAGGAGCGACTCTGGGCAGAGGACGAAAACGTCGTTGACACGATCAATGAGACGATCGTCGGGATCCGCGCACCCGCGGCCTACAGCCGCACCGAGCTCGACGCATACTTCCGCTATCTCGAGCAGATTTCGGCGGAGAATCGGACCGCAGAGCTTCGGAAAGCCCTGTTCCAGTCGAATTTTATAGTAGCATCCCCACGCGCAGTCGGAGAGTAAGACCCCACTGGGACGGGTTCGCAACGCCTCTTGACCCTGCCAAAGCCATCCAGTCGCCATCGAGAAAGCGCGGCCACAGGTTTGACCATAACACTTTCGAAATATCTACCAGTCCTTCTGCTCGCGACCAGCATGATGGTGCCGGCTGCCCACGGACAGGATGGTTTCGATCCGAATTGGTATGACGCGACAAGGCAGTACGTCAAGATTGGAACCGTCGAGGACGGCATTCACCATCTTTCGGGAGAGAACCTCTCCGAACTGGGCATTGCGATCGCATCCATAGACCCAGCCACGATACAGATATTTCAGAACGGAAAAGAGATACCGGTCCTATTTGAGGCGAACGGGGTCAGCTTACAATCGACAGACACGTTGCGGTTTGTCGGATTCCGCAACACAGGCGACGACGAGGACTATCTCTAC
>JBFIPX010000168.1:0-7387 GCA_041609895.1 Rhodothermales bacterium
GATTCTGCGCCATGGTTACTGCCACTGTGTCCTGAAAGGCGCGAAGCGGATCCGCCTTGGAGCTCAGAAGGAGACTGCCGATCCGCTGACGATACGACTCATATGCAACCGAGTCGGCGCGCGGTGCGGTCACATACAAGTACAGCAACTGAAACATGGTCTCGAGATCGTCGGGAGCCGCCGTTCCGCGAAAGCCCTCCGTCAGCTCGGAGACAAAGGGGCTTACAGACACGACTTGCCCCGCCAACTTCTTCTCAAGCTCGACCGGGTCGAAGTCGCCCACGCCACCTTGACCGATCAACGTGGACGCGAACCGGGCCGGTATGTACATCTCATCGTTGACTACCGAGGTGCCCCCAGGAGAAATGGCGGACAGCAATACCTCATCGTTCTTGAAATCGGTCGGCTTCATAATTACCTGGGCGCCATTCGACAACTTCAGACGCGTAACACCGACGTCCGCATAAGTCTCTTCAGAGACAATCGCACCAGGAGTCGGCTGGCTGGGCAGCAGAGGCTGGTCTCGAACACGATCCTCGTACGCGTCAATGGATCGCGCGGCTACGCGATCGAACACGGCGAGCAACTCGTCCTCCGTGGGATAGGCGAGTCCTTCCTTTTCCGGACCATCTGCTAGCACCACCCTGTTAGTCTTCGTAACGAAGGACTCGGCGAGGTCATTAATCTCGTCAAGACCGATACCGGGTAGTACCTCCCGGGTCACCTCATATTCGAACTCGATTCCGGGTGACGGCTCGTCGACCAGGAAATGGCGCACATATTCGCCCGCATACCGTGCCGATTCGGTCTTGTCTCTCTCGTTGAAGGCTCGTTCCATCGATCGCAGCAAGTCACTTTTGGCTCGTTCGAGCTCGGTGACCGTAAAGCCGAAGCGCCTCACGCGTTCAGCTTCCTCGAGCAGGACCTCTAACGCCCTGACCATCTGCCCTTCCTGTACAATGGCTCCAAGACTATAGAAGTCAGGATTGCGCGCGAATGACCCGCGACCAGACCCTGCAAACGCAAAGGGAGGATCGGCATCCTGGGTGAGCTCCTGCAAACGGGAATTGAGCATCGCATGGTAAAGAGATTCCACCAGGCTCTTGCGATAGCCTTCGAGTGAGTTGATGTCCTGCTCAGGAATCTTAAAGATCAGCGACACACTGCCGAAAGTGGCCTCGGGGTCGGTCGCCAGCGCGACCAGGGGTTCTTCATTGCCCGGGACGCTGAACTCCTCTCGAGGCCGTGGGTCCGCCGGGGATTCGAGATCCGCAAAGAGATCTCGGATCATCTCCTCGACTCGGTCCACATCGAAATCGCCAATGGCCATCACCGCCATAAGGTCCGGCCGGTACCAGTCCTTATAGAAGCTCGTGAGTGTCGGATGCTCGAAAGTCTCCAATACGTCCTTCGTACCGATGGGTAGGCGGTCCGCGTAGCGGGACCCCTTGAGCAAAACCGGGAGTTGCTCGTTGGCGATACGCATCTGTGCACCTCGGCCTAGTCTCCACTCCTCGATCACGACACCTCGCTCTTTGTCGATTTCTTCCGGTTCAAAGGAAATCCGGCCGGCCCATTCCCTGAGTATCTCGATACCCGTGTCCAGCAGTTCAGTGCTGTCGGTGCGCACCTTGAGCATGTAAACCGTTTCATCGAACGACGTGTAGGCGTTGACATCGGCCCCGAAGCGGCTTCCCGTGAGTTCGAGATAATCGACAAGCTCCTGCTTCTCAAAGCGCTCCGTGCCGTTGAACGCCATGTGCTCAGCGAAGTGAGCCAGTCCACGCTGATCATCCGCCTCGAGCACCGAACCGGCATCGACGACGAGTCGCAGTTCGGCTCGTTCAGCCGGCTTCGAATTCTTACGGACGTAGTAAGTGAGACCGTTATCGAGTTTGCCGACCCGGACCTTATCGTCGAGAGGCAGCGGCTTATCGGATTCAGCACTCAGCCCGATGGCGTGGACCGTGGTTGCCGGAGCCGGCTCTGCCACATCAACGTCCGACTGGGTGGTCACGGGCGCTGACGAAGAGCAGCCCCAGACAAATAGGATTATTAATCCCGCGACCGCACTACGACTAACACTAGGAAACAGAACGCGCATCGCTTGCACAACTCCCGGTGACCATGATTTGAATGATTGACGAGCGTAGCTTTCACGCGTTGGAGTCCGGTGGGTTGCCGAAGTGGCAGCATTGACACGCATAGGGCAACGACAGAATACGTGAATAACTCAAGTCAGCACAATGGTATATCAAACAAATCTGTCTATTCAATCCTCCGGACATGGCGACATGACCGACCTGACGAGTGCCGTCGCGGAAGTGATCACGTCCTCGGGAGTGTCCATCGGCACCGTCAACGTTTCCGTCGTTGGTAGCACGGGAACGGTCGGGACGATCGAGTTTGAGCCCGGCCTCAGGAGGGATCTTCCGGAGATATTGGACAAGCTAATACCTCCGGGTCGTCACTACGGGCACGAACAAGCGTGGCACGATGGTAACGCACACTCTCACCTCCAGGCAACCTGGATGGGCCCTTCCGTCACGCTGCCTGTGGCCGGCAGCAGACCGGTTCTCGGCACGTGGCAGCAGATCTTCTTTCTCGAATGCGATGTGAAGGCACGTAATCGAACGATGGTGATCACGGTGTGCGGAGATTGACGCGACTCGGATAGAGTCCTCTCACCCGTTGTTTCGATTCCGTCGCCATCAGTCTAGAGGGAGGTCTGTATACGCATGAGCGCTCACGACCAGGCCCTGCCGATTTCGTCGTAAGGCACGTCCCCTTCGTAAGACGTGAAGATGATTTCGTACTTAAGTTCCCGGGAGGCGCCGATCTCCGAGGTGTAATAACCGGCGATCGTCAACTCGCGCATCATCTCGAAAAATGGTCGCTCTTCACTGGATGCGCTCCCCTGGTTGACGGCCTCACGCCACTGCACCCGCTCGGCTTCGAGCGTCTCGAGGATACGATTCTGGTCGGCCTCAGGTAGTGCAAGAAACTCGGACCCCTCTGACTCTATCGTTGACGACTCAAGCTGATCCAGCCCGGAGAGAAATCGCTCCCTGTCGTCGTCCTCGACCCAGTCCGTAAGCATTTTGTCGATGAACTCGTTTACGCGTGCGGCTTTCGCGCCGCCGGTATCCGTTTCAGGTATAATTAGCTCGGAAACGGTCGTCACCAGTTCGTTCTGCTTCGACGTCAGGGTTTGCGGCACGAAAGGCTCCGCGCGCGGCCCAACTTTGCAGCCCCCGAGGATTCCGCTGGCCGTTGAGAGCGACACGGCACCGCCCATCATGACGCCAATCCGCTTGAGTGCTTCACGTCTTTCCATTTCGTTTCGAGCTAGATGTTCAGGCGCTTGAGTTCACGAACCGCGTAGTCGGCGGCACGGGCCGTGAGCGCCATGTAGGTGTACGACGGATTCTGGCAAGCCGCAGAGGTCATGCACGAACCGTCAGTGACAAACAGATTCGGTACATCGTGCGCCTGGTTCCATTCGTTGAGTACCGAAGTCTTCGGGTCACGACCCATCCGCGCGGTACCCATCTCGTGGATGCCGAGTCCGGGAGCAACATCGTCACGATCGAAAGTCGTGATGTTTGTGCAGCCTGCCGCCTCCAGCATGTCGACCGCGCTCTGCATCATGTCCTTGCGCATGGCCATTTCATTCTCGCCGAACGTGCAGTCGATACGAAGAAGAGGAATACCCCACTTGTCCGTTCGTTCGCTGTCCAGCTCTACATAGTTGTCCTCGCGCGGAAGCATCTCGCCGAACGCGTTAATGCTGACGCGCCACTGCCCCGGATCTCGAAGCTGTTCCTTCAACGCTATCCCAAAACCTGTGGTCGGTCGATCCCACCCCTCGCGAAGCGCGTCACCCTGATAGCCGTAGCCACGCAAGAAGTCGGATCTGCGCGTAGCTCGGTTGCCAAGATTGCGGAAACGCGGGATGTAGATACCGGTCGGCCGGTTCCCTCGGTAGTAGACGTCCTCCAGACCCGGCAGATCTCCCGAAGCACCCACCTCGAAATGATGGTCCATTAAATAGTGACCCAGAGCGCCACTTGAGTTTGCCAGCCCGTCAGGGAAATCCGTCGATTTGGAGTTCAAAAGAATTTGAGTGGTACCCAGAGTTGACGCGCAAAGGAAGATCACCTTGGCTCGAAACTCGAGCTGCTCCATCGTCACGGCATCGATTACGCGCACGCCGGTAGCGCGACCCATCTCCCGATCGTAAATGACGGAGTGCACGACACTGTTGGGACGGAGCGTCATGTTTCCCGTCGCTCGGGCAGCTGGCAGCGTACTGCTTTGACTGCTGAAGTAGGCGCCAGCCGAGCATCCGCGCGAGCATGGCCCACATAGATGGCAGGCGGCCCGTCCCCGGTGCGGTTGCGTTAGAATAGCCGTTCGGCCGATCGTAACATGTCTTTCCGGAAAGGACCTTCGGACAGCTTCTCGAAGAACCCGTTCACCGCGATTCAATGGAAACGGCGGAAGAAACTGCGAGTCCGGCAGGTGCGCGAGACCGAGCGCCTCGCCATTGATCCCGACCCAGTCGTCTACGTAGTCATACCACGGCTCGACGTCACTGTACCGAACGGGCCAATCGACTGCAACGCCCTCCCGTGCGTTGGCCTCGAAATCGAGATCGCTCAGCCGGTAGCAGTGACGCCCCCACATAATGGACCGGCCGCCGACATGATATCCCCGCACCCACGTGAACGGGTTGACCTCGATGTACGGGTGCTCTGTGTCCTTTACAAACCAATGAAGGTTGGCCTCGTTGACGGGGCTCGATCGGCTTTGGACAGGGTATTCCTTCTCGAGAAGCTTGCGATTTCCCCGCCCCCGAAACTCGAATTCCCATTTCGGCTTGTGCTCGGTGATGTAGTCCTCTCCGTGCACGACGTTGCGACCCCTTTCCAGGACGATTGTCTTCAGCCCCTTCTCACACAGTTCCTTAGCGGCAAACCCACCGGAAATGCCGGAGCCTACAACGATTGCGTCGTATTCTGGAGTGCCCTGCGACACGTAGACGTTGTTCACCGACATTACAACTCTGGATAGGTTGACCGACTCCTTGCTCTGCCCACTGAAAAGGTAGGCGGGTCCCGTTGCAGTTGCAAGACAACGCTATATGGCCTCAAGCCGACCAGTCCGGCATCGTCCCCCATTATCCGACTGCCGTCGGTAGATGAGAAGAAGGCAGTTTGCAAAATGCCACTTCACGAGCGCGCGCGACTTGCCCGCACCGCTTAACTTCGCTTAGAGATAGCCCGCAATTATGCGATCAAAGAAATGATGACTAAACCTCTTGGCGTCGGCTTTGTCGGAAGTGGATTCATCACTCGATTCCATATCGCTTCATGGCAGGCCGTAAGAACCTCCGACGTACGCGGCGTTTGGAGTCCCACAAGAGAGAATGCCGAATGGGCGGCCGCGCTGGCGAGAGATTACCGCGTAGGTGAGGCAAGAGCGTTCTCTTCCATCGCAGAGATGACCGCCGACCCGTCCATAGACGCGATCTGGATCTGCGGCCCGAATCACAAGCGCATCGAGAACATGGAGGAGATTGTGGACACCGTCACCTCTGGAAAAGGAGAGTTGGTTGGAGTGGCATGCGAGAAACCGCTGGGCAGAAACGTAGCTGAGGCAAAGCGGATGCTGCAGTTGGCTGAAAAGGCCGGCCTGCTTCATGGCTACCTTGAGGATCAGCTATTCACGCCCGGTCTGTTGCGTAGCCATGAGATCATCTGGCGAAGAGGTGTGCCCATAGCCGGCCCTCCCTATCTGGCGCGGGCAGCCGAAGAGCACAGCGGCCCACACAACCCCTGGTTTTGGCAAGGGGAACTGCAGGGTGGTGGCGTACTCAACGACATGATGTGCCACAGCGTCGAGGTGGCTCGATTCCTCCTTACACCTCCCGGCGCTGCACGAGATTCGCTTCGCCTCAGGAAGGTCAGTGCGCAGATCGCGAGCCTGAAATGGTCCCGACCCGAATACGCGGAACGGCTCCGATCCCGCTGGGGAGAGGCGGTCGACTACCGGACGCGTCCATCCGAGGACTTCGCACGTTCAACGCTGGAATACGAGGACAAAAACGGCAACACACTGATTGCCGAGACGACAACATCGTGGAGCTTCGTCGGTGCCGGCCTTCGGCTGAGCGCAGAACTTCTTGGACCCGAGTACAGCATGTCCTACAACACGCTTGACTCTGGAGTCAAGGTCTTCCTGAGCCGCGAGATCACGGGAGAAGAGGGCGAGGATCTTGTCGAGAAACAGAACGCGGAGCAGGGACTGATGCCTATCGTCGGTAACGAGGCGGCCGCATACGGGTACGAGGGCGAGAATCGATATTTCAGCCAGTGCTTCGCCGACCGCAGGCAGCCCGACTACAATTTCAGGGACGGTGTAGCGGTCGTCGAGCAGCTGATGGCGGCCTACATGAGCGCGGAGCAGGATCGAGCGGTCTCGTGGCCCGTAGACGACATAGACACTTTCGTTCCTGCCGTGGCGCGGGGCGCCTGGAATCCGCGGTGAACCCACCGTCCACCACTGGCGTACGGTGGATCAGTCAACCCTCGGATGTCGAGGCATGCTTGTATTTCGACGAAGACTGTCATGCGTTTCTTTACGGCATTCATTCTGTTGCCCGGCTTGGTGGCCGCATTCGTACTGGGGCTATATTCTATCCCACCGAAACCGTCGAATGACGACGGACAGGTCGTTTACGAGAATCGATGTGCCTCTTGCCACCAAAACACGGGAGCAGGAATACCCGGAGTGTTTCCACCCCTGATAGGCACGAAATGGGTTCTGGGTGAGCCAGACAGACTAATCAGCATAGTTCTTCATGGCCTGATGGGCGAGTTGGAGATCGAGGGCACCGAATACAACGGAGTCATGCCCGCGTGGGGAACGACGCTTTCCGACAAAGAGATTGCCGCAGTGCTGACGTTCGTAAGATCCAGTTGGGGCAACGAAGCCGCCGCCGTTCCGGACTCCAGCGTCACGCGACTCCGAGCGATGCTCGCTGACCGCGGCAAGCCATGGACACCTTCCGAGTTGGCAAAAACGTATGGTCCGCTCGAGTAGCGGCGAGGTTTGCGAGCCGCCGGATTCGCAGCCAAATGACCCAGACGATATGTATTCAGGATGCTTACTTTGGCGCGCCGGTACTCTTTCGAGGACTCCACAGCGCTTACTTCCTGTGATTCTCCTCGTCGTGGTCGGATGCGCAAAATCAGATGCGCCCGACGTGAAGCAGACCGATGAAGTTGATGACAAAGAGTCGGTGGGCTGGCTTGAAGCGCTCGATCCGCGATTCGATTCAATCGTAGCTCCGGACACTGAGGTGGAGATACTGGCGGAAGGA
>JBFIPX010000169.1:0-7162 GCA_041609895.1 Rhodothermales bacterium
AAAAGAAAGAGGGAAGGTGCGGTTCATACACCTGAACCACACCAACCCTGCTCAGTGGTCCCGGTCGGCCGCGAGGCAAGAAATCGAACGAAGGGGATTTCGTGTCGCAGAGGAGGGCGAGGTCGCTAGCCTTTAGGAAGAAAGAGACTTGCCGAAGGATCGAACCAATATGCGATCGCAGCCCACGCCCCGGGGGAGTCGTAACAGGCAGCGTCGTCAAGTTTGGCCATAGCGGAACACGGGCGGACACGGCAAAGGAGTCAAGCTTAGTAAGCCTTGCGCAGCATGTCTGCGAACTCATCCGGCAATGGACTGGCTTCGATTGCACGTGCCGCCTTCTCCACGTCGTAGGCCACGCGTACAAACTCGACTTCGAGGATGCAGGACGCGTCGGTGGAATGCGAGATTTCTACCAAGGCAAAGCACGCACGTGGATCTCCATCCTTTGGCTTACCGACTGAGCCAATGTTGATGGCGTGCAGGATTCGGCCCCCATCGCCGTTGTCCATGAGGCGCTTGTGGTAGGGCTTGTGCGTGTGTCCGAAGAGCATCACATCCGCTCCCGCTGTTTGCATCATCCGGACGAAGCTCGCGTCGGCGCGATCCTCGAACAGGTATTCGTTGATGCGCCGGGGGCTTCCGTGAACCAGAAGGAATTCGGTGGTAGTGGCCGCCAGATTTCGTGGCGCTCCGACGCTTATTCGGATGTGCCGGGGCAAGTCGCGGAGGTAGATACGATTCGCGTCGGAGATCACGCCGTTCGTAAAGGAGATTGACTCGACACCTCGCGCTTCATCTTCCGGCGTCTTGTAGGCGCATCCACAGTCGTCCGAGCTTAGTCCCACGCCCTCGTCGTAGTTGCCCGCTATTGTGGGTATGCGGCGACTTCGAATCGATTCAACGACTTCGTTGGGCCATGGCGCATACCCGACAAGGTCGCCAAGGCAGAAGATCATGTCCGGGTCGCGCGCGTCAATAGCGGCAAGCACCGCCTCGAGAGCCGGAAGGTTGGCGTGAATGTCGCTGAGGAAGGCGAGCTTCATCCGTTCAATCAATTACCAGGCAAGATGTGGCGGCTTCAGCAACACGCGCCTTCAGCTCCGGGAAGTTCCTCGAGATACTGGCCTAGTTCGGCCCGCAAGCGATCAATCGATTTTCCATCGATGCAATAGCACGATCGTTGACCATCAATTTCTCCCTGAATCAGGCCGGCCTCCTTTAGCACCTTCAGATGCCGCGAGACAGATGCCTGCGCAAGCGGTAGTTCGTCTACGATGTCGCCGCAGATGCAGGTACCGCGCTTGGCGAGCACGCTCAGAATCATCAGCCGCGCCGGATGCGATAGGGCCTTGGCTGCTTTCGCCAGCCGGCCGAGATGCTCGTCGAACAAGGTTGCCTTTGAATACATGTCAATCAGACATAACGTGAGCACGGATCTCCATTATCGCGATTATACGATAGATGACACCGTTGCGATCCACCTGCGGCCATTCGTTGGGCCGATTCAACTATCTTCCCGGTTCTGCTGGCAATCCAGCTCCGACAATCAACATGTATCAAGCAAGGGGAACGTGATGTCTGATCAGCCACAAAACTACGCCTCGCACCGGCGGTGGGTGCCTGCCTATCACTTCGTGCTGTCGCTCCTGATTCTGGCGATTCTGATCGGTTCGGTCGTCAACGTCGTTAAGTCCGCCGGAACACCGGGCATGTATTCTGCGACGCTCATCCTCGCCATGAGTATTGCGATGGTCCTCACCGTCTATTTTGTGCGGGCATTTCCGCTCCGAGCACAGGACCGTCTGATTCGCCTCGAGGAGAACTTCCGCAGCTACATTCGCAACGGATCGTTCCTCGATTCGAAACTCGACATGCGCCAGATAATCGGTCTGCGTTTTGCTTCCGACGAGGAATTCGATGCGCTGATGGCGAGAGCAGTTTCGGAGGGCATGTCTGAGGATGAGATCAAGAAGGCGATCAAGCACTGGCGGTCCGATTCATACCGGGTGTAGTCAGCGCGAGTGGGTAGAGTTGGACCATGCCTACGCCAAATAAGAGCCGTGTCATTCCTGACGTATTGGCGGGTCATACCGGCCAGATCAACGCCGTACGAGATTAGGTCACACCGCTAAGTGTTTTCTCACTTGAGATTCCGATAGCGTCATGCAGTTGTGGCGCTCACCGGTAAATCCGAGAGGAGGAAACGCAATGGAATCACAAAACTATCCTGCCGTCGACTCTGGACCCATCGACTGGGAGCTACTCTTCTGTAGTCACGTTCTTCGATTGGAGTCATTGCACTGGGGATTGTGGTCGCCTGACCAGGAGATGAGTCTTGAGGGGTTGCGGCATGCTCAAGAGGCATACACAAACTGTGTTCTTGAGCTTATTCCGTCCAGCGTCAATACTGCCTTGGACGTCGGTTGCGGAATGGGAGACGTTGCTCTGAAGCTCGCCGGCCGGGGCATCCAGGTTACGTCAATCTCGCCAATCGCCAACTACGACGATCGACTCAAATCGCTGCGAACACGTGGCGTAGTGTATCGGAGGACACGGTTTGAGGATTTCGAATCAGATCATCTTTATGACCTCGTCATGATGGTGGAGTCGTGCGGTTATTTCGAGGCGCGCCCCTCTATCCATCGAGCGATGAGACTGCTTCGCCCTGGCGGATTCTTTCTCGTTGCCAATCCGTTCAGAATCGCAGATGTACCGTACATGGTAGGTCGGCACGTGCTAAGTGATTATCGTGAAGAAGCAAGGCAGGCCGGCTTTGTGGTCCAGGAGATGCACGACATCACGTCCGGAGTACTACCTACTCTTGAGTTGCTTAGCCAATTCAAGAACGACTACGTCTTGCCGACGATAGAATGGGTTCGTTCGGCGGCCGCTGCTTCACGGTCGGTTCGACTTGGTTTGATGGCGTCCAAGCTGGTATTCAGGAGGAAGTGGGCCGAGGTTGCATCGAGAGTGGCGCGATACTCGGAGCAACTCCATCCTCAGTTGTTCGAGCGCTACGCAAGCTATGTGATTGTCTTATTTCGTTTAGGTCAACCGCCCACGGGTATCTCCCACGCGGAACACAGGATCTAGCTGTCGCTGGTCAGGCCGTGCTTTCGGAGGAATCCGAGAACTGCTGTCATGAAGTCGGCCGTGACGCGATCGAATTTCCAGTAGTAGGTATCGAGCCGTCGCGGTCCACCGTGGAGTTCGCGCAGCAAGTGACCGTGTTCCATCCCGTGCCCGCCAATGGGAAGGACGGTGATGGTGTGCCGCCAATTACCAGACCCTTTCAAGAGTCTCCTCAAAAGCGGCGCTCTCGTTTCACTGGCCGAAGTTCGCGTCTACTGCATCCAGTCGGCCGTGACGCCATTGCGATTCCACTCGTGCCACTCGGCCATGCGTTCCTCCAGGACCTTCCGAATATAATCGGCCGAGAGAAGACCCTCGTGACGAAAGAGTGCGTGACCTTCGGGAGAGTAGAGGATATGCGACGGGATGGTTCGACCGAATAGGTTGGTGGCTGCGACGACGCGGTCCGGGTTGAGACGGGTCTTTGCCGCCCAGGCCTTTGCGGTCTTCTGCGTCGGAACGTCTCCGTAATCGGTGCTCGCGCTTGTGATGACGGTCAGGAAGACCACCTTGTCACGGTACCGCTGATCCAATCGTCGAATTGCACGAGCCTGCGGGATGCACGGCGAGCACCACGGTGCCGAGTACTCCGCCCAGACGAAACGGCCGCGGAACTCGTCGATGGAGACCATGCGGCCGTTGGCATTTACGCGACTGATGGTGTTGGTCGGCGTGACTTGCCCGGCCCAGCTCGTGTCGTCCATCTTGCCGACGTAGCGATCGTCTTGCCCGCATGCTGAGAACAACAGCAGGAGGGTAACGGCGCTTATGAGATAGTTTCTCATTGTTGACCCACTGCAAAGACTTTGTAGCCCTGTACAGATTAGGGATCGGCGGCGCCACTTGAGAATCAATAATCGAGTGACGTAGGAGTAGACGTAAGGATCGATCCAATTTCACAGAACCGATCTGATTGTTAGGCGAGTGCGTCGCTGGTGGAAGGACCAAGAAGGCGCCTCCCTCAGCAAGGTGAGGAGGGCCCCTGACGGACAGCGCCTCAGTCGTTGATATCGGTCCCACCGTTGCAACACTGCTGGGCCACGCATTGCCGGACGTGGATGGACGCGTTATTCCTGCAATCGTCTCGACGGGATAAAGGAGGAACTCCTACTTACCGTTCTGAGTCCATCGCTCACTGCGAACGGCTTGCGGCCGAGGCCTGCATACATTTGCGCAGTTTTGCGCTGGTCTGCTCAGGTTTTCTCCAACGTCCGGTCCCTCTGTTTCATGGCCGCCTGTCGATTCATTAAAGCCGTTCGTCGTTTTTCGGGTCGATTATGTAACGAATTGGTAGATCTTCCGTCTGTGTATCTGTTACGCACTTTTCCTTATCCGATTTCAAAGATGACTCGCGCACCTGCTACTATTCTCTATTCCATTCTCGCAGTTAGTACCCTTGGGGCACCGTCGTACGCGTCGATGTTGAAGGACGCGACTATTTCCGGACGCGTGACCGATTCAGCCGGTGCTCCGCTGGGTGCGGCTACCGTTGTGCTGTATGCCGTGGCCGATAGCTCGGTCGTTCAGGGTGCGGTGACGGAGGAGTCAGGAGCCTATCGCTTTGATGCTGTGCGCCCCGGGCAATACTGGCTCAGTGTCTCGTTCGTCGGATTCAAGGAAGCGAATACGGAGCCGTTCACTCTCGAAGCAGGCGCCAGCTACGAGGCTTCGACGATTGCCTTGCAAACGGACGCGGTGGCCCTTGGACAGGTTGAGGTAGAGGGGGAGCGCGAGATTGTCGAGGTCCTTCCGGACAAGACAGTGCTCAACGTGCAGGGCAGCATCAACGCGACCGGAAGCACGGCGCTCGAGTTGCTGCGCAAGGCGCCAGGAGTCGTTGTTGACAACAACGACAACATCATTCTCAGCGGCAAGAACGGTGTGAAGGTTTACATCGATGGCAAGCCGTCGCCGCTGAGCACTGAGGATCTTGCTGCGCAACTTCGCACGATGCAGTCCTCCGAGATCGACGCGATCGAGGTAATCACCAATCCGGGCGCCAAATACGAGGCGGAAGGCAACGCCGGCATTATCAATATTCGGCTGCGCCGTGACAAGAGCCTCGGCTTCACAAATACCGTCGACCTGTCCTACGGACATGGCAAGCGGTCCAAGTACGGCGCGACGTCGACGTTTAATTATCGAAACCGCGCATATAATGTTTATGGCTCGTACGCCTTCCGCGGCGGAGAGAACGAGAGCTACATAAACCTCTACCGAATTCAGAACGACTTTTCTTTCGACGAGCGCGCGGTAATCGAAAGCGACGGTCCGTCGAACCGCCTGCGGATCGGTACGGACATTTATGTCGGTTCAAAGGCGATTATCGGGCTGCTCGCGACCGGCTATGTCAACGATCGGAACTGGACGAATCAGAGCTTCACCCCGATTACAAATCTGGCTACGAACGAGCGGGAGTCGATCCTCGACGCCCGGTCCGAAAATGACGGAGTCAGTCGCAACGGCACTTTCAACGCCAACCTGCGCGTGGATAACGGTAGTGGCGTGACTTCCAATGTGGACCTTGACGTGGGGCTGTATCACAACGGCAATGCTTCGTTCCAGCCCAACTTCTACCGCAACGGGAACAGCGAACCGATCGAGCAGAACATCTTTTCGAGCAACGCCCCGACGGACATTTCTATTTACGCAGGTAAGTTCGACCACGAGCGGCCCCTGGCTGGCGGCAAATTCGGTACCGGTACAAAGGTATCGCAGGTGACGACCGACAATGTATACCGCTTCTACGACGTATTGGGTACTGACGAAGTACTCGATGTGGATCGGAGCAATGACTTTAAGTTTACGGAGACCATAGCGGCCGGCTACGCTACGTTCTCGGGCAGCGCTGGAAGCGTAGAGTACAACGTTGGCGTGCGGGCGGAGTACACCAATTCGAAAGGTGAACTCACCGCCTTCAAGGAATCCAATAACAACACGGTGACACGGTCGTACGTGGACTTCTTTCCGTCTGGCGGCTTTACTGTCAAGCCGGCACAGAAGCACCAGCTCCGTCTGAACTACAGCCGTCGCATCGATCGTCCGAGTTACCAGTCCCTCAACCCATTCGAGTTCAAGCTGAGTGAGTTGAGCTTCCGCCGCGGCAATCCGTTTCTGCAGCCGCAATACACGCATAACGTGTCGCTGACGCACACATATAACTACGTGCTCAACACGACGTTGTCGTACAGCCATACGGATGACTTCATCGCGAACATTTCCGACTCGACCGACGTGTCCCGGACGTTTCTCGAGTCCGTCAACATGGACTACCAGCGGGTGATCAGCGGTTCGATCAGCTATCCCAAGAGTCTCTTACCATGGTGGAGCACCTACTCGAACGCCAGCGCTTTCAACACGCGAAATCGGGCCGACCTCGGCGAGGGTCGACTGATCGACATCAACGTGACTGTTCTGAGCCTGTACCATCAGTCGACGTTCAAGCTTCCTAAGGATTGGTCTTTCGAACTGTCCGGCTGGTACAGCTCGCCCTCAGTGTGGGGCGCGGTGTACAAGACGGATGCGAACTACGCGATTGACATGGGAGTCAGCAAGCAGTTTTTCGACGGGCGATCAAAGGTGAAGATCGCCGTGACGGATGTATTCGAAACAGCCCCGTGGCGCGGCGTGCAGGATTTGCCCGGCTTCTTCATCGACGCGTCGGGTGGATGGGAAAGTCGTCAGCTTCGGGTCAACTTGTCCCACACGTTCGGGAACACGCAGGTGAAAAAGGTGCGACAGCGCGAGACGAGCGCAGAAGACGAAGCCAGTCGTGTGGAGTAGGCCCTGGTCGGGGCTGATTGGGCGTCCAATCAAGAATGAATGCCAACCTTGGACTTAGAATGACATCGGATAGAATGAGTAGATCGAAAGAGGAAGAAAAGGCGCTTCCGGTAGGTGTCGGCGTTGCGCTCGGTGCCGGTATCGGTGCCGCTCTTGGGGTCGCCATGGGGAATGTCGCGGTCGGGGTGGGCGTGGGCATCGCTCTCGGAGTCGCGATCGGAGCGGGTATCCAGCAGCGTCGGAAGAA
>JBFIPX010000170.1:0-7105 GCA_041609895.1 Rhodothermales bacterium
GACAGAACTACCCGAACCCTTTCTCCGAGTCGACCACCATCCCATACCATCTGGCCTCCGCGTCAGACGTCGAACTGACGGTTTTCGATGCGTTGGGCAGACGGGTGGCGGTGCTGGTGGATGGTTATCAGCCAGGGGGAGCCCATCAGGTGGATTGGAAGACGACGCAGATGTCGAGCGGTGTGTACTTCTATCAGCTGAAGGCGGGTGACTTCAGGCAGACGCGTTCGCTGCTGTTGTTGAAATAGGCCTTCAGCGTCGCCTCCTCGCTTTCGCGACTTCGCGTCTTCGCGTCCCGAAACACGGGGAGTCTAGTCAAGCTCGACCTCTACGATTTCCTCCGTGATTGGAGGCGGAACCGGATCCCCGTTGGACTCCAGGCTCTCTACGTAGCCGGCGATCGCTTCCCGGACGTTGTCGAGTGCTTCTTCACGCGTGGCTCCCTGGGTAACGCAACCCGGTAAGGACGGCACTTGGACTACGAAGACGCCGTCTTCATCCTGTTCAATTAAGACGCGGAATTTCATGATGTGACTATGATCGACCGTGCTCGCGCCAGGTTCAAAACCAAAAGGATTGTGCCGTTCCCATGCTCAAGAGGGTTTCGGGAAGTTACTATCGGCAGGAGGCGAGTCAATTGCAGGAATGTATGGTTCGTCTGCCAAGAAGCACATCCGGCTTCAAACCCTATCGCCCATTCACTCGTTTGGTGCGGGTGTTTGAGCTTCTCAGAGGTGGTGCGGCGGTAGAGCCCGTGAATAGAAGCGTCGCCTGCATCGTCTGGCCACGAGAGGTTAAAGTCGGCGAAACGCTACCTTGCAGTGATCAAGGCCGTCTAACACGGTAGTACTGCGAGTAAACCCCGAGACATTGATCGGACGACGCATCCTCCACTACGATATCACCGCGCTCCTGGGTGAGGGCGGCATGGGCGTTGTATACCGGGCGATCGACTCGCGGCTCGGGCGGGACGTGGCCATCAAGCTCCTGCCGCGCCGTGTCGGCGACAAGAGTCCGGAGCGGGAGCGGCTTCGCATCGAGGCTAGGGCGGCGGCGTCGCTCAATCACCCCAACATCGCGACCATCTACTCCATCGAGGAGTCGGACGAAGGCGTATTCATCGTGATGGAATACGTGGAGGGGAGAGAGCTGCGTGAGGTGATAGCGAACGAAACACTGAGCGAGCAAGAAGTCGTTGACACCGCGATACAGATTGCCGAGGGACTGCAGGCGGCCCACCGGAAGGGCGTCGTCCACCGTGACATCAAGCCGTCCAACATCATGATCAAGGGCGACGGCACCGTCAAGATTATGGATTTTGGTCTCGCGCGCATCGGTGCCGGCGCGGACCTGACCCAGTCCGGTACAACAATCGGAACCGTGGCTTATATGTCGCCCGAACAGGTGCGCGCGGAGACGCTGGATCATCGTACCGATATCTGGTCGTTCGGAGTGCTTCTCTACGAGATGCTGACCGGTAAGAGACCGTTTACTGGCGACTACGATCAAGCCGTTCTCTACGCCATACTGAACGCCGATCTGGCCCCGCTGGCAGACCAGCTGGGCGAAGCCGCCGCTCTGGGCAAGGTGGTCGCCAGAGCATTGGAGAAAAGTAGAGAGAGTAGATATCCGGATATGCGAGAGGTCGTCTCTGATCTCGCTTTGGCCAAAAGCGATGTGTCTTCAGATTCTCGCTCCGAGACGTCCCTTTCCGGGTCAACAAAAGCTCCGCCGGGGTTGGCCGTGTTGCCGTTCGCGAGTATCAAGAAAGACCCGGACACCGAGTTTCTGGGATTCGCCCTCGCCGACCAGATCATTGGCGCGCTGGCGTATGTGACCGGTGTGGTTGTGCGGCCTTCGAGCTCGGTGCGAAAGTATCAGCACCAGTCGGTCGACGCCCCGACGGCCGGCCGGGAGCTGCACGTCGAGTTCGTACTGACCGGGTACTATCTGAAGGATGGCGACACGATTCGGGTCAACATGGAACTCGTCGAAGTGCAGTCCGACGAGATGGTTTGGCGGGAATCCCTTACAGTCAGCTACGACACTGTCTTTGAACTGCAGGACATCGCGTCGGACAAGGTGTTGAAGGGTCTCAAGGTCAGGTTTTCCGACCGCGAGAAGGACCGCATTCAGGCTGATGTGCCCCGCGATCCGATGGCGTACGAATATTACCTGCGAGCGGTCGCTTGCCCATTGAACCTGGAAGACAGCAGGCTTGCAATAAAGATGTTGGAGCAATGCGTCGCGCTGGATCCGAATTATGCCCCTGCATACACGGAGCTGGGTTACCGGATCGATCTCGTTGCGGCGGACGCGATGCTGGGAGTGGCCGAGCATCAAAAGGCTGAGGCTGCGTTCCGAAAGGCCCTGTCACTTAACGAAAATCTGTTGTCAGCGCTCTGGCATCTGTCCTTTCAGTATACCAATGTCGGGAAGTCAGCCGAAGCCGCAGAGTTCATCGCCAGGATGTTCCGCGTGAGTCCGGGCAACGCGATGGCGCATTTCGCCCGGGGTTATCTCTATCGCTACACCGGACTGCTGGAGGAGGCCAAGAGAGACATTGAGAAGGCACTCGATCTGGATCCCAAGAATCCGCGCTTCCGCTCAGCCGGTTTCACCTACGTGTATCTCGGGGAGTACCGGAAAGCGTACGAGGTGTTCGACCTCGATCGCGACGGTACGCTTGGCATCGCGTGGAAGGGGATGTCGCTGTTCCTGATGGGTGAAACGGGGCGGGCCATCGAGTACCTCGATCGGGCTGCGAAGATGGACCCGAACGGTTACATCGGAATGCGACATGCAGGTATCAGCGCGTATATCAAAGGCGACGCGGAAGAGGGACTGCGCATTATTCGCGAACTCGAGGAAGCTAATCCATTTGACAGCGACTCGGAGCACTGGTATCTGATCGGCAATGCGTTCGGGTTGATGGGCGATACCGCGAGTTGCCTTCGGGCTCTCGAGCGGGCGGTCGAAGGCGGGTTCTTCAGCTATCCCTGTCTGGTTCGCGATCCACAGCTGGACTCCGTGCGCGGCGATGAGCGGTTCGAGCGTCTGCTGGCGTTGGCAAAAGAAAAGCATGAGGCCTTCCGTCAGAAGATCTCCGGTAAGCTCGAAGGGCCGGCCTCCGAACCCCTGAGCAGTTCGGCGCCGAAGGTCAATCGTCCGAGATCGCCGGTCACTGCGACCCGCGCGGCGACCGTTCCCGAAGTTAGTTACTGTCAGACGCAGGACGGCGTGTCGATCGCCTATGCGGTGCATGGCTCCGGTCCCGTCCTCGTGCGTGTCCTTGGCTGGTTCACGCACCTCGAGATGGAGTGGGAGTGGCCCGCGCTGCGCACGATGTGGGAGGACATTGGCGAGAACCACACAGTCGTTCGATATGACGGCCGGGGTACCGGCCTCTCCGGTGCATGGACGCAGGATTTTACCGAAGAATCACGACAGCTCGACCTCGACGCCGTAATTAGCGCGGTCGAAGCCCAGCGCGTCGCATTGTACGGCATTTCCGAGGGCGGATGGACCGCTGCGCACTATGCGGCGCGGCATCCAGAGCGTGTCAGCCATTTGATTGTCTACGGATCCTATGCACGGGGCGCGAGCGCCCGTCAAGGCTTCGACCCAGAGGAAATGGAGGCGATGCTGACGCTGATGCGAAAGGGGTGGGGAAGAGACACGGCGGAGATCCGCACGATGTTCACGACGAAGTATTTCGGGGCCGACGCGGACCCGGGACTCGTCGCACACTTCAACGCGATGCAGCGTGCCGCCACTGACGGAGACGGCGCGGCGCGTTACGAACGTTCACTGCAGTACCGAGGTGACGCGACTGAAGTCTACGCGCGGTTGCGTGTGCCGACCCTCGCCATTCACTGCCGGGATGACCGGATTATCCCCTTTGACGAAGGGCAGCGTATCGCCGCGACCGTTCCGGGCGCGAAGCTGCTTCCTCTACCGACGCAGACGCACTACTTCCCGATCGACGACGAAGTGACCGAGCGCATCGTCGAGGCGATCCGGCGGTTCACGGCGGGGTGAGGTGGTTTGACCTAGCAGGTGGGCTTGACCGCCGTTTGCGGCACACACCCTCCGCACAACCGTTTCGCCGACGATGCTTGCGCGGCATGTGTTGGCAGGGCGGTGACCCGGACGTGTTGAACGCTCTTAATGGCCTGGTCGTATGTCGGCCGTAGTCAGGCCGGCGCGAATGGCATATTTGGTCAGTCCTGCGATGCTATGGACGTCCAGCTTATGCATGATGTGCTCCCGGTGACTGGCAACCGTCTTGCTTGACACGTTGAGTCGGTCGGCAATCTCCTGCGTGCTTAGCCCTTCAGCAAGCAACTGCAATACCTCGCGCTCGCGAGGTGTGAGGATTTCAGGGAACGAGACCTCGGAAGCCGACTTCGACCCTCTGACTACATCGACTACTGCGCCGGCGATGCTTGGGCTGAGGTACGTGTTGCCCGCAGCCACGCTTCTCACCGCTGCCAGGAGCTCGCCAAGTTCACATTCTTTCAGCAAATAACCGTGCGCTCCTGCTCGAAGAGCAGCAAGCACAAAGCGGCGATCTGAATGCATGGAAAGACAGATCACCTTCGTTGATGGATTCGATGCTACAATACGCCTGGTGGCGAGTATTCCATTGAGCTCGGGCATTGAAACATCCATGATGATCACCTGCGGTTTGAACTCCTCCACCGCAGCTATGGCCTGCCGGCCATTATTGACCACCGCCAGTACCGAGATGTCGGGCGTCTTTGCGAGACACTCTCTCAGACCATCTACGAATATCTTGTGGTCATCGGCTATGACAACGCCAATGCTCATCAGCTAAACAGATGGATTCTCTAACGGGACCTGTACTGACGCTCGCGTTCCCCTGCCGGGTTCTGATTCGACGACAAAATCGCCGCCGATCTGATTGAGTTGCTGCCGGATGGTAAAGAACCCGAAGGTCCCTCTTCTTCCGAACCGCTGACCCGCCCCGGCCGCACTGAATCCGATTCCATCATCCTCGATAGTGATTTCGACAGCCGACCCTGTTGATTTCAGCGACACCCAAAGGTTTGATGCACGGGCGTGCTTGATGACATTCATTATCAGCTCCCGGGCGATCCTGAAGAGCACAATGTTCGTGTCCTCTGATAGGATCGGTACTTTGGGATCGGTATCGTAGTGAAAGCACAACTGTTCGATTCCCGGCGTCTGGTCCTCAAGACTCGCGATCGCTTCCGACAGCCCTAGTTCATAGAGGACTGGCGAACTCAGTTCGACCGTTAGATTACGTGTCTTCTGGATGGCGCTTTCGATCAGAGCACGGGTCGACGGTCCGGTGCTACTCTCGCCATCGTCCTTCGGGAGAGTGCGTCGCGCGACCGCAAGCAGCTGTCCGATTTCGTCGTGGAGGTACCGGGCGAGCTTCCGCCGCTCTCGCTCCTCGGCAAGGACAAGCTCCGCACTGAGGCGACTGAGCTCTTCCCTGTGCTCGGCGAGACGATCCTGGGCCGTGATGCGTTCGGTCACATCCCAGGCTGTGACAAATATCCGCGCAACATCACCATTTCGCCGAATCGGCCCGAGTCCCATGTCGTACCAGGAGACGGATCCGCTCGGCCCCTCCGACTGAATCTGGCAGGAATAGGGTTGTCCCGTCCGCACAACCTCTTTCATTCCTTTCTCGAAGTGTCCCCGAAAACTCGCCGGCATGTAATCGTAGGCCGACGATCCAATCACTGACTCGAAGGAGAGATTCGGCAGCACACGATTGATGTAGACGATCTTGCCGTCAAGATCAAGAATCAGGACGAACCCGGGCGCCGCTTCAAGAACCTGGAGCCAGTCAAGCTCGCCAAGGTCAGGATAGTGTTCAAACTGGTCCGAGCGCGCCAGCGGCTCGGACAGACAGTGTTTATTCGGTGTCGGCGTTGTCGGCTTCATCGTCAGGGGCGACCGGGCCCACCGTGTGGCGGTCCCGGAGACGGTGAGGACGGAAGACGTATCTATTAAACCAAAATGTGGCACTAGTGCAAGTAAGCAGCGGGCCTATGCCTCTCGCGGGACGGCTTGGTCGCATGAAGGCCGGGCAACAAACCGCGGTCCGGTACTTGTCTCCCCGGGCGCAGGTTAGGCTTTGTACGGCAGAGAGGCCTGAATTGCCATCGGGAGATTGCTGATTTCCGGGTTCGAAAAAGCTGATTCAAGTGCAGCGGGTTCCAACCCGACTCAGAAGTGCGCCGCGGTCGAATTGCGACACTTCGTCATAGAGAATCAGAGTTGGCCCGATTTACAGAACGCTGTCATTCCGAGAGATTCGAGCGGCAGGAGGTCAAGGTTTCCAGGCAACACGTCTCTCGTATTTAACTGCAAAGGGTCGAGCCGCAGCGAAGACCGCACTTCCTGCCGCCTGCCCCGACAAAACCAACCGATTAGGTTTAGCTATGAACTACACTCGGATTACTTTCATCCCGGTCGCAGTGGCACTGGTTCTTATCGGATGTGAACCAACGGTGTCCACCATTGACGAGCCGGATCCGCGCTCCCCGAAGGCGTCGGAACAGCTCTTGGATGACAACTACTCTCACATAGTAGTATCGAAGAATCATCAAGAGCCGGGCGAAGGCACGATCGCCGGAAAGGCCGTATTGGACCTGGGCGTTTCTGATTTCTTCCCTCCTTTGATAGAGGAATTCAGGTTCTGGGCCGAAAGCAAGGATGGAGAAGTGAGGGGACGCTTCGATGTCTGGGACTATGACCCGGAGGGCAACTTGATAGTCGATGGACACGGTATCGTAACGTGTCTGGTTTTCGAAGAGGACGGCAGGACGGTTCGGTTGGCCGGTGAAACGACTTCCGGCTCTGGCCGGGGCGGGGGCGCCCTGTGGACCGTAATCGATAACGGTGTAGAAGACGGCAACCAAGGGCAACGTGACGGTGGCACTGCTGATGCAACTTCAGGACTTTTCTTTGGCACCTCGCAGGGGGGGCGGGATTTCCACTGCGCCGTAGGAATCCCGAAAGATAATCTGACTTTTGTTTCGGGCTGCGAGGACACCGTTTCCGGACTCTGCGCGCTGCAACGCGGCGACATCAAAAAGGACCA
>JBFIPX010000171.1:0-7088 GCA_041609895.1 Rhodothermales bacterium
GCGGAATTCGTACGCCCCGTTACATACGCGTTGCCTTCGGCGTCCACGGCGATGTCGTTTCCGCTATCGATTCCGGATCCACCAAGAAAAGTCGAGTAGGACAGCACCGGATCGATGACAAGCGGCTCGGATCGATCGTAGTCGCCAACCTCAAACCCAACCCTATCGGCGCCACGACTCACGAACCGGCTCGACACCGATTGTCTCCGGCCATCGATTTCTTGATAGGCGACCGGCGGCTGGATTGATACGTCTCCACCGCCGGCACGCAATCGTAGCGTACCGCTAGCGGCAATAGCGAGTTCGTCGGTGCCTTCCCAGCTCATCGTGATCACATCGGGATCACTGTCGGGTGCGACCACGAAATCGTATTCCAGCTGACCCTGATTACCGTAGAGTTGCAGATCGATACCCGGATAGACATCGTGGTAGATGGCTCCGGCAAAATTCGGCACGTTTGTTTGCCACCTGGTCCGATCCCTACCGATGAAGTAGTGCGATTTGGTGATCAGTTCACCGAAAGGCTCCACCTCCGGCTCGGGATTCCCACCCACGAGCCGCATCCTTAGTTCGGTGCGGACACTGGAGTCGAGATCACGCCGTTTCTTATCCGCTCGCGTCCCGTTCTGCATAACCAGGACAACCTCGTTCCGCTTCAGCAGCAGCGAGTAGCCCCTGCCTCGAGATACAAGTTGCACCTCCGCGTCCGCCTGGCCACGATTGGCTTCGAAGCGCATAGGAAGTGTGCCGACGGTCCTGACTACGCGAATCTGACTTCCATCGTCCTCATCGATGGTCCTGTTCGTTGCCGTTTGAGTCGGGGCCAGTGTTACAGGAGTGTCGTTGATGAGGACGGGCTCTTCTGAACTCTTCGAGACATACTGTAGGACGCTGGCATCGACGACGGCCATGCAAAAGACCTATAACTTAATGGTATTCATGGCACTTGCTGGTCACCCGACAGGACCGCAGAATCCGTGGCCGCAACCTTCACCGTATTCCTGAGAAACGACCCGGTCGGAACGAAAAAGGAAGTCAGTCTGCGAACAGTCTTACAGGAAAGGCCGCGCAGATGCTGTGGGGGTTGCGCGTAAAGAGGCGTAGGGCTGACCCGCAAAGCGTCGGCCAAGATGGTGGACGTAGGTTTACCGGTACACGCATCGCTACTGCATAAGAGAGGAGCGTCCACTCTGAGCACCCACGTCGATTCCGTCTGGCCTCAAGCTACACTCACACCATGTCCGGCAACCGTTGGCCTCCCCAATGGCATTGTAGAGGTCACGGGTTCGACTTCCCTTGGCTCCGCGGAGAATCCCCCAGGCAGGGCGACTGCTGCGTTTTTTGTTCGTATGGCGATACGCCATGTCCGTCCGCGCAAGTCGGCTGATTTAGCCGCCGCCTGATCCCGAGGAGCAAAGCAACGTCACCTCTCACCTAACCACCACCATCCGCAGCGCCTCGACATAGTCCCCGGCGTGGAGGCGGTAGAAATAAAATCAAGGAGGGAAGACCAGTCGCGTCGAACAATCCGAGAGCCTTCCGTGAGCGAATCATCGGGTTGCAGCTACGCTTCTATGAGCCCCCTCGAACCATGCCACGCATAACCCGTGCTGCCCCGGAAACGTTGCTCCCAGTTTCTTCGGAAGGACCTACCTCTGCCGCCCCTCACAGAGGAGGGCTTTACGGTGATCTTGAAAAAGAACATTCGCTTCGTGCGTCTGATCCGTAGCTTGGCGATTGGGTCAGATTCGTGTGTGCCCGCTTTCTGGTGCTCGATTCCGGCAGCCGAAAGGCAGTTTGATATTACATGCAGGTACTAACGAGGTGGCGCTGTTGATCGGACGAAGCCTACTCCACTACGACATTGTCGACCTGCTGGGTGAAGGCGGCATGGGGGTGGTGTATCGCGCCCGCGACACCCGGCTCGACCGTGACGTGGCCATCAAACTTCTTCCGCGCAGAATCGCTTCCGAGAGCCACGAACTCGCCAGGTTCAAGGTCGAAGCGAAAGCGGCGGCCGCGCTCAATCACCCGAATGTCGCGACGATCCACGCCATCGAGGAAGTTGGCGACGAGATGTTTATCGTGATGGAGTTCATCGAGGGGAGCGAGTTGCAGGAAGTGATCGCGGGTGGCCAGCTGAAAGTAGAATACGTGGTGGAAACGGCCATTCAGATTGCCGACGGTCTGCGCGCGGCGCACCGCAAGGGCATCATCCACCGTGATATCAAGTCGTCGAACATCATGATCGGCACTCACGGCCAGGTCAAGATCATGGATTTCGGCCTGGCGAAGATTGATGGGGGCGTCGACCTGACGAAGTCCGGTGCGACGCTCGGTACAGTTTCGTACATGTCTCCGGAACAGGTGCGGGGCGAAGCGCTCGATCATCGCACCGATGTCTGGTCGTACGGCGTATTGCTGTACGAGATGCTGAGCGGAGTGAGACCCTTCACGGGCGACTACGACCAGGCGATTCTGTATGCGATCCTGAATCTCGACCCGAAGCCGTTGGCGGCGTTGACCGTGACGAGCGACCGACTGAGCGAAATCGTCGGCAAGACACTGGAAAAGAGCTGTGACCTGCGATACCAGAGCATGGATAGAGTTATTGCCGACCTGACGTCTGTCAGGACAACGGCGGCGAGTGGACCGCCGAAAACCGGCCCGGATTCTGCAACGAAGGAGTTGCGCCCTGCGCTGGCTGTGCTCCCCTTTACGAGCATCAGGGATGACCCCGAGATGGAATTTCTCGGTTTCGCCCTCGCCGACCAGATTATCGGCTCACTCATGTACGTCAAGGGCTTGCTGGTGAGACCGTCGAGCGCCGTTCGAAAATACCAGAACAACCCTGCGGACGCTCCGACCGCGGGAAAGGAATTGCATGTAGAGTTTATTCTTACCGGATACTATCTAAGAGAAGGCGATGTGATTCGCCTCAACGTCGAGCTCGTGGATACGCACTCCAACGAGATGGTTTGGCGTGAATCCATCGAGTCCAGGTACGAGAATGTATTCAAGCTTCAGGACATAGCATCCGAGAAGGTGCTGAAGGGCCTGAACGTTCGCTTCTCACACGATGAGCGGGCTCGAATGCAGGCGGGCGCGCCCGGCGATCCACTCGCATACGAGTACTATCTCCGCGCCGTGTCTTATCCGGAAACGACGGAAGACTGCCGGCTCGCGATCAAGATGCTCGAGAGATCCATCGCGGTGGATTCCAACTACGCTCCTGCGTATGCGGAACTGGGCTATCGAATAGGTCAGGTCGCTGCGCATGCGATGCTGGGCATCGAAGAGCATCTGAAGGCGCAAGACGCTTTTCGAAAGGCGCTATCTCTCAACGAGAATCTTCTGACAGCCCTCTGGCATCTGTCTGTGGGCTACACCCACGCCGGCAAATCGGAGGATGCGGCTGAGCTCATCGATCGGATGTTCCGGGTCACCCCCGATAATGCGATGGCGCATTTCGCCCTCGGCTACTTGTACCGCTATACGGGCCTGCTGGAGGAATCCGTACGGGAGGTAGAGACCGCGCTTGCGCTGGATCCAAAGAACCCACGGTTTCGTTCGGCGGGCTTTACGTATGTGTACAGTGGAGACTACCGCAAAGCCTATCAGGTTTTTGATCTCGACCCCGAAGGTACCCTCGCGATCGCATGGAAGGGAATGTCGCTCTTTTTGTTGGGGGAGAACCAACGCGCCCTCGAGTATCTCGATCGCGCAGCCGCCATGGAGCCGGACGGCTACATCGGGCTCCGGCATGCCGGCATCAGCGCCTACATAAGGGGTGAGCTAGAGGAGGGATTGCGGCTGGTTCGCATGCTGGAGAAAGCGAATCCGAACGACAGCGACTCCGAGCACTGGTATCTCATCGCGAACGCGTACGCCTTGCTTGGCGACAAAGCGGGTTGCTTCCGGGCTCTAAAGAGAGCCATAGAAGGCGGATTCTTCTGCTATCCGGGCCTGATCAAGGATCCAATGCTGGACACCGTCCGAAGCGATGAGGAATTCCGGCGACTGTTGGCCCTGTCCAAGCGAAAGCACGAGGCATTCAAGGAGAAGATTCTCGGATTGTCGGCTACGCCGAACTCCCAGGTATCGGGTAGCGAAGTGACACGAGCGGAGCCCGCGAGGGACGGGGGATCGGGTCGGAAACACGGTGGCGACATCGCCTGAATCCGTGTACCCTCTGTGTACCCACCTACATCGCATTCCCCTCAAATAGATTGCAAGGCAGTTGGATATAGCCGTTGGCTTCCTCAATGGCATTGTAGAGGTCAGGGGTTCGACTCCCGTTGGCTCCACGCTGGATCCCATCAGAAGTGTCGAATGACCTGCTTCTGGTGGGTTGATTTGGACTCTCGTTCCACGTCCGCTTTCGGTCTCACCTACGCTCGACGAGCCTCGTGGGCCCGCATTCTCTACCTCACGACAACCAGACTCCGAGTCTCAACGTAGTCCCCAGCCTGCAAACGGTAGAAGTAGATCCCGGCGGGAAGGCCGGCGACATCGAGCATGACGTCGCGCGTGCCGGCTACCCATGAGCTTTCCACAAGCTGCCGGACCCTGCGCCCGAGCATGTCATACAGTGCAAGATTCACCGGAGAGGCCCGGGGCGTCCGGAACGAGACGACGGAAAGGGAGCTGGTTGGGTTTGGGTAATGTCGAAGCGATGCTGCTACTTCGAGATTGTTCGTCTCCGTCGCGGTTCCCTGCTGGTCGGCATCCAGCTTGACGAGTAGGAAATCGTTACCACCAGCACCTCGGCTCGTGGTGTAGCCCCCTATGACGTAGGTGCCGTCCGGCGCCTGCCGAACCGCATTACCCTGGTCGTTTCCACCCTCCCCAAGGCCCACCGTCCACAGGGCGTTGCCATCCGCGTCCGTTCTAATGACCCAGAGATCTTCGTCGACCAGCCCTCGAAACGCCGACAGGACAAGGCCGCCGTCCATAGTCTGATCAAGCGACTCACCGGCGTCCTCGCCTCCACCGTCGAAGCGTTTCGTCCAGAGCGTATCCCCCGCGGCATCGGTCCTGAGAAGCCAGACGTCACTCTGTCCGGTTGCTGGCGACGCATACGAGCCAACGACAACATACCCGCCGTCCGGCATCTGTCGCACCTCCTTTCCGACATCGTAGCCCGGGCCCCCGTAGTTCCTCGTCCAGAGTGTGTCACCGTCCGCATCCGTCTTGACAATCCAGACGTCTCCGGCACCGGTGACCCCTCTGGAGCCGGTCTCACCGACCGCGACGTAGCCGCCGTCGGTCGTCTGCCGCACGGAGTATCCTTTCTCGATCCCACCCTCACCCAGCGCACGACTCCACTGCTCGATCCCGCTGGAGTCGGTCTTCAGTAGCCACAACTCAGTCCACGGCCCGCTCACCTGTATCTCTCCCGTCACAACGTAGCCACTGTCGGAGGTCTGCACCACGTCATGCCCGATGTCTCTCCGCAAGAGGCCGCCGAAGGTACGGGTCCACAGACTGTCGCCATTACTGTCCATTCTGATCAGATAGAGGTTGGGGTCCGTGTTACGGTTGCCGAAGTAGCCGGCTGCAACGTACCCTCCGTCATACGTCTGATCCACCGCATTTGCGCCATCGGGCAGCCCTCCTCCGAACGTCCGGGTCCAGAGCGTATCGCCATCCGCGTCCGTCTTGATTAGCCATGCATCCTGAATCGAGCTCGCGGGAGGACTCGTCGAGCCTGCGAGGATGTACCCGCCGTCGGATGTGGCTTCGACACTAAAGGCAAAATCTTGACCCGTGTCGCCATATGTTCGCACCCAGAGCGTATCGGGCGCCTGGCCGTAGGCACCCCACGACGCGATGACGCACGTGATGAATAGACCGGCAGTGCGGCGGAACCTTGACAGGATCAATGCGACCCGACCGCCCGCAAATTCTTGACGGCGCCTTGGCATATTGGACCTCCGTTACCCGAGGCCAGGTCGGTCCCAGTCGAACAAGACCTGGCGCGTTGGAGCGAGCCGGACTCGTCATTTTGGCCCCTAAGAGCGAAGGACCAACTTCTGCCCGAGGGTGAGTGAACGTGTGCCACCGTTGGATAGGCAATTACGGTGCAAAAGTCAACGGCCGTGAGCCGCAAAGAACATGCGCCACTCTGCGGTCCGTTCTGCAGCAAGCCAGGGGTTCGGCTCCCCTTGGCTCGACGGAGAATCCCACCAGAAGTGCCGAATGTAGGCCCGGGCGGTGATCTGAAGAAATGTGACGGTGACACGTTCGAGAACTTCAAGAAGTTCAACATCGCTCTGTTCCAGCGCACCACCCGGGACGGCACTTGGCACATGGACGGCTATACGGACGACCCTGACAAGCTGACCATCAACGTGACAACCTGTGCGAATGTGGACCTATTCGGCGAACTAGGCGTGCCCGAGCTGGGCAAGTTCGGCTGCGATCACGATCTGGCCGGCTATGCGGTGATTGAAGACGACGTGGATTGCGAGTTCCGCAGGCTGTGTACCATTGCGAAGGGAGACGACAGATGCGTGTTCGAGTTCTACAGAAAGGGAACGGCGCCTGATAACGCCCACCTGAACAAGTAGGTTATGAGGATGGAAGTATTGATAGGAGTCTGGTGAAACGCATCATTGAAGGAAGCGGCCTGTTCGTGTACCCCATGTGTACCCTCTACGTACTACTCGGTCCCGATCGTCAGAATGACCCCTGAATCCGTGTACCCTTTGTTTACCCACCAAAACGCGACCTGCCCATAATAGACTGTTCCACACACGACTACAGTCTGCGACCCTAACAATGGCATTGTAGAGGTCAGGGTTTCGACTCCCCTTGGCTCCACGAAGAATCTCATCAGGATTGCCGAATGAGGTGAGTCTGGTGGGATTCTTTCAATTCCTCCCTCCGGTACCCATCAGGGCCTAGTGACCGCCGACGCCCGTATACCCTACTTGTACCCAAGTTGAAGCCCCATACAGAGACGTCGACGACGGGCACTACCTCACCACCATCCGCTTGGTCTCGACGTAGTCCCCGACCTGTACGCGATACAGGAAAATCCCCGAGGGGAGGCCGGTAGCGTCGAAGGAGACGTCGTGGGTGCC
>JBFIPX010000172.1:0-7084 GCA_041609895.1 Rhodothermales bacterium
CCTCCCCCGACTTGATAGCGGCCTCCAACTGCTTGGGCGGTACTCGACTCAGCTCGTACAGCGTTCCCCAGCTCGTGGGCAAATTCTGAACATGTTCAGATTTTGAGATGACGCTGTTCGTTGCAATGGCCATGTACTTCTCGGCCGCGAGGGAAGAAAGACACTCAATCGCTTCCAAGCCGCGACACGCAAGATTGAAATGTCTGCAGACGACTCCGTAGAAGTCCGCGAAGCAGGTACCGTGACGCGAGGTCATCCGGACGGTCGGATACCAATACCCGAAGAGGAAGAGTATGCCGCGGCGGAAGGCAGCGATCGCAAACGGACCGATCAGAGCTCTCGCCGGCGCGGGCCGAGCGAACGTTAGTGACGTGATGGATATATTTGGTCGTCACCGGACGAAAGAATGAACGCCGATTGAAACCCATTCCCTTCACCCTGCCCGACATTGGTTTTCGCGAGATCGACGGAAAGGTCTATCTCGAGGACGGATTTCTGGTGATACATCTAAGGAATGCTTTGTTCGGCGAGTTTGATAAGGAAAAGCGGCAGATTCGCATCCAACCGACCACACTGGCGCAGGTACGCATCGACCGAGGCATCTTCAAGGACCGGTTGGTTTTGCGACCCGAGGACAACCGGCTGCTCGACGCGATACCAGGAGACTACGATCTGGAAATCGGGCTTCGCATCTGGCGAAATCGGCGAAGTGATGTCGTCGCACTGGTACGGGAGCTTGGCCGTACGTTGGAAGACGCATGACAAGCGAAAAAGAGACTCCGAAATGGCTGGAGACGCCCCTTGGCGGACTACTGGTTCTCGAGTTCATCGCGCTCCTCATCGCGCTGGCCATGCCGATCACACCGTCCAAGACAGGCGGCGACAACGACCTCGCGAAGTACTTCATCGAAGACCCATCTTATATCGAGAAGGTGTTCGTCGCCTTCATCATGACGAACGTACTCATCGGCATTATCGCCCTGGTGGCATTCGTAGCCGTGCAGATTAGCAGACGCCGAAAAGCAGGCCGGTAGCCGGCCGAAGCCAACAGTAGCTCGTTCCGCGGCATCCGTAATCCTCCGATTCACCTATGCAAATGATTCCGACACGCATAATCGCTGCGTTCTCTCTGTTACTGGCAGTGTTCGTCGCGGCGCCCCCGGAAGCGGCATGCCGCTCCACGTCCGCCTTGAACGATTCGACATATGCTGAGCTTGAATCGCTATTCACTGACTGGCGACGCTTCCAGGTTCCGCCTCGGGTTGACCGCGTGTTTGACTATCTGCCGAGCGCTATGGCTCGCCAGCACCGGCAGCTGAAAGGTTACTTTGATCGGCTGTCGCGAATTGACACCACGGGGTGGACGATCTCACAGCGAATCGACTACCACCTCGTCCTTGCCGAGATGTATGGCCTCGACTTTGATCACCGCGTCAGGCGGCCGTGGGAAAGAGACCCCGCGTTCTTCGTGATGGTGTTCCCGTCACAAACAGACGTGGTGCCGAGAGAGGGTCCGGTCATTCCAAATGCCATCGAACTTTGGCAGTATCAACGTCCGTTCTCAGAAGAAACGGCGGCAGAACTCACAGCGAGGATGCTGAAGATCCCGATTCAACTCGACCATGCGACACGCACCTTGACGGGCAATGCGCGGGATCTTTGGCTCGCGGGTACAGCCAAAATGGAGAGGCAAGTCGAACACCTGATCCGGTTCGCCGACGAGATCGCCGGCCAGTCGACTCAGCTTTCGTCGGCCGTAGACGAAGCAATTGTCGCGACGCGCTTTTTTGTCCGGTGGCTGAAGCAGCAGTCCGGAAGGAAGACGGGGTCATCGGGAATCGGAGTATACAACTACAGCTGGTATCTGCAGAAGGTGCACCTTGTGCCCCACTCCTGGCAGGAACAGGTGACCCTCGTGAGCCGCGAACTCGCGAGGGCGCATGCCGCCCTTAAACTGGAGGAGCATCGGAATCGCCAACTTCCGCCGCTTCGGCCCATCTCGTCTGAAGAGGAGTATGATCGGCGCATGAAGCACGCTGTCGAAGCTTATATCGAATTTCTCGATGCAAAGGAGATCCTGAGCGTAGAGGATTATATGCGCGACGCGTTGATGGCGCGTGTCGGCAAATTCAGTAGGTCAGACGGACCACGGTCGTTCTTTTCCGAGGTCAACTACCGGGAGCCGCTCATCATGAGAACGCACCACCATCACTGGATCGACATTGCCCGCATGTCCGAAAGCCCGCATCCAAGTGCGATCCGCAGCACGCCCCTGCTCTCTAACATCTTCGACAGCAGAGCGGAGGGCCTGGCGACCGGAATGGAGGAGATGATGATGCACGCCGGACTGTTTGATGACCAGCCGCGCGCACGAGAACTGGTCTGGATTATGCTGGCGCAACGGGCTGCGCGGGCGCTGGCGGCATTGCGAATGCACAGCAACGAGTTCACCATGCAGGAAGCCATCGATTTCGCATCGAACTGGACCCCGAGAGGATGGCTCCCGGCTGATGGAAGCCTCGTGCAACGGGAACAGCACTTGTACCTGCAGCAACCCGGGTACGGCACGAGTTACGTAGTCGGCAAACTCGACATCGAGCAACTCATTGCGGACTACGCCCGGCAGAAGGTATCGGGATTTCGCCTGCGGGATTTCATGGACGAGATGAGCGCCGCGGGGGTGATCCCGGTGTCACTCATCCGCTGGGAGCTGACGGGAAAGGGCGACGAGATCCGGATGATGCACGGCAACTAATCTACGGCCCGTTCCTGTTTTTCGCGGGCTTGCGACTCCCAGAATTTGCCGCGACAAATCGCTTGTCCTAGTTTGCCGACGGTGACTGTCGCGTAAAGTACGCCCTGCGCGAACGGCACTCCCCCACCAGGAATCACAGGTCGCAAATGGCAAGATTTCGAGTCCCTCACACACTCGTCCTTCTATTCGGCATCATGGTGTTGGCCATGGTGCTGGCCTACATCCTGCCGCAAGGCGAATTCGAGAGGGTCGAGAATCAGCAGGGGCGAGAGCAGGTCGTCCCCGGGAGCTATGAGCAGATCGAATCCGACCGCCTGTCACCGCTTCGTCTCTTCACGGCAATCCCTGAAGGGTTCGCAGCGGCTCAGGACATCATCTTCTTCATTTTCCTCATCGGCGGGACATTCGGCGTACTTCGGGCGACCGGAGCGGCCGACGCCATGATCGGAGTTCTACTGCGATCACTCGGAAAGAAGCCCGAAATGCTCATCGCAGGAGGCGTCTTTCTGTTCGCTGCGGGGTCCAGCACGATTGGCATGGCCGAAGAATATCTGCCCTTCGTTCCCATTCTGCTCTCGCTGTGCATCGGTCTAGGTTTTGACTCCATGACCGCAATCGGCATCCTGTGCATCGGCTACGGCACGGGTTACGGTGTTGCCATCGTCAATCCCTTCACGGTTGTTATCGCCCAAGGCGTAGCAGAACTGCAACCGACGTCCGGGATCGGCTATCGCCTGCTGATCAGCGTCCCTTTTGTTGCGATTGCAATCCATCACGTATGGAGGTACGCCCGACGTGTACGGATGACACCCTCCAAGAGCCTTGTTGCAGACATCGAGGTAGACCCGGCTCACACTTCCACGGAGTATCCTCAGCTCAACTGGATGCACGGAGCGATTCTTGGCGTAACCGGAATCGCACTCGTCATTGTCATCTATGGCCTCAGCGAGCTCAGTGGATGGCACTGGTACATCGGTGAGATGGGGGCGATGTTTGTCGGCCTAGCCATCGTGTATGCACTCATCACACACTTCGGCGGAGATAAGTCGTCTCTTTCGATGGACGATGCGGCCGTCGAATTCTGCAAGGGTGCGGCGGAGTTGACGACCACCGCGCTCCTCGTCGGCTTCGCGCGCTCGATCCTCGTAATTCTCGAAGATGGCCAGGTGATCGACACGATCGTGCACGGGATCGCAATGCCGCTTCAGCAGGTTGGCGCCTCAGCAGCTTCTGTCGGGATGCTCGTCGTCCAGAGCGTATGCAATGTATTCATACCATCGGGGAGCGGTCAGGCGTACGTAACGATGCCGATCATGGCGCCGCTGGCAGATTTGGTCGGTGTAACGCGCCAGACGGCCGTGCTTGCATTCCAGTTCGGCGACGGCTTTACCAACATTCTCGTACCCACGAATCCCGTTCTTATCGGTATTCTAACGATGGCGGGCATTCCGTACGATCGATGGCTGCGATTCGTCGTACCGTTTCTGCTCAAGATCTGGCTTGCCGCCGCGATCGCACTCATCATTGCAGTACAGATAAACTACACGTAGCGTGAGCAAAGCGAGCGGGTCCCGCCTTCGTCCATCTTCATTACGGTCATCGCTACCGCTAACTTCCCCCAGCAATGCGCGTCCACGATATCGTTGAGCCAGTCACTCCACATGGGCGCCTGTTCGCGATCGTGATACAGACGCTCATCGTACTGTCACTCGTCGCATTCTGCATCGAGACGCTGCCGGACATTTCCTCGAGCACCCAAGTTCTCCTGGATCGCTTTGAGCTGGTTTCGGTGATCATTTTCTCAGCCGAATATCTACTTCGCGTCTTCGCCGCTCGTCCAAGTCGTAGCTACGTATTCAGCTTCCTCGGCATTGTGGACCTCGTGGCAATTCTTCCCTTCTACCTTGCCTCCGGCATCGACCTGAGATCGATCCGCGTCCTCAGGATGTTTCGGCTAATCCGCGTCTTCAAGCTCATGAGGTACTCGAAAGCCGCGCAAAGATTCGCCGCGGCTTTCCGACTGATTCGGGCGGAGCTTGCGATGTTCATATTTGCGTGCCTGATGGTGCTCTTCATTGCGTCCGTCGGTATATACTACTTCGAAAATGAGGCGCAGCCGGAGAACTTCGCATCCGTCTTTCATTGTATGTGGTGGGCGGTCGAGACGCTAACGACAGTCGGATACGGGGACGTCTTTCCGATTACGACCGGAGGCCGCATCTTTACCGCCCTCATCGTTTTTGTTGGCCTGGGGATCGTTGCCGTCCCCGCCGGTCTCATTGCCGGCGCCCTGTCCCAGACGCTTGCATCCGACGACGGCACCGGCCAGGAAAGAACTGGCCAATCAACGCGAGCTCGGACCTCAGAATAAAGGAAGAGTGATTACGAGGCCCGAAACACGGCCTCCCGGCTACGGGGCAAAAAATCTAGCAAATACCATCCAATGCCAGTTCTCGCGGTCGGACTTCCCTTCTTAAATGAAATGGTGGCGCTGTTCGTCGTCAGCGTCCTGATTGCCTACGTCTGCTATCGACTGAGACTCGTGTCGATAGCAGGATTTCTTATTGCCGGTGTCGTGATTGGGCCGAATGCGCTCGGATTGGTCTACGACCAGGAGCTTGTCGACATTCTCGCCGAAGTAGGCGTGATTCTGCTTCTCTTTACGATCGGCGTTGAGTTCAGCCTTGACAAACTCTCGCGCATCAGCCGCGCGATCTTTATCGGGGGTGGTACGCAGGTTGGAGTAACAATACTAATCGTATCGGGCATCATCGTTTCGCTGGGTGCTTCGTGGCAAGCAGGCGTCTATACGGGCTGCCTCGTTGCGTTGAGTTCCACTGCGATCGTCTTGGGCCTTCTTAGCGACAGGAGGGAAACTGACACGACGCCGGGGCGGCTCTCACTTGCAATACTGATCTTCCAGGACCTCGCGATCGTCGTTATGGTGCTGCTGGTACCGATGCTGGCAAGCTCAGGCGGAACGACAAAGGACCTGCTTGTCGCTCTGGGTCAGGCGGTCTTCGTGATCGGACTTGCCATTGTCTTGGCCAGACGCGTCGTGCCATGGATTCTTGAGAAAATAGTGGCGACGCGTCGACCGGAGTTGTTCCTCCTGACCGTCGTTGCGATCTGTTTCGGTACCGCCGCAGGCACGAGTCTGTTTGGTGTGAGTCTGGCTCTCGGCGCTTTCCTGGCCGGACTGGTCGTGAGCGAAAGCCGCTATGCGGAGCAAGCGCTTGGCGAGGTGATACCGCTGCGTACGGTGTTCAATGCTGTCTTCTTTGCATCGGTCGGCATGCTCCTCGATGTCGGCTTTATCATAGACAACCCGCTGATCGTCGTTGGAGCGACGCTCGCCGTCGTGCTAATCAAGTTGTTGACGACCGCCGGAAGTGTTCTTGTACTTGGGTACCCTGTCCGAGTGGCAGCCGTATCCGGTCTGGCCCTCGCTCAGATCGGAGAGTTTTCGTTCGTACTGGAACGGGCGGGTCGCGCCGCAGGACTATCACCGGCTGCGATGGGCGAAAGCGGTGCTCAGATATTTATCGCGGTTACAGTCATCCTCATGTTGTTGACGCCGTTCTTCGTACAGTCGTCGGAGAAGTTTGGAAACCGTTTGGCAAAAACATGGCTTGGCAAAATCGGGGCTGCTGATGAGGAGGAAGGAAAGCCGCTACCCAAGCTCGAGGATCACGTCATCGTGGCAGGGTATGGACCTGCGGGACGCAGACTCGTTCAGGTCCTGAAGGAAACCGGTATTCCATTCGTCGTTGTCGAGCTTAATCCGGAGAGCGTCCGTCAATTGGATGACGAAGGTCTGCCCGCGGTCTTCGGAGATGCAAGTCGAATCCCGATTCTGGAGAAAGCAGGGGTGCACTACGCAAAGCTTTGCGTCATCGTCATGCACGACCAGTTTGCGACGGCTCGGATTGTGCAGGTTGTCCGCTATCTCAACCCGACCATCCAGATCATCGCACGAACACGTTTCCTGCACGAAATCGATAGACTTCAGGCAATTGGTGCCGATGTTGTAGTGCCCGAAGAAATGGAAACAACCGTCAGAATATTCTCGCAAGTTCTTGGTGCATACATGATTGCGCCTGACGAAGTCCAGCGGCACATCAAGTCATTACGGGCCGAGGACTACGGCATTCTTCGGGGCTCCATTCAGGAGGCGCACCTCATGGTGCTGCAAGGATTGGACGAGGAAGGCCTTCACACCAGAGCGGTTGCAGTTAGGCCGGGCTCCCCGGCCGCTGGGAAGACGTTGTCGGAGTTGGAACTCCGACGAAAATATGGCCTGACGGTATTGGCTGTCCGGCGCGGCCA
>JBFIPX010000173.1:0-7021 GCA_041609895.1 Rhodothermales bacterium
CCCGCGACGACGCTCGGCAATGCGAACACGCCCGGCCCCATCATCGCGCCGATGCCGATCATCACGGCCATGAACAGGCCGATGTTTCGCTTGAATTCTACCTGCTCTGCCATGCAACAAAGAATAGGTTGCGGCGGGCGCTGACTCAACAAGAATCGGGATCGCTTTCCGAGGCGCCCCTCATCCAGCCGCAGCCTGTGGATGCCAGCCAGTGCGGCCACGACGTGACAGAGGCGGGCATGGCGGTCAAGCAGTCATCCCGGCCCATCTTAGTCATCCCGGGCGAAGACCCGGGACGCATGCGACGGTGAGGCCAGGCCTGTAGATGGCCGCTTCCGCGGCCATGACCTCAGGGAGTCATCCCGGACTTGATCCGGGATCCATGCGACGGTGAGGCCAGGCCTGTGGATGGCCGCTTCCGCGGCCATGACCACCAATCATGAGCGCTCGGTCGCGAACTCTCTCAACGGCCGGTAATCTTCCATCGCCTTCTGAATCAGTCGATCGAGGTGACCGTCCACCCGGGCGATAACAAGCTGCTCGTCATCCAATACAATCACGAATGCGTCGCGTATGCGGTTGCGATGCGAGCGATAGAGAACCCACACGTGTCCCTGCTCGTCGCGAACCTGCACGGCCCGCTCCCAACCGTGATCCAGAAGATCGTCAAACAACACGCCCGATCCACCTTCCTCCGGAAGATTCTCGGTATTGTACACGCCGATCTTGACCCTATTGATGTCCGACAGGTAGCCGGAGATGTTTTCGGCATCCTCATCGCCTGTCATGCCCAGGATCCAAGAGGACGTCCGCATCCAGAAGGATCCAACTGATAGAACCATCTTCCTGTCGAAGTCGGCCCCGGGGAATGCTCGCTCGATGGAGTTACGGACGTGAGAAATCTCGCGCGAATACAGGCACCCTGAAGCGAGTATTGCGGCAGCGAGGATGAGTACGGTGGTTGCAGCTTTCATTTGGTCATCGGGTTCTTTGGCGGGCGATCATCGCGCTCTCCTAGCGATCCTGTTCATATCACGCCAAGTCAATTCTAAACAGTGTCTACCAGTCCCTGTCCAGCTCGTCGATCTTGAACTTTCGCCCGAGACGACCGATCTGCGCCGGGTCGATGTCTCCGACGATGTTGACAAAAACGGTCTCGTCCTCGTGATCCTGCACGACCATGATCATAAGCCCGGAGATCCTCTCCCCATTTGACTTCATGAACAGGTCCACGTGTTCATCGTCTTCCCGAACGCGTACGATGGTTTCCCAGCCCCGCTTGTCCAGATCTCTTGACAGACCGGCCGCTTTGCGCCGGACGTCGGCGAGGTTGGAATCGTCGTTTTTGAACCCACGAACCTGTATGGCTTTGAGGCGGCTGAGGAGCTCGTACAGGTCGGGGTCCTCGCCGCGCGACGCTTCAGCCACAAGGTTCAGAAGCGCTCCCTTCACATTCACGAAGAGAAAAGGCTCATCTCCGAACCAAGCTTCTATCGTGTCGAGATCTACGTAGCCTGGCTCGCTGTCGAGCGATGCTTGGCCTTTTGCATGCGGTGCAGCCAAGAAAAACGCGAGCGCTGCAGCTGCCATGAGTATCCTATTCATCGATTCTGTCTCGTTAGTTTTCCTTTGTTGATTCGGCTGGCGTGGCCTTGTGCTTGCGCCCATTTGTGTCTTCGCCGGTCACGTGGCTGACGGCGCGGCGAATCGGCATCACGACGCCTTCGTCCACCACTTCGATGCGTACGATGTCGCCGGCCTGCCGCCCGGCCTCACCCACGTAGGCGAGTGCCAGCTTCACGTCCGCCAGGCCTCGTTCCACCTCGTCCTCGGCGCCAAGGTCTCGGAATATGAGTGAGCCGCCGATCGCGACGGCCGCAATCACGGCTGCCATCGCGAACACGTGCAGGAGGCGGCGCCGGGGGCGCAACGCCTCGATATAGCGGTCGCGCATCGGCACGGACCGTCGACTTTCCGATGCCAGTCGCAGCACCTCAGAAACCGCCGGCTCCGGACAGGGCGGAAGCGGCATAGAGGCCATGAACTGGCGGATCTGCCGTGCGGTCGCCACAGCAGACCTCAGAGACGCACTCTCCTCAAGTGCTGCCTCGAACCGAAGCAACTCCTCACCCGAGAGCTCCCCGTCCACGTACGCCTCAACTCTTTCGTCCAGCCACTCGTAGTCCATATTCTTTCTAGACAGCCTCGCTGTCGATCACAGTTGCAAGTTGTCGACGCAGTTGCCGCCGGCCGCGGTGCAAATACACCTTCACGGTGGTTAGCGGCAGATCAAGCGCGTCGCTGATTTCCTGGTAGCTCATGCCGATCATCTCCCGAAGTATCACGATACTCTTCTGCTGCTCCGGCAAGTTGTCGACCGCGTCCATGAGAAGCGCCTCGAAAACCGATGCCGACGCGTCGTCTTCAGGACTGCTCTGACTCGTTGCGTGATCATCCACCCGGTCCGAGTCGACACGGACGACAGATCGCACCTTGCGTCTCCGCAGCCGATCCACGCAAAGGTTCCGCGTAACGCTTATCAGCCATCCCATCGCCCCCTCAGCATGTACCAGAGTCCGGTTGTTCCAAAGACGCATATACACGTCCTGAACGACATCTTGCGCTTCCTCCCTGTTCGCAAGGAATTGAACCGCGTAGCCGAACAGTCGATCTTGCGACTCGCCCACCAACCGCTCAAATTCCCGTACCTTCACAGATTCACCAGCATGCCGATTACTTCGTAGAGAAGCTCGAAACGTCTCTCGTGTTTAGGCCAAAGACGCTTCTGCACGTCCAAAGGTTACAAACACACAAAAAGTCCAATTGACGGCTGTCCCGCGCGCATTAAATTTGAACGTCCCACTGACTGTCGATCCTTCCAATGACCGGATTTCGGACCCTATCCCACCGCGTCGGGTTCAGGCTGGCCGGCCGCCTTGCCGTGCGACGTGGCAAGCCGATTGACGACGTCGATGCGGCGGTGCGAAAAGCTCTTGACAGGGCGATCCGCGGCGAGCTCGACCCGGGCGAGGCCTACTGGACGGAAACGATCGAGTCCGCCCGCAAGAAGATGCTCAAGGACACGACAACCGTCACCTACACAGACTACGGGTCGGGCAACGGACGTGCGACCGATCGCGGTACCGTGACTCGAACCTTGAGAGAGGTGGTATCATACAGCGTTCCCCGGCACGAGGGCCTCGCCCTGTTCAACCTCGTCCGCGCGCTGCGACCCTCGCAGTGTCTTGAACTCGGAACATGCGTCGGAATCTCCGCCGCGTACATCGCGGCCGCGATAGACTTGAACGAGTCCGGCCGCCTCACCACCATGGAGGGCGGTAAGGACCTGGCTCGCGTGGCCAGCATCAACTTCACGCGGATGAACCTCGGAAATGTGACGCTGGTGTCTGGTGCGTTTCAGGAACGGGTACCGGAGGTGCTTCCCACACTGGAGCCGATCGACTTTGCCTACATCGACGGCCATCATGACGGCGAGGCAACACGCGATTACTTTCGTCAGATTGCCGACAAGGCCTCACCGCACGCCGTGATAGTACTCGACGACATCAGGTGGTCTCGCGACATGCACTCCGCCTGGAAGTCGATCATTGGCGATTCCGCAGTCGTCGCCAGTTACGACCTGTTGGTTTGTGGCGTCTGTCTGGTTCGGGGATCGCGAAATGGTGAGGCCGCATGAGCAGGTCCGTTCTGTATCTCGGAATAAGCGCTGTATTCCTTACGGGCATTCTGGCCGGTCTGTGGCTGGCCCGGAGCGGCGCCATCGGCGGACTGACTGGAACGGCACCCACCGATAAGATCGATCGTGTAATCGGATTGATCGAGAGGGTCTACATAGATCCGCCTGATGAAGACAAGCTCGTTGACAGTGCGATCCGCGGCATGACCGAACTGCTGGATCCTTACTCGATCTACGTAGACAAACGTCATCTGCCGTCGATCAGGGAAGAAATCAACGGGAGCTTCGGTGGGGTCGGGTTGTGGTTTGAGATGGTAGGTGACACCGCGCGCGTCGTTTCGGTCGTTGCCGACGGTCCGGGCGACCGGGTGGGCATTCTTGCTGGAGATCGCATCATCGCGATAAACGACTCCTCGGCCGTCGGGCTTCCGTCCCTAGTGGTTCAGGACCGAATCAAGGGCCCCAAAGGAAGCGACGTAGGACTCACGCTGCTGCGCCCCGCACTCAAGAAGGAGATAACGGTTGTAATCGAACGTGACATCATCCCGATACACTCGGTGGCTGGATCGTTCATGCTAGATGACAGCACGGCTTATGTTCGGCTGGCGCGCTTCACGTCGGGTACCGCGGACGAATTCCGAGAGGCGGTGGGTCAACTGCGCGAGAACGGAGCCTCGCGATTGATCCTGGACCTGCGGGACAACCCGGGAGGCCTGCTGGAGGCCGCCATCGCTCTGTCCGACGAGTTCCTTCCCGCGGGATCGGATATCGTGAGCACTGAGGGACGCGCACAGGGCGACCCCGAGTTCTATTCGGCCTCCGATAGCGGGATCGCTGAGGACATGCCGCTCATCCTACTCGTCAATGAGAACTCAGCGTCGGCAAGCGAGATTGTTGCGGGAGCGGTACAGGACAACGACAGAGGCCTGATCGTGGGGCGTCCGACGTTCGGCAAAGGCCTTGTTCAGTCTCAGTTTCTCTTCAATGACGGAAGTGCCCTACACCTGACCGTCGCTCGATACCATACGCCGGCGGGCAGGCCGATCATGAACGATATGTCACGCTCTGCCTCACGACTTGCGAATCCGCACTCAACAACGAGGGCGCCTGACGATTCTCTGACCGAGTACACGACGGTTCACGGACGCACCATCAAGGGCGGCCGAGGTATCTACCCCGATGAACTGCTCAACCCGGACACCATGGTCGACGAGCGCTACTTCATGTTTGTAGTTCAGTCCGGATTCGGAATGAATTTCGTCCGGAGATGGTTTGATGCCAACGAGGCCGATCTTCGAAGACAGTGGAATGAACGAAAGGAAGAGTTTGTGTCGGGCTATACCTTGCCCGCGTCACAATGGAGCGCGTTCAACGATTACGTCCGCGACGAGGCGCCGGAGGCATTTGATCGAATCCCGGCTGACGAACGCGCCCGCAGCCGGTCGCAGATCATGACGTTGCTTAAGGGTCGTCTCGGGCAATTGTTGTACGGCCCCGACGTCTGGCTTGAGATCGTAAGCGACGTCGATCCTGAAATCACGGCTGCCAATCGCTATTGGGACAAGGTCAACGCTTTGCCGGCCAGATAACGGGGTGCAGACAGGGCCGACCGACCGGTAGGTCAAGTGAAATGAATAATCGACAACGGGCGCGTACTTCGCGCTCGGCAAGCGTGGTTCGCGACTAGATAGCGACAGGTTCGCGACAACTAGCGACAGGTTGGCAACAAAGCGATAGGTGCGCTACTACTAGCGAGACGAGCGCGACTGGCCAGCTGCGAGCTGCTCGCGAGCTGCCTGTGCGGGATGCAAAGCCACCTTCCCCGTCAGGTCGAGGATTTGGGCCCGGCACGACGTTCCCGCCGCGACTACCACACCGTTCTCCGGAAGCGCCCGTACTGCCGGCGCGAGTCGCCTCTCAGCCATCGCATGCGAGATCGAAAGGTGTTCCTTCTCGTAGCCAAAGGAGCCCGCCATTCCGCAACATCCGGAGTCCACAACCTGCACATCCTCGTAGCCACACAATTCCAGACACCCAATGGTCGGATCCGTGCCGCTCAAGGCCTTCTGGTGACAATGGCCGTGCACGAGAACGGGATGATGACTCGTGTGGAATCGCGTGTTGGAGAAGGACAGCCTGCGGTTTCGAAGCACAAACTCATCGAAGGTGGCAACTTTCCTGGCGACCGTCCGCGCCCGCTTTTCACCCGCGAGAAGCACAAGGAACTCGTCCCTCAGCGTCAGGATGCAACTCGGCTCCAAACCTATGATATCGAGGCCCCGGTCAGCGTATTCGAACAGGACATCGATAGTCTCGATTGCCGTTCTTTGCGCTTGCGCGAGAAAGCCCTTCGAGAGATACGTGCGTCCGCAGCAAACCGGAAGTTCCGGAACATGGACTTGGTAACCGGCCGCCTCAAGAACCTCCACGGCGGCCCGCCCGACATCGGGTTCAAAGAAGTTGGTGAAGGAGTCCGGAAAGAGCACGATCCCGCGATCACCAGCGATCTCACCGCGCTCGCTGAACCACTCAACGAAAGTCTTGGAAGCAAATCGTGGAAGTTTCCTCTCGGAGGCGACTCCGAGCAGTGCAGACATGAGACCGCTGGTCAGCCGGCTGCCGTTGACGACCGACCCGATTTTGCGACCCGTTCTTCCGGCGGCTCTTGCAATTGCAGGGAGATGCGCAAACAGTTTGCTGCGTATCGGCACTTTGTTATCGGCCCAATACCTGGCCAGCCATTCCGTTTTGATACGCGCCATGTCGACGTTGGAGGGACACTCCGTCTTGCACGCCTTGCACTGGATGCACAGGTCCATCACCTCGTACATGCGATGGGCGGTCATGGCACCCGCCGGAAGGTGACCGGCCATTGCGGACCGCAGCGCGTTGGCTCGGCCGCGCGTGGAATCCTCCTCGTTCCGCGTGACCATGAAGCTCGGGCACATCGTGCCGGTATCCAGCTTGCGACAGGCACCGTTGCCGTTGCACATTTCGACCGCCTCGGCAAACCCACCGAAATCGCCAAAGTCCATGGTCTCCTCGAATCGAGCCGTGCGATATTCTGGACCGAACCGAAGATTCTGCGTCATCGGCGGCGCCTCGACCACCTTGCCGGGATTCAGGATTCCTGCCGGATCGAAGATCTGCTTCAACCTGACATTGAGCCTGTACAGCTCTTCGTCGAGGAAGTAAGGGTTGAGCCAGCTGCGAGCCAGTCCGTCACCATGCTCGGAAGAAACTGATCCGCCGTAGCCTCGAACCAGCTCCATCGACGCCATCGCAATGTCCTTCATCTTCTCGACCTCGCTCGCCTCCTTGAGA
>JBFIPX010000174.1:0-7013 GCA_041609895.1 Rhodothermales bacterium
CACCCGAATGAGGTGCTCATCTTCAGTGGTCGACAACGACAGTTGACCGACGGAGCCGTCGTCGGTTACCGTGTGATCAAAGGGGGGCGCGGTTTTCGGATCCCGATTATCGAGTCTGTGGATCGGCTTATGCTGAACACCATACCGATAGACCTGACCGTCACGAACTCCTATAGTAAGGGAGGAATTCCGCTCGCCGTCCGCGCCATTGCCAACGTCAAGATCGCGTCGACGGAGCCGGAGTTAAACAATGCAGTGGAACGACTGCTTGGCAAATCACTCGACGAGATTCAACTCATTGCGAAGGAGACTTTGGAGGGAAATCTGCGTGGCGTCGTCGCATCCCTCACTCCCGAGGAAGTGAACGAGGATCGCTTGAAGTTTGCCAAGGTTCTGCTTGACGAGGCCGATAACGACCTGAGTTTACTAGGGCTGCAGCTTGACACCCTGAAGATCCAGAGCGTTGAGGACGATCGTGGGTACCTCGACGCTATCGGCCGCCAGAGCACCGCCTACATTGTGTCCGCAGCGGAGATCGTTGAAGCGCAGAAGCGCGAAGCGGCCCGACTTGCGGAAGCCAAAGCGGACAAGAACATCGTTGAAGCGGAGAACGAGGTACGAATACTCAAGGCGCAGCTCGCTGCACGTGCAGAGGCGGAAGAGGCGAAGGTGGCTGTCGCGGCGCAGGTTGCCGAAGCGCGAGCGGCGCAGGAGCTTGCCGACGAGGAGATTCTCCTCTCGGAAAAGAAGCAGCGCGCACAGGTCGTGGTGGCCGCCGAGGCGGAGCGACAAGCCAACGAAGAGCGTGCTATTGGCGAGGCGGCCCGCATCCTCGAAGACGGCAAAGCGGAAGTCGCCGTGTTGAAAGAGAAACTTCGATTGTGGATCGATGCCGGCCCGGACGCGGAGCGATTATTCCTGATTCAGATGCTGCCCGATATTCTAAAACAGGTTGTCAAGACCGTAGACAATTTGACGATCGACAAGATCACCGTCGTCGACAGCGGCCAGCCTGGAACAGGCGGAGGAGTTCCGAGCGTCTTCAGCCAAATTGCAGGGTCAACCCCGGCGTTGCTTGAAAGCCTGAAGGCGTCTACGGGAATAGACATCGCCGGGATGCTGCAGCGCGCGGGAAATGATCAGGCTGGATCGGAGAAAGAAGCAGGGAACAATCACCCGGTTGCAGCCAGCGATAACACGTGACCACGATTAGTCCGTGATCACAAACGATTACGCGGCAACGCTTCTTCTAATACCCTTGCACGACACTATCTAATCGGCGCCTCACGCAGCCTCGCTGCAGGAGGAAGATTCCCGAGAGCGTTCACGGTCCAGATCCAGAACGGAACGCGAAGCACGCTGAACCGACTTCCTCCGAGCACTTGGCACGACGGCAAGGCCCGCTCTACTGGCAGATCGCGGTCGCGCTTCGCCGGACGCATGGAACATGCCGGGCTCACGTTGCGCAATGCCCTGCGCGAGACTACGCGGATCCATGATGGCGTCGAATCTCGAAGTCAGATACACTCGGTCGACAAACACCTCGTTCAGCAAAGATCGCTGCCGATGTATCTTGCGAGCATCAGCCTGATCACAGATCACGCCGATTCTATCGGACGGTGAACTGACAACGATATCGACGCGTACTTGCGCCGACGATGTTTTCGGTGACGTTTCGACGCGAGTCCCGCGACGGGCTACCTTTTTCAATGACGCAACCAGGTCGGAAACGCTGTCGAAGGACGCTGCTTCAGTCTCCTCTCGCAAAGCCGATTGCATCACGAGCGGGTCAACGTGAGAACCAATCGAATGAGTCGCTTTCATCTTCAACACCATGTGATCCTTGTTGCATGCCTGTGAACCGCGTACAAGATCATTATTGCCTATGACATCATTGTGTCATAGGTCCAAAGAAGACGATGCCGTCGCGTCGAGTCCACCGCTGGAGCGTGATGATCCGGCTCAGACAGCCCCTCGCACTTGATGTCTCCCGAGCCCTCGAAACGTGGACGCCAGGTTCTCATCCTGGTGCTTACGATCGCCTCCCTGGGTGCCCTCGACGCAGATGCCCAAGGCTTCAGCACGTTGTCCGGAAGAAATCACCCGGAGCTGAAGTGGATGGAGGCTACCACCAGGCACTTCCGGATCGTCTACCCGGAGCACTTGCATGGATTAGAGTTGCAGGCAGCAGCGATAGCGGAATCAACGCACACGGCGCTGTCGCACAACCTGGGGGTCGACTTCGAAGAACCCATCCGGATCTACCTTTCGGATGAGGACGAGATCGACAACGGATTCGCCGTGCGAGCAGGAAACGGATGGACGAATATCTGGGTCAATTCGAACGGGACGGCTGAGAATTGGACCGGCCCGGAAAAATGGCTCAGGAAGGTCATCCCGCACGAGCTAGCGCACATCTTCCACTACCGGGCGACACGTTCCAACATCGGACTCCTCGACATGCTGTTCGGCAATCCCCTCCCACGCTTCTGGACCGAGGGACTCGCGCAATACCAAACCGAAACCTGGGACGCCCTTCGTGGCGACGTGTGGCTCAGGACGGCGGTTCTGGAAGATCGGCTCTCGTACCGCGACGGCCGGTCGATCTGGAACGGACGACTCTTGTACGCGGTCGGCAACTCGCAAGTACGGTACCTGGCCGCCCAATACGGGGACTCGACAATCACAAAGATCCTGGCTCATCGGCGGCCCGCACTTATCGGGCTCGCGAAAGTGCATGACTTCAACGATGCCTTCCGATCGGTAACAGGCAAGTCTTATGAGGACTTCTACGACGAGTGGCGGAGGACGGTCAACATCTATTACAACACGATCGCCGGCCAAATGTCTTCGCTCGACTCGCTCGGCGGTCGAAGATTGAGCACGCCGGGTCAGTATATCTTTGATGCGCAAATTGCGGGGCGTCCCGACCAGATGGCGGTCCTGCACCTGCAGTCAACCGAACGCCCCGTACGCAGGGTCGTACTCGTGGACACCACCTCCGGGAAGCACACCTACGTTGCCGAAGGTACAATCAGACCGCCCATCGCAGTGTCGTCGGACGGCAATTCTCTCGCTTTTGCCCGCTTGGGTCGCGGCAACAACGGATCGCTTGTGCACGACATCTTCTCGGTCGACGTTGAAAGCGGAAACGAGACGCGCATCACAAATAGTAGGCGAGCGGTGTCTCCAACATTTTCACGAGACGGACAACGCCTCGCGTTCGTGGCCCCTCATGACGGAACTCCGAACATTTTTGTCCTGGACCTCGCGAGCAAAACGGAGCGTCGCCATACCAACTTTGAAGGCGACGTACAGATTTCACAGCTTGCGTGGAGTCCCACAGAGGATCGAATCGCCTACTACATCTTCGATGCCACCGGCAGTCGCCGCATTGAGACGCTACGGCTTTCGGACGATTCGATCGAACGGATTACGGACGGGGAGCATGACGACCGCCGTCCTGTATGGTCGCCGGATGGAGCACGGCTTGGATTCACGAGTCTTCGCGACGGAGTCCCGAATGTGTTCTTCGCGGAGGACACCACCGGCGCTGTCCGACGGACCCGACGGGTGACCGGACTCGCGACGGGCGCAACACTGACCGACTGGCATGTCGATAGCACGGGCAGCGACAAGCTGTTTCTCGTTGCGGCGGATTCCAAGAAGGAAGACCGGCTTTTCTCTATCAAACTGCGCACACTATCAGGCGAGGTAGCGCCGACGGTACCAGCAGGCTTTGGCGCATGGACGCGCCACAAACCACCGAAATTTCTACCGCCAGAAATTCAATCGGCGCCGGACGTGGTCATCGCTCGTTCCGAATACAGCTCGTGGTCCAATGTGACGCACGTTGTGACCGCAGGACTGCCCTACTTCAATAACAGAGATGATTGGGGGCTGACTGCCGGAACGGTCTGGGTGGAACCACTTGGAAAGCACGTGATGGGCGCGATAGCCGGCATTTCACTGCCGTCGACGATTCGTCGATCCTTCTTCGCGGGCACCTACATCAACCGGCAGTTTTCGCCGTCACTGATCTTCGGCTTATCCAGACTCCCGGACGTCGCCCGCCCTTACGGCAGCGACTTTTTGCATGAGGACCGCAACGAAGTATCTGTCGATGCAGCGTGGCCTCTTGACGTGCGGCCGCGCCCCTACGTGTCGACGTCACTGTTGGCCCGTATTCGATTCATCAACCTCAAGCCACTCGATGATGACAGGTTCGCCGACGAGATCGACGGCCTTCCGATCCCCGAGGCCGGCAGCCAGCTGGCGCTACGCCTGGCAGTCCAGCGTAAGAAGCTCCGGCCCTTTCGCAATAACGCACTACACCCTCTTGACGGGTGGGGCGTGCGCGCGCGAGTTACCGTCGCAACCAGAGACCCGGACTTCGAGCGAAGCTATCTCCGGGCCGAGGCGTCCTTGTATAGAGTCTTCCCTGTTTTGGAGCGACACCGCCTATTCGTGCATGGACGACTGCGACTGCAGCAGGGAGCGGCGCTACCGCAAGATTTCATCGGGCTCTCCCGGTACGATCGGCTTCGCGTCCGGCCGTTGCCTTTCCTCGACCTGACGTTCACGGGGGCCGATCGCGTCAGAGGTTACAGGCGAACGGTTGTTGGAAACCGGGTCGCCTTTGGCACGATCGAGTATCGGATTCCACTGGTACCCAGTCTTCAAACGCAGCTGCTTGGCATTCTCTCCTTAGGAGGGACCACCTTGTCACCGTTTGTTGATGTCGGACTCGTGTGGTCCCGGCCAAATGCACTCGGACCCGTGTACCAGTACGGAGCCGGATTGGAGTTGAAGAACACGCTGGAGATTGCTGATCTCTTAAGCTTCACGCATGCGATTGGATTCGCTCAGCCGATCGAAAGACTCGGGTCGCGCGACGAATACGACATCTACTACAAGATCCAGACGGCGCTGCCGTTCTAGGTGCCAACAGCGACAAGCATACCGGATTCGTCCAACGTAATCACGGACTGAATCCGGGGTCCCATGGACCGTGGAGATTGGCTAGCTGTTGCATGGGTTCCCAAGTGCGCTAGCACGACGGGCCAAGCGGAAGTCAAACAGTTGGCGAGGATTGGTCGAAATCCCACGCTCCTTCTGGCATACACGACCCACTCACGTTACCATGCGGTTCCTTTCACCAGCGATGCGAACGTGAGCGACAATAAGATCATCTTTTCCATGGTGGGTGTGGGCAAGCTCTACACCTCTACCCGCAAGCAAGTCCTGCGCGACATATACCTGTCATTCTTCTATGGCGCCAAGATCGGTGTTCTCGGCCTGAACGGGTCCGGTAAAAGCACACTGCTGCGGATCATCGCCGGTCTCGACAGCGACTACCAGGGGACGATCGACGTCGGCAAGGGCATCACGTCCGGATACCTGTCGCAGGAACCTGAACTCGAGGCTGGTAAGACCGTGCGCGAGATCGTTGAGGAGGGTGCGGCCGAGACCGTCGGTTTGCTGAAGGAGTACGAGGAGGTCAGCGCCAAATTCGCCGAGCCGGACGCCGACTTCGATGTCCTCATGTCGCAGCAGGCGAAACTGCAGGAGAAGATTGACCATCTCGGCGCGTGGGATATCGACAGCAAGCTCGAGATGGCGATGGACGCACTGCGATGTCCCGAGCCAGACACCGTCGTGGATGTGCTGTCGGGTGGAGAGCGCCGGCGCGTCGCGCTGTGTCGGCTGTTGATCCAGGAACCGGACGTCTTGCTCCTTGACGAGCCGACCAATCACCTCGATGCCGAGAGCGTCGCATGGCTCGAGCAGCACCTGGCCAGGTATGAAGGTACGGTCATCGCGGTAACACACGACCGCTACTTTCTCGACAACGTGGCCGGCTGGATTCTTGAGCTGGACCGCGGCCACGGCATTCCATTTGAAGGCAACTATTCGTCGTGGCTGGAGCAGAAGCAGAAGCGTCTCGCCGTCGAGGAGAAGCAGGTGTCGAAACGCCAGCAGGCGCTGGCTCGCGAGCTCGAGTGGGTGCGCCTCAGTCCGAAGGGGCGCCGCGCGAAGAGCAAGGCGCGCCTCGCGGCGTACGAGAAGATGGTCGAGGAGCAGCAGGAGCGGCGGGACGAGTCCATCGAGATACCGATCCCGCCCGGTCCCCGCCTCGGGGATGTCGTCATCCAAGCCGACGGAGTGTCCAAGGCCTACGGAGACAGACTGCTGTTTGAGGATATGGCCTTCGATCTTCCGCCGGGCGGTATTGTCGGCGTGATCGGTCCCAACGGTGCTGGTAAGACTACGCTCTTTCGCATGATCACCGACGGCGAGCAGCCCGACGACGGCACGATTCGGATTGGCGACACCGTCAAGCTCGGGTACGTCGATCAGGATCGTCCGCTCGACGCGAAGAAGTCGGTCTGGCAGGAGATCTCCGGCGGGCGGGACGACATCAAGGTCGGGTCTCGGATGATCAACTCGCGTGCGTACGTGGGCCGGTTCAACTTCGGGGGCAGCGATCAGCAGAAGCTCGTCAGCGAATTGTCCGGCGGCGAGCGCAACCGCGTACATCTGGCGAAGATTCTCAAGGAGGGCGCAAACGTGCTGCTGCTCGACGAGCCGACCAACGATCTTGACGTCAACACGCTGCGGGCGCTGGAGGAAGCGCTGCTCAACTTCGCGGGATGCGCCGTGATCATCTCTCACGACCGATGGTTTCTCGATCGGATCGCCACTCACATCCTCGCCTTCGAAGGCGATTCCTCCGTGTACTGGTTCGACGGCAACTACAGCGAGTACGAGGAGAACCGCAAGAGTCGGTTGGGGCACGACGCCGATCAGCCGCACCGCGTACGGTACAAGAAGCTGGTGCGTTAGGCACGTGGTCATCGGACGTTGTCCACTGCTTCCGACAGAGCGCGAGCGGCGGATGCTGTTTTGCATTCGCGCCCTTACCATTGCCCCTAACGGACGCGGCCGCGTGGGTCACCATCCAGCATCGCTCAGGTTTTTCGTATCGTTACTGCCCAGGCGGCGCGTGCCGC
>JBFIPX010000175.1:0-7004 GCA_041609895.1 Rhodothermales bacterium
CTGGACGGAGTCGATACGCTTTGACAAGGTCGCACAACACGAACTCGCCACGCTGCACGTCAGTCGAGGATCCCCAAAGAGTGCCGCCGGGGCGAAGATGATTTCCGGCCCGAGACAGTCGCATGACAGGAGCGTGCTCGTACGGGCCTTTGCGTCGCTTATGAACCGGATTACGGAAGAGTGAAACGATGACTGAGCTCTGGAACTCGGTAGTGGATTTCTTTTCAGGCGATACCGCGATCTCGTACCTGAAAGCAGCGCTCATGGTCTTGGGCGGACTGATCATTGGTCGACTGGTTAGTGGCTTGATCGGGCGCATCCTGAAACACGCGGCGGCTCACCAGCTGCTGATATTCAAGCGCTTTGCCTTCTATATCATTCTCGGCGTGTTCGTTGCGACCGCGCTTGTAGAGATCGGTTTCGACATCCGGGTTCTGCTCGGCACCGCCGGTATACTAACGGTAGCGCTTGGATTCGCCTCGCAAACGTCGGCGTCCAACTTCATCAGCGGGCTGTTTCTTCTTGGCGAGAATCCGTTCTCGGTGGGAGACGTAATTCGAGTGGGAACGACCACTGGCGAAGTGTTGTCGGTCGATCTTTTGTCCGTGAAGCTGCGAACGTTCGATAATCTCTTCGTCCGCGTCCCCAATGAGCAGCTGATAAAAGAAGAGATAACCAACCTTACGCGCTTTCCAATTCGCCGAATCGATCTCAAGTTGAGCATCGCCTACAAGGATGATCTGCGTCACGCCATCAAGGTCCTCGGAGACGTAGCAACGCAGAATGTGCTCTGCCTTGCTGAACCCGAGCCGCTCTTTATCTTTCAAGCCTTCGGCGACTCAGGGCTGGAGTTTCAGTACTCCGTATGGGCCAAACGAGAAAGGTTTCTGGAACTCCGTAACAGTATTCAGATCGAGATCAAGGAAGCGTTTGATCGAGAGGGTATCGAGATTCCGTTCCCCCATCGGTCGATCTATGTGGGAGCTGCCACGGAGCCGTTCCCCGTTCGCGTCATCGACTCGCAATAGCAGAGTGTCCCGGCGCCGAGAGTACTTGCGGGCCGTCCAACGGAGTGCTAATGACGTCACCCCGACACGGGTGACTTACCCGGGGACAGAGCCGGACCCGCTTGCCGGCCGGCTGAAGGGGACTTCGTCGCGACTGACCGCGCCTCCCGAAACGATGAACGCCATCGCCTCGTCAACCGTCCAGTTGGTCGGCGTCAATTTCTCGACCGGCACCAGTTCGAGATATCCGGACGTCGGGTTCGGAGTCGTCGGCACGTAGACAGCTGCCAACTCCCTGCCTGTGCCTTGCTCGCGTATGGTTCGAGTCACCAGACCCACCGACTTCATCTCCGCATGCGGGAAGTCGATCAGGACCACGCGTTCCGTGCTACCCGGCTTCGTCTGCAAGAAATCCAGGAGCTTGCGCACGGAGCCGTAGACCACGTTCACGATCGGAATCTTTGCCACCACCGACTCAAACCACTGCAACGCGCGCTGACCGACAACCCGTCGAACGCCCGCTCCAACCATCACGATCACGAGAATCGTCCCGAGCACGGCGCCCCCACTGAGGAAAACAGGACTGTCCAGCCAGTGCAAACCGGAGTTGGATGCGATCTCGCCGAGCAGCGGTTCAACCCACGGCCTGCTCGCCTCCGACAGGAGACCCAGAACAAACTTGAATACGATCCAAACAAGCCAGATCGGCAAGATCGTCAGCAGTCCCGTGATGAACAGGTTGCGAAACGTGCGAAACGCGTACCACGCGCGTACACGAAGTCTCGGATCCGGTATCGAGTCGACCGGCCAAATGCTCGACGGTTCAGACATTTTGATTCTTCACTCGGCGTCTTCGATTAACAGTGCGTCCAATGGTGCGACAATCTGAGCGCGGCGATCCATTCGAAGCTCGAAAATGTCAGGACGCGAATAGTGTCCGGCTACGTCGAGCTGATATCGCGGCCCCGTGAATGATGCCGTATCAATCTCGGCATATATCAACTCCTCCCTGTTTGTCACCGGCTCTATAATGAACTTGCCGTCCGGGTCAACGATGCAACTTCCTCCCGGGTTTAGCCACTCAACTTCCGGCAAGTATTCCGCCAATACAGGTGCAGCTCGGATCGCGTCCTCCCGTCGGACCGCCGAGCAACAGCTAACAACATAGACCCGGCCCTCTTTTGCAATGTGGCGAACGGTGGAAGTCCACGGCTCACCTCGATCCCAGGTAGGTGCAACGTGAAGCTGAAGGCCTGCAGAAAACAATGCGTATCGGGCAAGAGGCATATAGTTCTCCCAGCAGATAAGACCACCGACTCGACCTACATCCGCCATCTCGTATACATTCAGAGTGCTGCCGTCTCCGCGACCGTGGACCATGCGCTCCCCGACGGTCGGAACGAGCTTCCGATGACAGCCCAGAATGTCGCCGTTATCGTCGATGAACAGAAGCGAGTTTAACAGCGTCGACCCGCTCGCCTCCGTGTTGCGTTCATTCAGTCCAATCGCAACATTTATCCCTGCGGACCGGGCGGCGGCGCATAGTCTTTGGACCTCGCGCCCGTGTCGATCGACAGAGTTCGCCACCAGTCTTCCGTAAAGGTCGCGAAGCAAAGTTGTCTTGCCGGCAGGCACAAACCAGACCCAGAAAGGATACGACGGCAGGTAACACTCCGGAAACACGATGAGCCGAGCTCCGTTCTGCCCGGCCGTATCGATCAGTGCACACGCCTGGGCGACAGACGCGTCCAGATCGAGAATCGGCGGGCACGCCTGAGCGGCGGCAACAAGGTACTTCGATTCTTTCATGGTGTGTACGGAATAAACGTGTTTGCAGGACCTGAGTGATCGCCGGCAGAGTCCGCGACTCATCCGATAGCGAATCACGGTCGAAACTGTCGGAGGTCTGGCACACGGGCTGGCTCACGGGGCCCAACTTAAGATCGGTGAAAGCCGCCGCGCGTACGGTTGTTCTGTGTTGACCAAAAACCCGTCAATTCGGTGCCACGTGCGCCATTCGGATCATTGTTCTCGTTATAATGGCCACGTCAATCCCAAAAACGTAGCTCATATGATTGCCTCCACACCCAACTTCTCGGTACCCGTTAGACGAATCTTGATGGGCGTTTTGGTCGCCGTCGTGGCTTCGTTGCCCAACACGGCCCTTGGTCAGGAAAAGGACGAGCCTGAGTTCGATCGACTTGAGAAATTGATCAAGCACGACTACTTCAGCATGGGTGTCGTGATTCAGACAGTCGGAGATTTTATCTGGGATAGAGATGGCTTGCCTGGTAACAATGGCTTCAGCATAGCAACCACCAGGTTGAAGGTGCACGGTGATCTTGACTTCGGACTCGGATATCTGTTTCAGACCGACTTTGCCCGAAGCCCTTCACTGATCGATGCGCGACTGTCTTACGACATCACGTCGGCAGTCACTCTCGACGCAGGACTCTTCAAAGCACCGTTCAGCGCCGAGCAACTGATATCCGCACCGTCCATCGATTTTGTAAATCGGTCGCAGGTAGTCAGCACACTTAGCCCTGGGCGCCAGATTGGTGTAGCAATACGGGGCGCCACGTCGGAAGGCACTTTTGCGTACAGTGCTGGAGTATTCAACGGCAACGGTCGGTCGCTGTCCGGCAACGACAACGATAAGCTGATGTATGCCGCCCGCGTCGTGGCGCAACCGCGCGTCGAGAACGGTTCGTTTGAGGTCGGTGCGAACGTGGCCTTCTCAGATGACGATACGGGCGCGTTCTCAGGAGACCGCCTCTTGTTCGGAGCGGACGCACGCCGAGAGTGGACGCGGTGGATGGCAAGTGGCGAAGTGATCTATGCCGACCTCGATCCCGTAGTCGGCACGAGCACCCAACCGTTTGGCTATCAGGCTACGGTGGGTTACATGCTCGATCCGGGACGCCATCAGTTGCTAGTGCGATGGGATGCGCTCGATTTCGACAACGGCATCACATCACAGTTTGTCGTTTTAGGTTACAACTTCTGGCCGAGTCGCGCCTTCGAGTTTCAGGTCAACTACCTGATTCCGGTACACGACGGATCGGAAGTTAGCGACCAGCAAATCCTGGTCAACTTTCAAGTAGCGTTTTAGCTCAGCCTCTCTTTCGCATGCGAACATTTCTGCTACTGATCCTGGCAGCAGTCGGGCTGACTTACGTGCAGCGTGCACCGGCTCAGACAATCGATGGTCTGAGTCTTGAGCTTGTCTACACGGGTGATGTCGCCGCTAACATCTCTGGCGGTATCGATCAGGGTGTGCGATATGTTGACAACCTGGACCTCATCCTGTCTGTTGATGGCGACCGATTCGGCTGGAGGGGCGGCGGGGTCATGCTGTACGGCATCGCCAATCAAGGTGGCAGCATATCGAGCCTGGTGGGAGACGCGCAAGGCGTGAACAACATCGAGGCTCCGACCAACTGGCGACTGCACGAGGCGTGGATTGAGCAAGCGATCGGCACGAGGGTCTCAGTGCTTGCGGGCGTTTACGATCTCAATTCCGAGTTCGACGTCAATCGCACCGGTGCGCTCTTCATCAACGGATCGCATGGAACAGGCCTTGACCTATCTCAGAGCGGGCTGAATGGGCCGTCAATATTTCCGGTCACGGGGTTAGGCGCACGGGTACGTTTTACTCCGGCTGACGGGGTGGAAGCACGTGCTGCGATTCTCGACGGGGTCCCCGGCGACCCCGACTCTCCAACGGGAACGCATATTCTGCTACGAGATGAAGATGGTCTGCTCCTTGCCGCGGAGTTGGAGCTGTTCAAACGCTCTGACGGGCACCGCCGAAGATTGAGAAAGGGGCCGCGACGGATACTGGAAGAGATAGATACACAGGTCAGGCTGGTGCTGGGCGCGTGGGCGTACTCGAGTGATTTTGACCGCATCGCGGCACCCACTCAAACCGGACGCAGTCGCGGAGGATATCTGCTCGGGGAGTGGGCCGCGTACCGTGAAACGGATCCCGAGCAGGGCATCCGAACGTTCGTTCGCTATGGTATCGCGGAAGAAACCGTGAACCGATTTGCGACCTATCTCGGTACGGGGCTGGTCTACACGGGACTTCTCGCGGGTCGCGATTCCGATCAGGCCGGACTGGCCGTTGCCGTCGCCGTTAACGGGGATCCATACTTGCAGGCGAACCGACCTCTGCTGCAACCGGGCCAGTTGGCACGCACCGAAACGAACGTTGAAGTGACCTATCTCGCAGAGATGGCACCATGGCTGAGTGTCCAGGCCGACCTGCAGTATGTCGTGCATCCGGACACTCGCGAGGATGTCTCGAACGCAGTCGTGCCGACCTTGCGTATCATCTTTGCCCCGTGACGCGGTCAGAGGAATGGTTCAGGAACGCGTACCACCGTCCTCGCTAAAGACGTATCTCATAATCGGGCGGGTTCTGGATCGCCTGGCTACCTCGCTAAACCCGGCACGCCGAAAGGCTCCGGGCAGGCCCGTCCAGACAAACGCATCCGGATCGCGATCCTTACCGGAATCGACCGGATACCCCTCGACGATCTGCGCCCCACGCGATCGGGCAAAGTCGACGGCCGCCACAAGCATCTTCGTCGAGTACCCTTTGCGCCGATACGCCCTGTCGACGAAGAGGCATGAAATCGACCATACCGGCTGATCATCTACCGGGCTCAGAACACGCGACCGGGACAGGTAGCTATACGAATTGCGAGGAGCCACGGCACACCACGCTTTCGCATCACCATTGAGATAGCCCACCAGTCCCGGACAATCGCCGGACTCGACCAGTTGACGAAGCTTCAGGCGATTACCGGCTCCCTTGCCGGACTTGAATTCGGCGCTCTCCAGGCGCCAAAACATGCACCAGCACCCACCGCAGGCACCCTTTTCTCCGAACAACTGTTCCACGTCGTTCCACAGTTCCGGCGTTGCCGGACGAACCAGTAGTCGGCTGGTGGCCATGATTCATATTCCGGTGATTGAGCGTCGCGAAAAGCCTCTGACTCCCAGCGCACCCCCCAGAAAGCCTGCCGCCAGAAGAGAAAAGGTGAACGCGATCCAGAACGCGAGAGCTGTCGAGGCCTCGTTTGTATAGTGCTCATACGCGGCAAACGGCATGACCGCGAGCGGTGCCAGAGTAAAAGACAGAGCCCACAGAAGCATCAGCCGCGGACTGAAGCTGGACAGTGCCAGCGTCGATGCAAATCCAACGCCGTGCACGATTACAGCAGCGACAAGCGCTATCAGCATTCCGTAGGGAAGCAGACAAAACACCAGCAAGCAGATCATCACGATTCCGAGACTGGCCTGAAGCAGGGCCAGCGGAACGACAACCGACCACGTTGCTTCATTGTCGGGCGATGTGACAACTGGCCACGTCATTTACAACTTATTAATCAACCCTAAGGGCCTTCCTCGCTATGCGTATCGAGCAGCTTTGCTTGCTCTGCCGCGGGCAGACGGGCTTGCAACCGGTCCAAATCGTTGCGCAGTGAACTTGTGGCGTCTTCCACCGCCGCTTCGATCAACGCGGAGAGTTCGGTCTTGGTCATGCTGTTATCTGCATGAACATTCAACCTGCGGCGCTCGATCGAATCAACGATCATCTTCGTCACCACGACAAAACCCAGCGTTCCCGCAAGCACGGACACGACTACAACTATCATGATTTCAAACGGCATGGCGGAGATTGTTTTTGGTGTGCTAGGCGGAAATCAAGCTGTACTCCGCGATCGCAAACCGCAATGAAATGTGCGCGTGCATCCCTAAAGTTTCGCGGGCTACAACACCAGTACGAACGATACAATTCAAGGTTACTGCCCACTTTAACTATGGTTATCGACTGAACCTCATGTTGGCGTGCGTCCGCACGCTATCGACGCAGCGCCGAAAACGTATTGCAGGCATCTGCGGATCCCGACGAAAACCCTCGCCGAAACCACTCTTCGCGCTGCGCCGACGAACCATGGGTAAACGATTCCGGCTGGACGCGGCGTC
>JBFIPX010000176.1:0-7002 GCA_041609895.1 Rhodothermales bacterium
AATTACGGGTCACCTGTGATAAGCGTAATGGATCTGGAATACTTCGCCCGTCAGGCAAGATCATCCAGAATCTTACGAATCTTATCCATCTCAGGCGAATCCCGTCGGCTCTCATTTCCCGTCGCCCCTGACGAGGGCGCTCGGCCACCGTCCGTGTGTTCCGTAGCAACTTCCGTATCGAATCGCAGGGTGTCTTCGATATTGGCGGAGGGGTCGACCTCATTCGGCACGGCAACCGCTGCTTCGGGCTGAACCTCTTCCGACGTAGGCGACACCGGATGCGCTTCATCCTTCACTTCGTTTTCTACGTTCACCTCGCCATCGATTCCGTGTTCTTCCGCGACTTCCTCGAGGCCTGCCATCTCATCCACTGCTTGCTCTCGCCCACCATCTCCCGCAGACGCCGACTCGGCAATCGCGTTCTCCAGTTCGGTTTCCACTTCATCGGCGGCAGCCACCGGATGCTGCTTTTCGTGGTCATCCAGAATGGCCAGCTCGGAGTTGAGCAACGCGCGCAAGCGTGCGATCACCTCCGCCCGTCGTGAACGAATGCGTTCAATCTCCCGACGCAGTCGGTACTTCTCGTCTTCTGCCTGTTTCTGGATTCGCGTCGCCGCAGCGACCGCCTCTTCGACAATTGCCTTGGCCTTGGTCTTTGCCGCTTCCAGGGACTGCTTTGAAGAGTGACGAGCCGTCTTCAGCGCTTCCTGCATGGCCTCTTCGACCTGATTGTAATGAGTCAGCTTGGACTCCAACTCAATGATGCGGCGCTCCAGCCTATCATTCTCTTCCGACACATCCTGCCATTGATCGGCGACCATTTGCAGAAACGCGTGTACCTCCTCCGGGTCCACGCCACGCATCGTGCGCTTGAAGTCCTGCTTCTTGATGTCAAGGGGCGTTAGTTTCATTCCGCAAACTGCTTTGTTTGAATCAAGCTCCGGTACGCTAGCTCTCACGGAGACGACTGCTTCCGGACGGCGTAGGCGACTCGATTTTTTCGTCCAGCATATCTGACTCTACGTCTACGCGTGTAGCAATTGCCTCGAGATTGCGAATTCGCCTTTCCAAGTCCTCGGTGACCTCTCCAAGTCGCTGAACCTCCTCCAAGGCGGCCGACGCGCTCTCACGCTCGTAGCCTTGCGAAGCCCGAACAAGCAGGTAGGCAACCAGCCCGGCAGCTACTGTAAGAACCAACCAGATCATGTCAATGGCAAACTACTACGTAGAATCGGCCTATAGTGGGCTTACTCAAGCGATTAGCTAATATTGCGCAGCGGACCGAATCAGGTCCGATCACCGAAGATAGCCGTGCCAACCCTCACGTGCGTTGCACCTTCCTCAATCGCAACCTCGAAATCGCCGCTCATGCCCATTGACAAGACCTCGAAATCGATGCTGAGACTGGACTGGATACGCTCGTAAAGGCGCCTAAGTTTTGCAAATTCGGGGCGCACCTCCTCGGGATCCTCCACAGGTCTTGCGAGCGTCATCAGCCCAATAACCCTGAGATGGTCATATCTAAGAATCTCGCGGACTGCAGATTCCGCGTCTTCCGGGTCCCATCCAAATTTGCTGTCCTCGCCTGACACATTCACCTGCGCCAGACATTGAATGACCATTGAGTCACTACCCGCCCGCTGGTCCAACGCGTCGGCTAGCCTGAGGCTGTCGAGTCCGTGAAAGACCGAACAATGTCCTAGCAGGTCTTTAACCTTGTTTCGTTGAAGGTGACCCACCATGTGCCAGTTGATCTCGCTGTCTGGATATAACTCCACCCACTGATCGACCTTCTCAACGAGTTCCTGCACACGGTTTTCACCGAAGTCTCGAATGCCGGACTCGTACGCGAATCGTATGTCCTCTATCGAGAACTTCTTGGATACGGCGACGAGCGTGACGTCTTCAGGGCGCCGATCGGCCCTTTCAGCTGCACGCCTAACCCGATCAAACAGCACCTCGATGTTACGCCGGATTTCCTGTGCTCGGACCATTGCAACCTCTCAGTAGCCTACATCTCTCGATCGACCGCCACGTCGATATCCTGTGCCTCCGAAACCGTGCACGTCACGAGCATCGGTTGGCAGCACACCTCACAGTCCTCGACATACTGCTGAGATCCAGGACTCGCGTCAACCACAAGAGAGATCTGCTGCCAACAGTAGGGACACATAACGACATGCTCGTTCAGCAGCGGCTCCATCGCGAACCCTCCACATCAGACTTCGATTCTGAGGACGTCGAGCGCGGGTCGTGAATATACCCCACGACTGCTGACCAGACCTACACCCACCGTCAGTGCGACTACCGATACGACCACGACCAACAGTTCGAACCAGGGTAAGACGAACGGAGCCTCAAAGACGAATTGCGCGAGCGCGAGTGTCGCAAGGCTGGAAAGCACGACGCCCGTGAGCGCTGCAAGTAGTCCAAGGAGCAGGTACTCGACCGTCATTATGGTGAAGACCTGATCGCGCGCTGCTCCAAGTGTCTTAAGCAGGACACTCTCCCCAATCCTGCGTACGCGGCTGACAACGACGGCTGCCGCAAGAACAATGAATCCGGTGAGTATGCTGAAACCCGCCATGAAACGAACGGCAAAAGCGATCTTATCGAAAACTGCCTCAACAACTTCAAGGATGAGACTCAGGTCGATGGCCGAGACGCCAGGATACTCACGGATTACTGCAGCCTGAATGGCTCCCGATTCGGACTCGTCTTCGGTTCGTGTCACGATCACGTTGAAATGCGGCGCGTCGTTTAGGACGCCTTCCGGAAACACAACGAAAAAGTTGGTACGCACTTGTCGCCACTCAACCCGACGAACGCTTCCGATCGTTGTCGTGATGGGAATTCCCTGAACATCGAAGACCAGCGTGTCGCCGAGGCTAACGTCAAGATCGCCCATAATGTCTTGTTCGATCGAGACGGGAACGACGGCATCGGGCGCGTACGGGCCCGGGTCGAAATTCCCATCCACAACTTCCTCTGACTCCGTGAGAAACGATCGGAAGGTTGACCGATATTCCCTTCGGTGCGCCCAGGTCGTTCGAGTCGTGGAATCGGCCCTCATTTCGTCGATAGTTCGACCGTTGATGGCCGAAAGGCGCATGGTCACAATAGGTACAGTTTCGACAGCTTCGAGGCCGCGATCAGAAAGGATGCGCTGTACTCCGTTTGTCTGGTCGGGCTGAATATCGAAGAAGACGAGATTGGGCCGTCCGCGATCGTCCGCGGTATCGATCTGGTTCAACAATAGAAACTGAAGCGACACGAAGGTCGACACGAGGAACGTTCCAAGTCCGATGGCCAACAGCATCATCAACGTCTGGTTGTTCGGCCGGTACAGGTTTGCGACTCCTTGGCGAAGGACATAAGACAGTCGATCGAAAGAAATGCGCCGGAGCACGCGGGTTGCAGCGTACGCGACCGCGGCCAGCAATGCGCACACTACCACGAGTGCAAATACATACGCGACCGCAACGATCGGATTTGGTCCCTGACCGATCGCAATCAACAGCACTGCAGCGACGAGAAGTACCAGCACCCCCACTTTGATCCAATCGACTCCTTTGTCTTCCTGGAGTCCGGCCGCGGTTCGAAGCGCCATCATGGGTGACACCTTTCGAACCTTCAGCAACGGAAGCAGCGCGAACAGTACGGTGACGGACGTCCCTACCCCGACGCCGAAAAGGACGGCCGGGAAGGACACAGAAAACGCAACGTCAACCGGGATGAAGTCCGACAAAACGAGCGGAAGCAGCTGCTGTACGAGAACCCCAAGGCCGGCGCCTGCTATCGAGCCGAGTAGCCCTAGCGCAACCGCCTGAATCACATAGATGCCAAACGTGGATCTTACTCGCGCGCCGACGCATCGAAGCACTGCGGCCGTCTGCAGTCGCTGGGTCACGTAAACGTGTATGGCGCTGGCCACCCCGACACTTCCGAGCAGCAGTGCCATCAGTGCCGCCAGCCCAAGGAACTTGTAGAGATTTGTGAGCGCCGCATTCCAGTTGCGCTTTATCTCGGCGACCGAGTCACTGCCTACGTCGTATTCGCGAAGGCGGGGTTTCAGCGTTGTGAGAAGTGCTTCTACGTCAACCGAATCAGCAAAGCGAAAAAAGACCTCATGTTCGACGCGGCTTCCCGGTCCGATCAACGTCGAGTCAATCCGCGCCAGGGGGATGTAGACGCGCGGACTCACGAGAGCGAACGCTGCGGATTCGCGGGCCGTGCGTTTCAGAACGCCGGCCACAGGATACCCCTGCCCGCCGATCATCACAGAATCCCCTACCTCGACGCGAAACTGTGATGCGAGAGAACCATCGACCAGTGCAGATCCGGCTAGACGATACAATCCTGCTGCTGAGTCGGGCTCGGTGACGATCTGACCGTAGTACGGGAAGTCGCCCTCGATCGCTCGCACCGAGACCAGTCGAGTGTTGCCGGACTCAGGAAACAGCGCCATCGAAGCGAATGAGATCCGACGAGACTGATCACCACCGAGCGAGTCAATAATCGCCTCGACCTCATCGGGAAACGGTTGCCGGCTCTCGAAACTCATGTCCGCGCCAAGGAGAGCTTTTGCCTGATCGTCGACCGCAGTCCGGAGGCTGTCGCCAAAAGAATGAATGGCGACGAGCGCCGCCACTCCTAACACGATCGAACTGACAAACAAAAGGAGTCTTCCCCGCGAACCACGCGATTCGCGCCACGCCATGCGCAGCGTCCAGGGTATGCTTTGACTTCCACGGTTCAGTTCCATGTGCGATCACGAACCGGTCGAAGTTGAAGTCGCCGATCTGGCATGCGCGCCGGCTTCAGTGGAATCGGAGGACTCGGACTGCGAATCCGATTCCACCGCACCTCCGCGCAGTCTGACCACTCTCGCCGATCGGCTGGCCAACTCCTCGTCGTGCGTGACGAGCACCAATGTCGTCCCCGCAGTCCGATTCAGATCGAACAGAAGATCGGCGATCGCACGGCCGGTATCCGTATCGAGCTCGCCCGTCGGCTCATCCGCGAACAGGATCGTCGGGTTATTTACAAATGCCCGCGCAATGGCCACACGCTGCTGCTCGCCGCCGGACAACTCTGCGGGATAATGACTCGTACGCGCACCGAGGCCGACTTTGTCGAGAAGCGTCGTTGCCCGGGCCCGCGCATCTCGATCACCGCGAAGCTCCGCAGGCACCATCACGTTTTCAAGCGCGGTAAGGGTCGGAATGAGTCTAAAAGATTGGAAGACGAAGCCAACGTGCTCGTTTCTTAGACGTGCCCTCCCGTCTTCGTCGAGATCGTCAAGATCTTGGCCACAAAGTAGTACTGAGCCGCGTGTGCTCCGGTCGAGGCCGGCACTCAGACCGAGCAGCGTTGTTTTGCCGCTTCCTGATGGACCCACGACGGCGCAGCTTTCGCCCCTACGCAGGGCAAGAGAGACGTCGTTGAGAACGGTCAGCGTTCGCGTCCCGGAGCGGTACGTCTTGGTCAGCCCGGTTACCCGAAGAACCGTCTCCGCTTGGGCGTCGTATGTAGCGGCCGAACTCGGCATAATCTCTCTCTCTATCAGTCGCAAAAAATCTCGTTCATGTACAGTAATAGAGCGCTATACCGAATTCTCTTAGTCTGTGTTCTACTTGCGGCAGGATGTTCGAGTGAAGAGCCCGCGAAGTCGGATTCGGCTTTGCCTGGCCTGACCGCCGAGTCCGCCGGAGCGCAGGACAATCCCGCCTCTGAATCTGATGGAATCCAAAGCAGCGCGGACCTGGCCCGCGTACTCATCATTGGTGATAGTATTACGGCGGGTTACGGTCTTGAGACGGACCAAGCCTTCCCGGCACTGCTACAATCGCGCATCGATTCTGCCGGCTATCGCTACGAAGTCGTAAATGCTGGCTTGAGCGGCGAGACCACCTCCGGTGGCGCCCGCCGAATTGACTGGTTACTTCGCGGTGGCGCCGACGTGTTGGTCATCGAACTGGGTGGCAACGACGGACTCCGCGGCATTTCGCCCGAGGTCACCGAAGAAAACCTCCGCACCATCATCCAGGCGATGCGTGAGGAGAACGAAAGCGCAACGATCATCCTCGGCGGGATGCGGATGCCGATGAATATGGGATCGTCATATCGAGAAGATTTCGAATCCGTATTCCCGCGCGTTGCCGAGGAAACCGGCGTAATCTTCATACCGCACATTCTCGAGGGCGTTGGGGGGGTTCCCGAACTCAATCAGCCTGACGGAATCCACCCCACGGCCGAAGGACAGCAGATCATCGCGGACCTGGTATGGGAATACCTTGAGCCTGTGTTGGAGAGGCGAGCGAGCTGACCGATCGTGAGAGTGCTGGTTTGACTGAAATCAGCGGGGCGCGACCAATCCGTTGTGACACAGCCACAATGTGCCCAGGTTTTTCGCGGCGAAAATAGCCGTACGTGTGCGAACGCCGTCTACTGCTCCTTCACCTCAGCAACCAGTTTCGTGAGCGACTTCTTGGCATCGCCAAATAGCATCCTGGTGTTGTCACCGTAGAAAAGCTCGTTGTCGATGCCGGCGTATCCCGGATTCAGGCTGCGTTTCATGACGATGACCGTATTCGCGTGATCAACGTTGAGGATAGGCATGCCGTAGATCGGACTTGCCGTGTCGTGACGAGCGGCGGGATTGACGACGTCGTTGGCGCCAATCACGACCGCGACGTCGGTCGAGTCAAACTCACCGTTTACGTCGTCCATTTCGAAGAGAAGATCGTACGGCACGTTAGCTTCGGCGAGCAACACATTCATGTGACCCGGCATCCTGCCGGCTACTGGATGGATGGCGTACTTGACCTCCACCCCTTTCTCCTGAAGCAGTTCACCCACTTCACGCACCTGGTGCTGCGCCTGCGCTACGGCCATACCGTAACCCGGCACGAAGATTACCTTCTGCGCGTACGACAAGAGGATCGCTGCGTCTTCGGGCGACGTTGTGTGGACGTTCTTACCAACAGCGGACGTTGTCGG
>JBFIPX010000177.1:0-7001 GCA_041609895.1 Rhodothermales bacterium
GGCAGCCGCCGTTCTATTCCTGCTCAATTTCTACATGTTCGTCGCCGCTCGTACGGCGCCTGCGACGATCGAAATCGTAACGGAACCAGTTTCTACTGCAGCGCCAATTCAGGCCCCGCGTTGTTTTGTGAGCGCGCGCGTGGAAGCGATCAGTCCAGATACAGAAAGGCTTATTGAGGTGCGGCGGGTCTTAGCTGCTGAGCGAGAAAAGCTTCGAGAAAAGACCGAGAGGTTCGGCAAACCCGAGCTGCGTGTCCGCGTCATGACGCCCTCCACCGGCTGACGAGTCTATCAATGCCGTATCCGGTTCGGACCCTGGTCGGTGCCGGCGTAGGTCCACACATCAAGTCAACCTTGCTCGTTGGCGATCAGCTTTCGCAGGAACCGATGGGCGGCCGCGTAGATACCCTTAACCTCGGACTCTCGCGGACCGGCTACGTTCAGAACGGCAACTCCCAACCGACTCAAGCGCCGCCTTACCGGCTCGACATCATCCTCAAGGACATTGCTGACGATTAGCGGGCGACCGTAGGCTTGCGCAAGTTCCAAGGTCAGTGCGGTACCGCCCGTCAAAGGCTCGCTGCAGACCAGAATCAGTGTCGCGTCAGCGTCCCGGACATTCCACTCGGTGCGCTGTCCGTAGTCAGCTGTCGGCGTCTCAATTAATTCATACCGTTCGGGTATCGGCCCATCCTCCGCTCTTCGTCCGGCGGGGCACCACCCTCCCGTCTCGAGTCCCGCATCGATCGCAACGTCCAGAGCCGCTCGATCGACTCCCGTTTGACCACCCGAGATTATCTTCGAGATCTGCATGTCGAAATCTCTACCACTGATGATACGTACATTTGCCGCGCTCCCTATTCCGCGCGATATCGCGGATGACCTTATCCTCCCAGCGTCTCAGCTATCGGGCGATCAACCGCGATGGATCGATGCCGCGGCCGCCCACCTCACAATTGCCTTCCTTGGATCGCTTTCAAACGACGACATCACAGAGGTCGTTCGGACCCTTGCGGAAGTACGTCAAGGGCCTTTCGACATGCAACTTGTGAGGGCGGACGCCTTTCCGTCGCGAAATAGCCCGCGAGTGATCGTAGTAGAACCGTCTCACACGCACGAACTACGGCGGTTATACCACGAAGTACGCTCCTCTCTGGCGGGCTGGCTCCCGTCAGATCGACGCAGGTATAGGCCGCACGTCACTCTTGCTCGCTGCAACCGGCGATCCAGTATCGACACCTCGAACATCGTCCAATCAATTAACCTTCTTCTACCCCGCACCGTTGTCGTGAACGAGTTCGTGTTGTACAAGAGTAGGACAGAGCCTGACCGAGCCTATTACGACATCATAACAACTTTTGACCTAGGCGCGGAAGGACACCACGCTTAAGCTTATCCCAGCTTTGCAGAACGACCACGAAAGCGACCGTTCGGAATAACGATAGTAGAAATCATGGATTGCCAGAAATCGGAATTCAACCTTTCACCAACCGAGCACTATCTCAACTGCGCATACTTTGCCCCGCTGTCGCGACGGGTCGAGAAAGCCGCGCGGGCGGCCATCGAGCGTCTTCGGACTCCGGCCAACATCACCGCCGAAATGTTCTTTGAACCAGTCGATGACGTTCGCAAGCTATTCGCGCAAATCGTCGGCGCCGCCGATCACCATCACGTAGCAATCTTGCCTTCAGTGTCTTACGGAATGGCGACCGTCGCCAAAAACCTGGACACCTCCGAAAGGGATGAGATTGTGCTGCTGGAGGATCAGTTCCCAAGCGACGTCTACATCTGGCGACGTCTCGCGCAAGAGAATGGGCTGCGATTAAAGACTGTCAAACGGCCCTCGTCGGCCACCGAGATCGGTCGCGCGTGGACTCAGACGATTGTTGACTCCATATCGTCGCGGACGGCTGCCGTATGCGTTCCCAACGTGCATTGGGCTGATGGACTTCGATTTGATTTGTCGTCGATAGCAGATGCAGCGAGGGTGTCGGGAGCAATGCTCATTATCGACGGCTCCCAATCGGTCGGTGCACTGCCAATCGACGTGGGTGAATTGAAGCCGGACGCGCTCATCTGTGCCGGCTACAAATGGCTGATGGGTCCATATGGAATGTCGCTCGGCTATTTCGGTCCACGCCTTCTTGAGGGGCAACCGTTAGAGGAGAATTGGATTACCCGGAGGAACAGCGAGAATTTCGCTGATCTCGTAAAATACCGTGACGAGTACCAGCCGGGCGCGATCCGATTTGACGTAGGTGAACGCTCGAACTTCCTTCACATCCCGATGATGCTGGCGGCTCTCGAGCAGACGATATTGTGGGGCCCTGCATCAATTCAGAGCTACTGCATTGAAATTTCCCGACCAGCCATCCACGACCTTGTTGCAGCCGGCTATCTGGTGGTTGACACCGAATCGCGCTGCGGTCACGTTTGGGGCGTACGATTGCCCAAAGGGCTTTCCGCGAACAACGTACGTTCCGAGCTTGACGCGCGGTCCGTCCGCGTATCGTATCGGTCGGATGCGATCCGCGTATCGCCCAACGTGTACAATGAACCGGACGATCTGAACGCTCTGGTTGATGCTCTTCGTGCCGCGCGTGAGTAAGCCCGCTAATCTGAATCGTCTATCCGGCGCCCGGGAAGGACGTCTGTGTTCAAATGACGGTTGCTGCCGGAACGCGGCACGGCCTTTGCTGTTGGTGTCGGACAAACCGTAGTCTATAACAACCGCTGCCATGCTCCCTACGCGTCGCGCATATTTTCTGGCATTATTTCTTGCAGGTCTCGCGGTCACCATGATCGCCGATGCTCGTGCGCAATCAGGAGAAGAGGTCATTGCCACGGTTCGTAATCGACTGCGACAGTCGAAAGCGCTATCGGCCGACTTCGATCAAACGTTCACGTCGGAATACATCGACCACACGGAATCTGTCAATGGTACAATTCTGCTGCAGGGCGACAAGTATCGCGTCGAGACGTCGCTTCAGACTTTCGTAACTGACGGCAATATTACGTGGATCTACAATCGCACAGAAAACCAGGTCCTCATCAACAACTATGTCGAAGATGAAACGACGTTTTCGTTGAATCGCTTTCTCTTTGATTTCGACGACCGATACTACGTAGCGGAGATGGAGGGCGCCCCATCGGATCGGAGTCAGCACCGCATCACCTTGAGGGCGTTCGATGCCGGCGAGTTTTTTCCCGAGGTGACGATGGTCGTCGATCGAGCCACCTACGCGATCACACGCCTTGAAGTCGTTGATGCTAACCAAACGTTGATCACAATTAACCTACGCAATTTGGATCTCAATCCAGAAGTCGATCCGAATGCGTTTACATTTGATCCACCGGGGTCAAGCGAAATTGTAGATCTGCGTTCCTAATTTGAGCCGCTCGACTCCAGCAATCCTGGCAGTCCACCAATCCTTCCCACGCGGTGTCGAAACGAGTCAAATCCCTTCTGGGACAGATCGCGAGCTTCTTACTCGCCGGCGGTTTGCTGTATCTCGCTCTTCGGGGCGTCGACTTTGGTGAGGTTGTCGAGGCTCTCAAGACTGCCAACTATGTCTGGTTGATTCCTTTGGCAGTGTTGACGATCACCGCCCACCTCCTCCGATCGTGGAGATGGCAAATCCTGCTTCAGGAGCTGCCGGGTGAAAATCGGGGTCACGCACCTGTAAGCCTGTACAACGCATTCACGGCCCTCATCATCGGCTATTTTGCCAACTATGCCGCACCTCGCGTCGGCGAATTGGTCCGGTCCGGTTTGCTAGCGCGAAGCGAAAAGCTGAACGTCAGCGGCGTCATCGGGACGGTTGTTCTGGAGAGGATTCTAGACGTGCTGGTCCTGATTGCGTGCGTCGGGTTGACCTTTGTAATGCTGCTTGACCGCTCCGACGTGATTCAGGAGCTGTTCCTCGATCCTATCTTCGCGCAGTGGGCGAAGATCCCTGGATATGTTGTAGCCATTGTGGTTACCTCCGGCGTTGCTGCCGTTGCGGCCGCCATTGCGATATGGAAGAAATCAACGCGGTCATCGGACGGCCAAGGCCGCGTTCGAGCGCTCATTTCTTCCTTCGTCGACGGACTTGCCACGTTGAATCGGACCAGGAGCAAAGGTGCGATTCTCGTAAGTACGATCCTGATGTGGGCGTGCTACGTTGTGATGACGCACCTCCCGTTTCTGATTCTCGGAATGACAGGCCCATTCCAGATCAGTTTGCTGGATTCATTCTATTTGATGACCCTCGGCGCAATCGGAGTGGCTATTCCGGCGCCCGGGGGTACAGGTTCGTACCACTACATCGCGATACAGTCGCTTGTTCACCTGTTTGGCGTCAGCCAGTCGCCTGCTGCGACGTACGCCGTGCTTACGCATGCGGCACAGCTCATTCTCTACGCGATTCTCGGCACGTACTTCATCGCCGCACAGAAGTCCTCGATTCGGGAAATCCGGGACATCGAACGGCGAGCGGAGGAGGCTGTCCGAAGCGAGCCGGCCTGACGACCACTGATCTGGCTAGCCGACGCCGGCAGCAATCTCCGAGCGCTCCCGACTTCAATCTCAAAGCAGGACATCCGTCCTCGATTTAGGCGCACGCAAGGCATAAGAACAGTCGATAGCCTGCATTTGTCACTACTCGCGTTGCAAATGCTACTGATCGCGTTAATCTCCAAACCATTCAGGTAATATCAGATGCATGGCAAATGCGGATTCGCTAGCGTTAAGTCAGAAAGATCGGATGGTTGACGCTTGGCTGATGTCCGTCCGGCACACACCAACCAACAACGGCGAACCATGCAGTTTTCATCGACTCAAGAACCGCAAAATCCGCTCGATGGACTGGTATCGGAGGATGTGTACCGGACGCTCGAGGCACATCACCTGCTTAGCGAAAAAGGGGTACGCGACTACCAGATCCGGCAGAAGTTTCGGGAGATGAGAGATGCCGATGTTCCTGCCTACGACGCGATCGAGACCCTCCGCGAGGAGTATCCATACCTCCAGTTCGATACAATCCGCAAGATCGTGTACAAGCTGAACGGCCGTAAGTAGCCGCACCGGTAACTCCCTGACCGAAAGGCGATTCTGCGAGAGCGGAGTCGCCTTTCAGCTTTTCAGCAGCCTACTCCCGCGCGCGCGCGGCCTCGAACATGGTGATTGCTGCCGCGACGGACGCATTCAGAGACTCAATACCTCCAGATAGCGGAATCGCCGCTCGCTCGTCACACGACGAGCTTACATTAGGCGCCATTCCGTAGCCCTCGCTCCCTATTACGATGGCAACTGGCCTGCGCCAGTCGGTTGTCCAGATCGTTTGGTCGCTCCGGCCGTCCAGCCCGATTACCCAGAACCCAAATTCCTTCAGTTGTGTCAGTGCATCGCCAATGTTCGACACCCTGGCAATGGGTACTGCTCCCGCACTCCCCGCACTTGCCTTGATAGTGGCAGCGCTGATTGGCGCGCTATTCGACGAGGACACGACGATGCCGCTTACGCCGGCACCAGCCGCCGACCTGAGGATCGCTCCGAAGTTGTGCGGATCCTGGATCCGATCCAGCACGATCAAAATGGGCCGTGTGGCACGAACGTCGTCGATCGTGGCGCCTAGGGAAGAAACCAGGTTTTCCAATCCGTGATACTCGACCGGGGACGCGGTGGCGGCGACACCCTGGTGATTCATGCCACGGGCGATTTGGTCGAGACGCGCTCGCGGTACATACTGGACCGGGATTCCGTAGCGTCCAGCAAGTGATCGAATTTCACTCATGATCGCGCCGCCGGTCCCTTTTTGAACCAGGATTTTCTCCACGGAAGCGCCGCGCCTGGTGAGAGCCTCAATCACGGGTTTTCGACCCACAATCAACCCCACCTTTTCACCCTTATTTCCTCGTTTCTGAGACATTCGATGGGCCACGTGGGCTATTTTTGCAAGTGCCGAACTGTGATTACTCGGACCGGTTTCTGATAATCAGAAGCGACTCGCGTTGGATTCCGGAGAACAGATTTCTGCTCCGCAATTTTCGAATCCATTTGCGATTCACGGCCTGTGCGATTATCAACATTGGCAGTGAGGACCAGGAATGAAGATAAGCCGCTCGAATAGACGAACGTTCCTCCTGCGTCAATAACCAAGTCCTAAATCAAATAGCGGAATGGCGAAGACATTCGACCTTAAGCAGTACGAGATCAACGTAGACGACATCATCAGAAATGCAGCTCCCTCCCAGCTCTATGAGGAGGCCATTCTGATGGATAACGGCGCTGCCATTGCCGACAACGGTGCGCTGATAACCTACTCCGGCAGGAAGACCGGCCGTAGCCCGTCCGATAAGCGCATCGTGGACGAAGAGGACAGCAGTGAAGACATTTGGTGGGGGAATGTCAATATCCGTCTGGATGAGCACACATTCATGGTGAACCGGGAGCGGGCGATCGACTACCTCAACATCTGTCCGCGAATCTACGTCGTCGATGGATTTGCTGGTTGGGATCCCAAGTACCGCGTGAAGGTCCGGATCATCTGTTCACGACCCTATCACGCGCTTTTTATGCACAATATGTTGATCCGCCCTACGGCGGAAGAGCTTGACGACTTCGGAGACCCGGACTACGTAGTCTTCAATGCCGGGCAGTTTCCCGCTAACCGGTACACGTTTCACATGACTTCCGACACCAGCGTAGACCTGAGTCTGTCGCATCGTGAATTCGTGATCCTCGGAACCCAATATGCCGGCGAGATGAAGAAGGGCATCTTCACCGTGATGAACTACATCATGCCGAAGCGCAACGTGTTGTCGATGCATTGCTCCGCAAACGAAGGGTTGGAAGAAGACGTCTCACTCTTCTTCGGATTGTCCGGAACGGGAAAGACAACTCTTTCAGCGGACCCGAATCGCAAGCTTATCGGTGACGACGAACACTGCTGGAGCGACGACGGGATATTCAATATCGAAGGCGGATGCTACGCCAAGGTGATCGATCTTTCTGAGGA
>JBFIPX010000178.1:0-6968 GCA_041609895.1 Rhodothermales bacterium
GCCATTGCCGTCGGTGCCGTTCGCGTCCAGTACATCGAACGTGTCACCCTCAGACAACAGGATCTTGGTATTGCCTTCCAGCTTGACGAAGATGCGATGACCATTGTTGTCGTCCATCGCCGCGGTCTTGTCTTTCGAGACGCCGATCAGATTAAGATTATAATGTGGACCGCTGGGTGCGCCATTGCCCGTTTTCACCAGGACCTGACTCGACAGCTGCTGCACGAGCGCATCGTCCAGTGTCGATTCTTCGAACTCGGCCTCAGTTAGCGAATCGGAGCAGCCGGCCCAGATTAGCGCAACGAGTGCGAGAGCGATGGGGTAGGTGAAAAAGCGTCGTTGAGATAGAATCATGAGACCCTCCCATGGTGGATTGATTGGTCGACGCGGCGGCGCGAGGGTTCGAAACTCAGTCGAGTATGGGAACTGCGGTGACTCGACGACGGACCGGGGCTCCGCGGGGGTAGATGACCGAGGAATCGCCGCCGGGTACAATTAACAGTGGAGATATCGACCCGAAAACGACTTCCTTAAGGCTGGTCGTACGATTTCACGATCTGTTTGGCGCGCTGCCTTGGGAGGGGTAGAGCTATTGGTGTTTTGCGCCGTGGGCACCGTATCCGCGAAGCGTATTGTACTTGTGGCGTTGTGGATGCGTTAGAATTTCGGTCTGCGCAAGATGCGCGCGAAGATGTGCCGCCCGGAGACGCCCGCGTAGCACAGCAGTGTTGGTTGTGAGTGAGTCCAGCTTCTCGGCCGTGATTTGGTGGCTAGAGAACTCTTCGTCGAGCAATTTCTCCGCCTCGACGATCTGTTGGCCGAGGACCGTCGCTTCCTCCTTCATCGCGCTGAAGAGTCTTTGCGTTTCGACACGCTGCTCCTCTGTCAGCTCGAGCGGCTCGGCGAGTTCGAGTACATGCTTCGGGCCGGGGTATCCATTGAGTTCGGCCGCCAAGGCCATTCCCATTCCCTCGCCGGCAAGAAGCTGTTTAACCTGCTCTGCGGACATTGCCTTGACGTCGCGATCTGCGAAGTCGGCATATGCCGAATTATGGGATGGATCGTGTTGGGCGAGGCTGTTGGTCGGGCTTATGGCCGCGTACAGCAGCATACCCGCCAGGCCGACCGTGATGTGCAGATTGATAGTAATTAAGACATTGTTACACATGCTATTGTGATCTTTTATAAATGTGATTTACCGGGTCCAAGTCACTCCTCGTTGGAATAGACCAGTGCGGCGATTCTCCATTCGTCTTGATGATTAAGCCATGTGAACGCGTCGGTTCCGCGCCACGACATCACCGAGTCTTCGCTACCGAAACGCGCCTCATATTTCGCGAAGACGACCGCGATAGATCCTCTAACGGTCGCCTCTTGTTCCAGCAGATGCTCCTCGAAGATCGGCGCACTGTCGGGGCCGACGTGCGTTTGATCTATGAATGCCTCGATCGTTGTCGGGATCACTTGGGATGAGGATTCGCCGGGTGGTTGCCACGCCGTGGTGAGTGTTGCGCCGGGCCAGAAGTGTTTTTCGTACTGTGGCCAATCCCGGCGGGTCATGGTCTCGTAGTAGTCCTCAACGAGGTCCTCAATCACAGCGACAATACTATCGGATGCGACGACGGACGCAGCCTCCGCTTGGTCGTTCGCCGTTCTCGTGCCGCAGGCCCCGAGTATGAGCGCGACGACTGCCAAAGCAATAACCGGCGAAGAACTAACTCTCGACACGTCTGTATTTCTCATAGTATTTCTCGAATGCGAGACTGTAGCGCCGGGATCAGGTCGGTCTCAAACCAGGGGTTTCGCCTGACCCAGATCCGGTTTCGCGGGCTGGGGTGAGGCAGAGGAAGGCGATCGGGCCAGTAGGATTGCCACGCCGACACGATCTCCGTCACCGACGAGCGAGCGCCATCGAGATGGTACGCCTGCCCGTACTTGCCGAGTACCAGTGTTAGATGGATGTTCGGAAGCGCCGCCAGTAGTTGTTCGCGCCATGCTGAGGCACATTCGGGCCGCGGTGGCAGGTCGCCACTCTTGCCCGACCCGGGGTAGCAAAAGCCCATCGGAAGGATTGCGACGCGCGGGCTGTAGAAAGTATCGCGGTCGATGCCCATCCAGTCCCTCAGTCGGTCGCCACTGGGGTCGTCAAAAGGAATACCCGACTCATGGACGCGGCGTCCGGGGGCCTGTCCGGCAATGAGGATTGTCGCGCCGGCGTCAACCTGAAGAACGGGTCGAGGGCCGTGCGGGAGATGCTCCTCACAGATGCGGCACGCGAGGACTTCGGGGAGTAGCTTGTCGAGAGGATTCAACGGCTCACATTTATTGACTCGTCATGCCCGCAGCTTCTTCGTTATCGCGTTCGCAATTTGCCGCGACTCCTTACTAATCTGCTGGAGCATGCCCCCGGGCGACACATAGAGACCGCAGAAGAACAAACCGGGCGCTGTCTCAACACCACTTTGTTCCGGTCGGTCCCGGTCGATCAAGACACCGTTGACCTCTGGCAGGAATTCACCCAGGTGCGGACGGTAACCGGTGGCGAGCACGATGGCATCAAATGATTCCTCAGATCCGTCGTCAAAAACAACGGCGCCCCCGTCAAATCGCTCTATACCAGGCTTGATCGAAATGCGTCTCTGTCGAATTAGGTCGATGGTTCCGATGTCGATCAGGGGGATTCGTCGATGGCGTTGCACTTGCTGAAGTGGACCGTACGGCAGCTTTCGAAAGCCCAGCTCCTCTAGGTCACCGTACAGACGATTCAGAAAGACCCCGTTGAGGCGGTCGGAGATCGTTGCCGGCATCTTGGTCGCTAGCGCCGACAGTGCGAGAATCGGTATGCCGAGAAGCTCACGCGGAATGACGTTGACCGGGCTTCGAACTGCTATCGACGTGTCGGCATCATGCTCGCATAGATCAATCGCAATTTCGCCGCCAGAGTTGCCAAACCCGACGACAAGAACGCGGCGTCTGGCAAATCGACTTCCGTTCCTGTACCTCGAAGAGTGCACAATCTCTCCAGGAAAAGCCTTCATGCCCGGCCAGGAGGGCTGTACGGGCTCTCGGGCATAGCCCGTACAATAGACAAGATTCCTACTGCGGTAGGTCCCCTTGGATGTCTCTGTTTCCCATGCGCCGTTGCGGGAGACAGATGACGTTACCTGCGTGCCAAATCTTGGACCGAGGCTGAAATGCTCGGCGTATCTCTCAAGATGATGCACGAGCTGATCGCGCGACGGATAGCGGGGAAAGTCCTTAGGGTAAGGAAGATGCGGAAGCTCGGAGTGTTTTTTGTCGGTATGCAGGTGAAGGCGGTCGTAATGATTTCGCCATGAAGACCCTACGTTTTCAGCAGTCTCGAGAATTTCAAAAGGGATGCCCTCTCGTTTCAAACAGGCACCCACGGCAAGGCCCGCCGCTCCGGCGCCGACGATGAGTGTGTCAATTGTATGTTGGGTCGGTGACGTCACGTACCCGTTGGAGTTCTATAGATAGTGCGTCCGCAGAACGCGTTGCCTGAATTGACCTTGGGGAATGCGTGACGGCAAGTTTACGATGCCGATCCCGTCGCCTCAAATACAGCCCCTTCCGGCGCAAAACCGATGCCATCGACAGTGGGTGAATCGTCGACGAAGTAGGATACAGATCAGGGTTGTGTAAACAGGATTTGAAATATTGGCGGGCACCAAAAGAACAATCGCCTCAACGGTGGTAGTTTTGGTGGTGGCGGGAGCCATTTCATTTCCCGTCATAAGAACTACAACTGTCCATGTCTCACGGCCGCTTCAATCATCCCGTCATCGCAACGCTGGCAGGTCTTGCAGATCGCTTCCGGAGGGCGCCACTTGCCGCTCGACTTACCGATGCGGATCGTTTCGATGACAAGACGATCCTGATTACGGGCGCGAACTCAGGGCTGGGCTATGCCATGACAACCCAGGCGGCGCGGCGTGGGGGTAGGGTCGTCATGGGATGCCGTAGCCAGATTCCGGATGCGGGTGACCGAGCTCGTGCAGAAAGCAGGAGCGAGGGCGTGAGCATGCGCCGTCTCGATCTGAGTGCCGTCGACAGCATTCACGCATTCGTCGATGGGATTGCCGAGGATGATATCGGGTTGGACGTGGTCATTCTGAACGCGGCGACGACGTTGCCGAAGAGCAGACAACTCAGTAACGGGCAGGACGAGATGTTCATGGTGAACTACCTGGCGAACTTCATTCTCGTGAACCTTTTGCTAGTGAGAGGCGCGATTCGTTGCGGTGCGCGTCCGCGAATAATCTTCATTTCCTCCGATTCGCATCAGGGCGCGTCCGCTATCGACTATGACGAGTTCGGGACGTACCTGGAGTACGGCGTTCGAAAGGCAATCAACAACTACAGCTATTTCAAGCTGGTCCTCAACACGTTTGCGGTCGAATTGTCGCGGCGACTCCGGGGTGCGGGTCTCGAAATCGATGTCCACGTGATATGCCCGGGACCTGTAAACAGCAACATCATCAAGGAGGCGCCTCAGCCGCTGCGGTCGGTGTTGAGAGCGATCTTCACGATGGCCTTCCCATCACCGGCCAAGGCGGCACAGGCACCAATCTACATGGCAGCCTCTGACGATTTCGCTGGCATCCCGCTGCGCTATCTGCACATGTTCAGCGAGAAACGGATGGATGAAAAGGTGTACGATGCCGGTGAGGGTGAGCGGCTCTGGACCCGTTCGGGCGACCTGTGGAGTGAGATCGATTCGCGGGCGCAGACGTGGGAGATGAAATGAGCGAGACGTCCGGACGTGTCGCACGCGACCGCATGATAATCCTTGTGGGGTACGTTGTGGCGGTGGCTGCTGCGGGAGTCTGCGTATCTCTGATGGATCGCCATCCGTTGGTCGAGGTGTTTGTGGCCGATGTTGTCGGGACGATAGTGATTTTCTTCTTCAGCGTCGCTTTTCGAAACTCGTCGTTCTACGACCCTTACTGGAGTGTTGCGCCGCCGCTCATTGCCGCATGGTTCATCATGGTTGCCGATGGGGCGGTGGCGATGCGGCAGATGTCGGTGATGGCGCTTGTCGTTGTGTGGTCGGTGCGGCTGACCTGCAACTGGCTGTTTGGTTGGATCGGAATGGGGCACGAAGATTGGCGATACGTGCAGCTTCGCGAAAAGACCGGGGTGATGTGGTGGCCCGTGTCGTTCCTGGGCGTACACCTTTTTCCGACTCTCCTCGTGTTCGCTGCGTGCGTGCCGCTGTATCCAGCGTTGGCTGGAGGGACAGTTGGCATTAACTGGCTGGATGCTGTTGCACTCTTGGTCGGCGCCGGTTCCGTGTGGCTCGAGTACCGCGCGGATCTCGAGCTGCACCGCTTTCGTGCCGTGCGCGAATCCCGCAGCGAGGTTTTGATGACCGGCGTCTGGCGTTGGTGTCGTCACCCCAACTACCTCGGTGAAATCGGTTTTTGGGTCAGCCTGTTCTTGTTCGGGATAGCGTCCGTGGAGGGTGTGTTGCCGTGGTCGTGGGCAGGAGCAGTGGGAATGGTTCTGCTTTTTGCCGGCATCTCGATTCCCATGATCGAGAAGAAACTATTGGCTGATAAGCCGGCTTACGCCAAATACCAAAACAACGTGAGGAGGCTGTTGCCGCTTCCTGGATTCGGCCCTTGAGGCGGCGGCTTGCGTCTGAATGCGGCGACCTAACTTCTTTCCCGGGGCCGCAAACGCTCGCTGAGCTCTACTTGTTGGCCATCGGAGCTGTCAAGAATGGAATGCCGCCTTTCGGCGTCGACGCCCGACTCGGTTCCCTGCATGGCCTGGTCCGTCTGCGTGGTTGGCGACGCCTCAAACCTGTTCAGGAGCCGTTCGGCTACCCCCTCCATTTGGTTTCCGCGCCGCGTGATCCAACTACGCAGCCGGTATGCGCCATGTCCAAAGACGCCCAGTCCAGCTGCGGCAAACATCGAGAGCATGAAAGTCTCCCCGTTCATCCCAAACTTGCCCGCAGCGGCGCTTAAGGCGAGGAACGCGAGATTCATGACGAAGAATACGAGTCCACCGATTAGCTGATTCCTCGCCATTTCGTGGAAAGACTGCAACCGAAGTCGGCTTCCTGACTCGGCAGGCTCGATGAGTCCGTGGAGATTGCCGTTCCGCCACTGGCGCAACGAGCCCTCATTTCGGACTTCACCGGACGCGCTGAAGGTGTGCCGTAAGTCGACGACGAGCTCTTCCCATTCGGCGTCGGAAAGTGTGCGGGGGAGACCAACGGACCGCGCAACCGTCACAGGCTGCCCGAGGTAGGTCTTCGGCTCCGCGGCTTCGATGCCGCGCTCTAACGACTTAGCGGCCTCGGCGACGGACCTGGGGGAGATGCCGACCTCCCGCCCGATCTGCTGCAGTTCGGACAGCGTGAGACCGTGACTCGACGACATCTGCTGCGTTTCACGCTGATGCGCCGATGCCCGGCCAAAAATCTCCTTAATCTCGCTTTCTGAGTAACGTCGTTCGGGACTCACGATGTAAAGCCTTTAGCAATTCTCGGTCCGCGAGACGAATAATCTCGCGTCGGTCAAGAACGCCGAAGTCTGTCTGAAGTGCCGAGACCAGAGGCTGTCGCGTAGACCAACTTTTGGGATCCTTACCGCAGTATCCGTGGCCGTCAGGGCTATGCGCATCACGCGTAGCGCCATTTTGGATGAAGCAATGGACGGATCAAGTATACTGACGCTGTTGTTTCGTCTTCGGTGGCGTGGTCTGCGTCCCAAGCACGACTGTCCGCGTCGGAGGCGCTTAGGTTGTACCTTCCCAACTATGTCTTTAGTGAGATCCAGCGCAATAGCAGTCGTCCTCACGGTCCTTGTCGCGTGTTCAGCGTGTCAGACGGATTCATCGACACCGCAAGCTTCGGTAATTACCGGAGTCGTCGTTCAACATGCAGACTTTGTATCGCAACACGTCGACAGTCGCAACATTGACGTCTGGCTGCC
>JBFIPX010000179.1:0-6959 GCA_041609895.1 Rhodothermales bacterium
GGCCCGCGCGTCGAGCGCCGCCGCTTTTGAGGCCGCTCAGCGAGCATACCGGATTATACTGGATCGCTATCCGACATCCATCATCGCCCCGGAGGCAGCACGTGGCGTCGGGCAGATGGAACTCAGGTGGGCTCGGTCGCTTGGAGAGCGCGCCTTCGAAGGTGGTGAACGGGTACCAACACCGCATTACGACGCCGCCTTGGAAGCATTCGGACGATTTACGGAGATGAATCCCGGGCACGGCCTCTTCCCGTATGTGTTGCTTGACATGGCCCAGATCAAGAGCGACGTGTTCTTTGAACTGGAAGAGTCGAAGGAGCTATTCGAACAGATCGTTGCGAGGTATCCGGGACATCCGGCCGCGCATGAGGCGCGCTACGCGCTGGGCACGCTAGCGATTTCGCAGGGAAGACTCGACGATGCCAACCTGGTATTCAGGCGGCTGGAGGAGGAACTAAGAATTGGAGAGCAGGCTGAGAGAGCACGCCTTGAGATCGCCCTCGTGCACTTTTACCGCGGTGAGTTTGAAGCCGCACTTACCCTATTGGAGGCGATGGAAGAGAACACCTCCATGGACGTGGCCAATGACGCTATCGAGCTTAAGGTGCTGTTGTTTGAGAACAAGGGTCCGGACTCGCTCGCGACGCCGCTCCGCGAGTATGCAGCCGCTCGATTACTCGTTCGACAGCGACGACTGGCGGAAGCCGATTCTGTTCTCCGCAGCATTCGTGAACAATACGGCGGTCACGCGTTGATCGACGACGCCGATTTCCTGCGAGCCGTCATCTTGCGTGAACGCGGGGAGTATACCGCCGCTGCGACCGCATTTGGAGAGATCCCTCTCGTTTATGAGAACAGCTTTCTGGCGGACAGGAGCCTCTACGAAGCTGCCCAAATCTACGAGGAGGATCTTGGGGAGCCGGAACGTGCGCTGGAATTGTATTCCCGGATCTTGACCGACTACCCAGCGTCACTGTTACTAATCGATGTGCGCTCTCGCATCCGCTTACTACGCGGTGATGGCGTTTTGTAACGACCGTGCGCTAAGACCGACTCACAACCATCTCTCTGGAGACCAGATGAATCTTGCGAGGAACATCCGTTCGGCACGCTGGCCATCCAACACCGGCGCCACGATTGCCTTGCTTGTCGCGGCTACTGCGATGGTGTGTGCACAGCGCGCGCTTGCACAGGACGTCCTCATTCCCATGGACGAAACCCAGACCAATCACCTCAAGGCTTATGGTGTAGCGTTTTGGGCGTTGGAACGAGCGACCGACGTCGACTGGCTGTTGAATTACCGGGGAGGCTCCTTCCTGACGGCCGCCACACCGGATCTGGAAGGTGAGCTGCGGATCCGTGGGGTCACTTACCAGCGAGTTTCGGCGGCAGAGTCGGCGCAAATTATCGCCGAGATCGAGGACCCTGATCTGAATGCGGCCGTCGTCCGCCTGGAGAAGCCACCGAGAATTGCCGTTTACGCGCCGGATCAAACCCTTCCATGGGACGACGCCGTCTTGCTGGCCTTGACATACGCAGAGGTCCCGTACGACATGATCTACGACGACGCGGTTCTGGACGGCAAACTGTCGGACTACGACTGGCTTCACCTGCACCATGAAGACTTCACCGGTCAATATGGCAAGTTCTACACCTACCGAACAATGCCGTGGTACATCGAACAGCAGCGAGACGCGGAAGAGCTGGCGAGAAAGAGAGGATTTCGTAAAGTCAGCAAGCTCAAGCTCGCCGTAGCCGAAACGATCCGGGACTATGTGGGTCGAGGTGGATTCCTCTTTGCGATGTGCTCCGGAACCGACACCTATGACATTGCCCTCGCCGCACATCAGACGGACATCGTACCATCCGAGTACGACGGGGACCCGGTCGATACCGATGCGCTCTCCGCACTTGACTTCGGACACTCATTCGCGTTCTACAACTTCCGCCCCATCTTCAATCCGAACGAGTACGAGCATGCCGACATCGATTCCGGCCCACCTCCGGGCCCCCTACGTAACCCGGCGGTCGATTTCTTTACGCTCTTCGAGTTCAGCGCGAAGTGGGACCCCGTGCCTTCAATGTTGACACAGAATCACGTTGCAACCGTGAAGGGATTCGTCGGTCAGACAACTGCGTTCAACAAGGAGTTTGTCAAACCAAGCGCTGTGGTGTTGGCGGAGGCTCCCGGACGGAACGAGGTGAAGTACCTTCATGGTACCTTCGGCGAAGGGACTTTCACGTATTATGCCGGGCATGATCCGGAGGACTACATGCACTACGTTGGCGACCCTCCCACCGATCTGAATCTGCATAAGAACTCGCCGGGCTATCGACTCATCCTGAATAACATTCTGTTTCCGGCGGCGAAAAAGAAGAAGCAGAAGACTTGACGCCGAACCGACGTTCGGACATTTCTATTTTCCTTCGAAGCCCGGGCTGAACCCCGTCGTATATTGACTACAAGGTCGGCGCGTTGTCAATCCCACCCGGCCGCCATACCCAACCGTCGGAACTGAAATATCCGCGATGGCAACCGACACGCTCAAAACCGTTTCCGCTTCACGCACGATCATGAACGAGATCGTGCTGCCAAACGACACGAATACCCTGGGCAACCTGATGGGCGGCCAGCTATTGCACTGGATGGACATTTGCGCCGCAATCTCTGCTCAGCGGCACACGAACCGGGTTTGCGTAACTGCAGCAGTAGACAACGTAGAGTTTCATTCGCCCATCAGGCTTGGCGAAGTAGTCACGCTCGAGAGTCGCGTGAACCGCGTATTTCGAACGTCGATGGAGGTTGAAATCAACGTATGGGCTGAAAACCCGAGAACTGAGGAGCGACGCAAATGCAACCGGGCCTATTACACATTCGTTTCGGTCGACGACGAACTGAAGGCAGTCTCGGCACCTCAGATCCGGCCCGAAACCCCGGAAGAGGAAGCAGCCTACGAGGAAGCGGCCCGGAGGCGGGAGTTGCGCCTGGTACTGGCCGGCAGACTGGAGATGACCGATTCCAAGCACCTTTCAGGAGGACTGTCCTTTTCCCGCATCAAGAAATGAGTGCAAACTTCAAACGACAAATGGCGGCCGCAGGCCTGACCTACGTTATCGGCGCGGCCATAATGCTGCTACCCGTCTGGGAAAACGCAGTCGCGCAGTCGGCGGCCGTGGGACCTGGGTCGACCAGCGATGAATACAGGCAGCATGATCCGGTAAGTCCGGTGGGCATCGGCGGGCAGGTCGGAGATCCATCGGGCATCAGCCTGAAGATCTATCGCAAGAGCGATGGCCAGGGTCTTTTCAAGTCTGCCAAAGCATTCTCATTTCTCGCTGCCTGGGATCTCGAGGACTTCTTTTTCCTGAACGCGCATGCGCTGTACGAGAAGCCAATTCCTGATTCGCCCTTGAACTACTATCTCGGCCCGGGGGCAATCGTAGGTGTAGATGACAGACCGGCTTCAGACGTTGAACTCGTGTTAGGTATCAGCGGCAACTTTGGCCTGAATTTCTTCACCGAGCACTTTGAGGTCTATCTCGAACTGACTCCCTGGATCAAGATCGTTCCGGAGACCGAGGGCGAGCTCGGCGGAGGAATTGGTCTACGGTACTACTTCTAGAAATTCCCGCGAGTGCTGCGCAATCTTGCTATTCAATAGAGTTCTCATAACGGGTGCGAACGGCCTGCTCGGCCAGTCACTTGTTCGACTGATGAGCGGGTTCGCGGAATACGACATCCTCGCTACGGCACGGGACGAGGCTCCTCGCTATGACGGTGGAGCGGGTGGCTACGTCCGCGTGGACATCGCCGACTACGATGATGTCCGCCGCGTCTTCGCCGACTTCACGCCTAGTGTCGTAATCAACTGCGCAGCGATGACCGCCGTCGACGCTTGCGAAACCGAACGAGACCGCTGCTGGAATGTTAACGTGGACGCGGTGGAGAATCTCGCTCGCTGCTGCCTCGCGCACGGTAGCCGGCTCGTACAACTGTCGACGGACTTTGTGTTCGACGGCGAGCAAGGTCCATATCGCGAGTCGGACCGACCCGAGCCGGTCAATTTCTATGGTAAATCCAAACTCGCCGCCGAGAACTTTGTACGCGGGGCCGGACTGGATCGGTGGTCCATTGTAAGAACCGTTTTGGTTTTCGGTACCGGGGAGGATCTTAGCCGCTCCAACATCGCGTTGTGGATCGTCGATCAACTTTCGAAAGGCAACCGCATTTCAATAGTGACCGATCAGTTTCGAACTCCGACATATGTGGATGACCTTGCTCGAGGCGTCGAGCGCATCGTGCGCTTCAACAAGTCCGGGATCTATCACATTTCGGGACGCGAACTGGTGTCCATTCACGAGTTCGCCAAAACGGTCGCCGAGGTGTTCGAGCTCAACACGGGTTTGATCGATGAAGTGGATGCGTCGACGTTCAGCCAGACCGCTCCGCGGCCGCCAAGAACGGGCTTCATCATTCTCAAGGCTGAAACCGAATTGGGATTTAAGCCGCGGTCGCTTCGCGACGCGCTACTACATCTCAGGACGAAAATCGAATCCCGGGTATCTACAGACTAGTACGCAAAACACTGCGCCATAGTAAGTTGTAGCCATCAATGAATCTTTTTATTACGACTAGATGCTAGATCTGCAGTGGGTCCGGGAGCACCCGGATCGGGTTCGAAAAGCAATGACCAGAAAGGGCCTGAAGAACACGGACGTGGTCGACAGGCTGCTCGAGGCAGATCGCACACGACGGGCCCAACTCAGCGAGCTTCAGGAGGCGCAGGCCCGATCGAACGACGTGTCGAGGGAAATCGGCGAGCTGATGAAGTCCGGACGCAAGGAGGAAGCGAACAATCGAATCGTAGAGACCTCCCGTCTGAAAGATGAGATACGGAAGCGGGAAGAAGCTGCACGTGCAGCCGAGGCTGCTGTGACCGCCCTGCTACTCGAGATTCCAAACATCCCTCATGACACGGTACCCGACGGATCGGGCGCGAATGACAATGAGGTGATTGGCGAGTTTGGTTCACGGCGCGACTTTGACTTCAAGCCGCTCCCGCATTGGGAAATAAGTGAGAATCTCGGATTGATAGATTTCGAGCGGGGTGCGAAGGTCACCGGTGCCGGCTTTCCATTCTACGTAGGCCCGGGCGCGAAGCTCGAGCGTGCTTTGATCGCGATGTTCCTCGACCTGGCGAGTGAGGAAGGTGGATATACCGAGATCCAGCCACCCCTTCTTGTCAATGAGGACTCAGCAACGGGGACCGGTCAGCTCCCCGACAAGGAGGACCTCATGTATGAGGTGCCGCGAGATGGACTCTATCTCGTGCCTACTGCAGAAGTGCCGGTGACAAATTTCCTGCGCGACGAGATTCTCGATGCCGACTCCCTGCCAATCAAGTATTGCGCGTACTCCGCGTGTTTTCGGCGAGAGGCAGGGTCCTACGGAAAGCACGTCCGTGGTCTAAACCGTCTGCACCAGTTTGACAAGGTGGAGCTCGTGCAATTCGTAAAGCCTGAGGACAGCTACGAGACGCTCGAGATCATGCGCGACGACGCAGAGCGGGTGTTGCAACGACTTGGGTTACCCTATCGCAGACTCCTGATGTGCACCGGCGACATGGGCTTCAGTCAGGCCAAGAAATACGACCTGGAGGTATGGAGTGCAGGTCAGGAGAGGTGGCTTGAGGTGTCATCGATATCGAATTTCGAAGCGTTTCAGTCGAGGCGCATGCGAATCCGGTATCGACCGCAGGGGCCGCAGAAGACCGAGTTCGTGCACACTCTCAACGGTAGCGCACTTGCGTTACCAAGAACAGCTGCGGCGCTTCTTGAGCACCACCAACAGGCGGACGGGACGGTGCTGCTGCCTGAACCACTCAGGCCTTATTACGGGGCTGACACCATCGGCTGACGACGCCGGCGACTCTCATCCCGTAGGAGGCGGAAAATCCGGTAATAAGTCTTTCCGTTTCGTAGCCCATCCTCATGAATGTGATTGCGGCACCGATTTAAATCAGGGCTTCGTTTTGCCGATCTCTCACGAAGCCCAATAATTACAAAATTCCTTCCAACGCCTGCTTTCTTCAGGCTTCGTGTCCCCCCGTAAGGGGAAGCGCTTCGCGGCGGCAGTTTGGATCGCTCCAGGGCTCGACAAGATTAGCGCCACCAGAGTCACCCGAACGAAGCGTTCATGGACATTATCCAGTCGGTGGGTACAGAATCCCACCATCTGCCCAAATCGTCAAGTCCCGAGTCACTCGCCCCGTATTCCGGCACCTGGAGCCGAACGACAGCACGGCATCTTGTCGCCCGGACGCACTTCGGTGCCCTCAAGCGAGATGTCGATCGCGCCTACAACGACGGTTCCGTTGGCGCTGCGGTGGACCGAATCGTCGACTCGGCACTAGGGGTGCCGTTGCCTGAGCCGCCCTCCTGGTACTCGTCCAACTCCTCGACCGGCGTCAACGAGATATACGATCTGCAGATCGGATGGCTGAACGCCATGCGTTCGGAGGGACTTATCGAGAAGATGACGCTCTTCTGGCATAACCATATGCCAACCCAGTGGAGCATAAATCAAAACAAGACCTCCCTTTCGATCGGGCATCTGTGCTACGATCACTACAAACTTCTGCGACTTAATGCGCTCGGCAATTTCCGGGACCTGATCCGGGACATTGGTCTTAACGCCTCGATGCTCCTTTATCTCGATGGTTACCTGAATGAGGCCGGTGCCGCCAACGAGAACTACGCTCGCGAACTACTAGAGCTCTTCACGATGGGGCAATACGCTCCAGACGGCAGTCAAAACTACAGCGAGAACGATATCAAAGAGATTGCGAGAGCGCTGACCGGATGGGTTGTAGCAAGCAACCGTACGGCTTCGTTTGACCCGCAAAGGCACGATACCGGCAGCAAGAACTTTCTGGGCCAAACTGGCACTTTCGGCTACC
>JBFIPX010000180.1:0-6917 GCA_041609895.1 Rhodothermales bacterium
AGAAAAACGCCGCCCTTCGTTTCTATGTCGTATTCCAGAAGCACTTCAAGGAGCTCGGCCCGCTTCTTTTCAACGCGCGACTGCGAGGTCCACCACGAGAACGTCAATGTCGCAAGCTTGCGTGGAGGCACCGTGGTGAACTCGATGGCCTGACCATCCGGCGTGGGTGCATCCTCAGGGTTCATGTCTTGTGGAAGGATGAACGACATCTTCTCGTCAGTAACCACGGGAGCTGTCATTGACACCGTCTCTCGTTCCTTGTTCTGTCCAAAAATGTAGGAGGCCAGAACTCGGAATGATGAGTTGTCGGTGTTGTACGCAGTCGAGATCCAGGTCTGTTGTTTGTATTGCCGAATCTCCACCCGCGACGAGAGTTCTCGGACTACTTCATAGGGGGGTCGCTCCGTGGAGTAGATCACGTACACTCCCCAGCCCGTCCAAAGGGTAAGCACCACAACGGCAACGATTATGACCACCTTGCCAATCATTTCAATGACCTATAATCTTACTCTTGACGGCCGCGACTTAGCGGCTATCACTTCTCGTGATGGCGCTGCCACACTTGTCCAACCACAAGTTCGCTGTTGAAATGAAGAAGTATGGCGTTATCGGTAGAATTTTCAGCGTGCCAAGGAAGCGTGACGAGCTCGTCCAGATTCTCCTTCGCGGCGTGTCGGAAATGCCCGGGTGCCTAAGCTATGTTGTGGCACGGGACCCGGACGACGACAATGCCCTGTGGATCTCGGAGGTGTGGGAGAGTAAGGAGGCCCACGAGGCGTCACTTTCGCTTCCGTCCGTTCGGGAGGCAATCGCGGAGGGTCGACCGCTGATCGCGCGTTTCGGAGAGCGGTTCGAGACGGATCCGGTAGGCGGGCACGGGCTGGTGGCGGCGTCTTAGCCGCACCGAACGTTCCTCATCGCGACTTATTGGGAAACCTATTCGCGCTTGACAAACTCGACCGCGTGTAAGTGAAGCGCGACAAGAGACACGCATTAGTATGGCTCAATTTTTTGGCAAAGACTACGCCGGGACGCCACCGCAGAATTACGAACGCTTCTTTGTGCCGGCCATTGGTGCGCCCCTGGCAGCGGACCTTCTGGAGGTGGCCGCGCTTTGCCCCGGAGAAAGGGTTGTGGACGTTGCCTGTGGTACAGGTGTAGTAGCGAGGCTGTCGGCAGAGGTCGTTGGAGACTCCGGAAGCGTTGTCGGAGTGGACGCAAATCCAGGTATGCTCGCAGTGGCGCGATCGGCAGTTATCTCGAAGCGACCTATCGAATGGCATGAAGCGAGTGCCGAGAGCATGCCCCTGCCTGACGCCACCTTCGATGCTGTGCTGTGTCAAATGGGTCTCCAGTTCATGGCGGACAAGCGTGCGGCCTTGCGCGAGATGGGGCGGGTCCTTGTACCCGGGGGCAGGCTGGTTCTTAACGTGCCCGGACCCACTCCGAAGCTATTCCGCGTCTTGGCGGAGGCCCTCACGAGGCATGTCAATCCCGACGCGGCGATGTTTGTAGAAAAGGTCTTCTCGCTGCACAATGAGGCCGAGATCAAAGCTCTAATCAGCGATGCGGATTTCAACGACGTTTCCGTGAGGTCAGATATCAAACAACTGCGCCTGCCGGCACCAGACGAATTTCTTTGGCAGTACCTGCTGAGTACGCCGCTCGCGGCAGGGGTGGTACAACTGGATGACCAACGCCGCAGGACACTCGAAAAGGAAGTCGTAAACAGATGGGCCGACTTCGTGACAGATAATCGTCTGGCGCTGGAGGTGCGCGTCGCAATCGCGACTGCTGTCAGGTGAGTATCAGTCCTGGGTGCGTCGCGCCTGATCCAGTCGCACGATTTTCAAGCATTTGTCCAAAATGATAGCCCGCAAGGCTTACCCGCTGCTTACCGCCGCTTTGATCGCTGCAGGACTTCTCGTCATTTCAGGATGTGGCGAAGGGACGCCATTGCCGGCGAGTTCCGATGCAGATCGCTTCGATCCGTTGGTCGCCGCCGGCGACGCCGACAACCCACAGCAGTTCGTGATCTCGCTTACCGAATACGCCGATCGATTTCACGGCTTCTGGTTGGGGCAGAGCCTCGCAAACTGGACCGGACTCATTACCGAGATGGACAAAATCGGGGGCGCCGGAAAGGACGGCCGAGGGGCCGGATTCTATACTCGTGAGAATTGGGGAGGGCCCGACGAGCCCAATATCTGGGGAGCCGCCCATCTCGACGCGCTGTCAGAAACCATTGACTTCTACTTCGTCGCCGAGGGAGGGGTTTGGGGAGCGGACGATGACACGGACATCGAGTACCTCTACCAGTACATCACCTACCATAGCGAGGCTGCACGCCTCACAGCCGAACAGATCCGCGACGGTTGGCTTGCGCACATCTATTCCGACGACAACACGCCCTTTGTCGATGAGCACGGTGCTCCGGAGAATTACCTCTGGGTTTCCAACCAGACGGCACACGATCTCATGAAGGAGGGACTCTTGCCGCCCGAGACGAGCGGTTCCGGGGTTAACCCGGACTGCGAGATGATCGACGCGCAGCTCACGACCGAGATCTTTGGTCTGTTTGCGCCCGGACGGCCCGACGTAGCGCTTGACCTGGCCTACCTACCGATCCGTACGACAGCTTGTGAAGAGGCGGTCTGGATTGCTGAGTTCTACGTGATCATGCACGCGCTTGCATCCGTTGTCCGGCCGGAGTGGAGACGGCAAGATCAACTTCTATGGATGGCCGAGCACGGCCGAAGACGCTTGCCGAATGGGAGCTACGCCGCAGGCATGTACGATCTCATTCGCGCTCTACATTCGGAGGGTATTCCGTGGGAGGCCGCCCGTGACTCGCTGCACGAGAAATACGAGGTTCGGCAAGAGGATGGCTACGATTTGCCGTCCAGAGATCCGGTGTGCCATGGGTGCTTCGCCTCGGGGATAAACTTTGGTGCGAGCCTCGTGAGCCTCTTCTACGGGGAGGGAGATATCAAAGAGACGATCAAGATTGGAGCGCTTGCTGGATGGGATTCCGACAACCCCACGGCGACATGGGGCGGGCTGCTCGGTTTCATGCTCGGCAAGGAAGAGCTGGAGCAAGCGTTTGGCAGGACCTTTGCCGATCGCTTCCATATCCACCGGACGCGTGGCGGCTTTGCCTCGGACATCGACACCTTCGACAACATGGCGCAGATGGGTGTGTCCATCGTTGAACGCGTAGTGCGAGAAGAGATGGGTGGAAGGGTGGATATGCATGGTGGACACTGGTACATACCGAACAAGTGGGCCGCGATTCGTCCGTCAGATAGTCGATAGAGTGAGGCTGGGCGCGAGCAATCAATCGAGACGATTTATATTGCAATACTTTGTGTTTTAAAGTACATTAAGTTTCAGGTCGATAATGGAATGTAAGCGAGAATCGAAAGGTATCGGAGGCCACGAAATGGCAGAAGACCTGACAGCACGAGATACCCGGGGCGGAAGCCGAAGGATGATAGTCTGGGGAGTGGCGGTGCTAGCGATCCTGTCGCTACCACTTATTGCAATGCAGTTCACCGACGAGGTCGCCTGGGGCATCTTGGACTTCGTTGTCGCCGGCGCGCTACTGCTCGGAATCGGTTTTGCTTACGAGCTTTCCGCCCGGACTACGAACAATGTCGCCTACCGGATTGGAGTCGGCGTCGCACTCGCGGCAGCTTTCCTCCTGACATGGATCAACCTTGCCGTTGGCATCATCGGGAACGAAGAGAATCCTCTCAACCTGATGTATTGGGGCGTTATTGCGATAGGAATCATTGGGGTTATCCTCGCCCGCTACGAACCGCTCGGGATGGCTCGTGCCATGTATGCTACGGCGGCAGCTCAGACATTGGTTGCCGTGATCGCCATGTTCTCCGGATACATCTCCTTTGTGCTGACCGTATTCTTCGTAGCGATGTGGCTCATGTCAGCCTCGCTATTCAGCAAGGCGGCACGGGATGGATCCGGTGAGGCATCCAGACACGGTACCGAGTAACGCCTCCGACGTCCCACACCGAGTCGTCGATACGGTAAGTTGACAGCCTTTGGCACGCCGATTCGACGGTAAGCGCCGTGTCTACTGACCGCACTGACTACTGCCGTGATGCTTGTCGAAAGCGAGCGCTGGATGTATCAAAGCGGATTGAGTTATTTTCCTCAGCAAGAATAGTGGGAGATGCACGGCTTGATGCGCCCCTCTCTTCTCGACGAAGGTCCCCTTAAATATTTGCGCCGTCTTGACGGGGCAGGTGCACGGAGGTAGCCAGCATGCAAGTCCAATATCTCGAAATCGTGACCCCTGATGTAGACGGCGTATGCGCAACCTATGCGCAAGTTCATGGCGTAACGTTCAGTGAACCGGAGCCCGGACTGGGGAACGCCCGCACGGCCTCGCTGCCTGATGGGGGCAAGATTGGCGTACGAGCACCCATGCATGACGCTGAAGAGTCAGTCGTTCGCCCATACCTGCTCGTCGACGATGCCGAAGCGGCTGCCAAAGCCGCAGAGGAAAGCGGCGCGGAGATTGCGCACCCGCCAATGGAGCTCCCGGGTCACGGCACTTTTGCGATCTACATTCAGGGTGGCATCCATCATGGGATTTGGCAGCGCTGACTGCGACGCCTCGGCGCGGCTGTTTTTGCACGGATCCAGATGAGCGGCAGTTTTCATTACGCAACAGCCGTCCATAGTAACAGACCGACTCGTCCTTCGCCGTTGGCGACCGGAAGACCGAGAACCATTCGGAAAAATGAACGCGGACCCGCGTGTCATGAAGTATTTCCCTGCCACCCTCACACGAGAGGAAAGCGATGCTTTAATCGACCGAATCGAAGCAGAGTTTGAATCCAACGGCTTCGGCTTCTGGGCGGTGGAAGTTGTTGGTGTTGCCGGCTTTATAGGCTTCGTGGGACTTTCGGTCACCCGCTTTGAGGCGCACTTCACGCCCTCCGTAGACATCGGTTGGCGCATCGCGGCCGAGCACTGGAACAACGGCTTCGCGACCGAAGCAGCTCGGGCCACTCTCCGTTTCGCGTTTGACTCATTGCAACTTGACGAGGTCGTTTCGCTGGCCGTTTGGAATAATTGGCCTTCGAGGAGAGTTATGGAGAAGATTGGGATGACTCACAATGCCGAAGACGATTTCGACCACCCCGACCTGCCCGGGGGACATCCGTTTCGCCGCCACGTGCTTTACCGTATAGTACGTGGGAAAGTGCCTGCAAGAGAATGCTAACCCGACGCACGATTCATCATGTCAACCGTACGCGAAGCCGAGCGACTCGCCCGCGCATGGATCCAAGGCTGGATTGATGGAGCTCCTGACCACATTCCTCTCTCGACCGGCTTCAGGCACTCGAGCCCGTTCGGAGTGGTCACGGGTCGGGAGAAATATCTCGAGTGGGTCAAGCCGCTGGCGGCCAGTAACGTGGCATCTCTCAAGATCCTGAAGACGGTGGGCAACAAGACCGACGCGGCGATATGGTTCGAAATGACCACGCCCTACGGTACGGTACCCTGCTGTGACTGGGTCGAAGTCGACAACGGCGAGATCATCGCCGTCACCTCGTTCTACGACGCGACTGATTTGCGATAGTTGGCCTGCACCAGAATGAACCGGACGCTCAGTTCCACGGAGGCGACGCAAGGTTTGAATTGCTAACGACAACATATGGCGCGTCACCGGGTACGTCCCGGCGCTTACTCCATTCCGTGGTCCGACATTTGACTCGCCATTCCAGTCGCCACGAGCCCTACCCATTGGTCCGGCTGAAAGAAGCCTTGCCCATACTTCTGGTCGTATTCGGCCGTCGGCGCGGCGGCTACAATCTGCTCCACGGCCATCCCCTGCTCTAGCATCGCCCGGATGCGCGCGTACACCACCATCAGCATCTCGCGATAGGCAATAAGATCCGCTCGCGACGCCAGGCCGCCGTGCCCCGGTATGATCTTCGTGTCGTCATCGCAGTGATTCAGAATGGTATTGACGGCATGAATCACGCCATGGATATTCCCCCCGTTGGGCGCGTCGACGAACGGGTACATCCCGTTGAACACGATGTCCCCGCCGTGGATGACGTTTGCATTCTTGAAGTGAATGAAGGCGTCGCCATCCGTATGTGCGTGTTTTGCGTGGATGACGGAGATCTCATCGCCGTTGTAGTGCAGCGTGACCTTCTTGGGGAAGGTGATGACCGGCAAAGCGTCAGCCGGCTGCGGCGGCATTTCCATCCCGAAGGCGGCGATGATCTGCTTCGTGGTCAATCGCTTGCGAGTGTTTTCATGCGCAATGATGACGCTGCCTGACTTTCCGAAGGCCTCGTTTCCACCGACGTGATCACCATGGAAATGTGTGTTGACGACAAACTCAACGGGCTTGTCGGTCAGCTCGCGAATGGCAGCCATGATCTTGTCGGAGAGCGGTGCCATCTGGTCGTCGATCAGGAAGGCTCCGTCCTCCCCGACAGATAGACCGATGTTGCCGCCTTGGCCGGTGAGCATGTAGATGCCGTCGGCTACCGAGATTGTTTCGATCTGGACATCGGACATGTCCTGAGCGAGTGCAGCGCTATGGACAAGAAGAAGGAATACGGACAGGATTGATGAACACAGCCGGAAAGACATTTGACAAACCTCCTTTTGACATTGACAACAGAAGATAGCAGAAACGTTATTCGAGGCAAAGATGATGATTGGCACTCGTGCGGGATGACGGTTGGGACACGCGATATTCGTCCCTCCTCAACCGTGCTGCACTAGAAAACATTTGGCCCGCCAGGTACGCACGCAAATCCTGGCCTGCGACATTCGTATTATCAGGGCAATCATATCTCGCAAGCAGCTATGAAATCCTCTGAGCCAACGGCATTGTTGGCCGGCCGGGCAGGAATTGGCCTGCT
>JBFIPX010000181.1:0-6831 GCA_041609895.1 Rhodothermales bacterium
CGCGATCCGCGCATGGTCGAACGAAAGAAATACGGTCAGCCCAAAGCCCGCAAACGCTTCCAGGTCTCGAAGCGGTAGGCCAGGGCTGTCAGCGGCCCGACGCAGGTGTCGGGCTTTAATCACACATACGGCTTGATACGCCAACGGGTGGCCGAGTCATCGGCTTTCGGCGTAGACAAAAGGTCGTAGAGGAAACAACCCAGGGAGGAAGATGGAAACGCAAACGACGCAGAATCGCGCCTCGATCGAGGAGCTACTAAAGGCCGGAACCCACTTCGGCCATCTCACCAGTCGCTGGAATCCGAAGATGCGCTCCTATGTGTTCATGGAGCGCAACGGAATCCACATCATCGACCTCACGCAGACCCAGAAGCTGCTCGATGAGGCAGCCGCTGCCGCAGCGCGCTTCGCCGGACAAGGAAAGACCATCCTGTTTGTCGGAACCAAGAAACAGGGACGCGACATCCTGCGAAAGTGTGCCCAGGAGTGCGATATGCCGTATGTGGTGGAGCGCTGGTTCGGCGGAACGCTGACCAACTTCCAGACCATCCGCAAGAGCATCCGCCGCATGGAAGACCTCTCCAAGATGGAAGAGGATGGGACCATGGACCAGCTCAAGAAGAAAGAGCGGCTCATGAAGTCGCGCGAGCGTCAGAAGCTTGAGAAGGTGCTAAGCGGTATTGCCAATATGGCTCGATTGCCGGGAGCGATGTTCGTGGTCGACATCAACCGGGAGCACATCGCCGTCAAGGAAGCCATCAAGCTCGGGATACCGATCATCGCCATGGTTGACACCAATTGCGATCCCGACCTCGTAGACTTCCCGGTCCCGTCGAACGACGACGCGATCAAGTCGATCGAGCTCGTCGCCTCGGTGATAAGCCGATCTATTCAGGAAGGCAACAAGCAGCGCGAGATCAAGAAAGCGTCAGAGCAGGCAGAAAGAGATAAGATCGAGCAGGATAAGAAGGCCGCGGAAAAGGCGGCAGAAAAGGCAGAGGTGGCCGAAGTGGAAGGTGCCAGCCCGGCCGTCGAGACGAAACCCGGATCCGCCAAGAAAAGAATCAGGAAAGAGAATTGAACGCGAAGATAATGGCTATATCAGCGAAGGACGTTAAGCGACTCCGCGACACCACCGGCGTCGGGATGATGGACTGCAAGAGAGCCCTGGAGGAAACCGACGGTGACTTCGAGGCGGCGATTGAGCTGCTTCGCAAGAAAGGCCAGAAGGTGGCTGCGAAGCGTGCGGACCGTGAAGCGAAGGAAGGCGTCATCGTTGCACGAACGTCCGATGACGGCAAGACGAGCATTCTGGTCGAAGTAAACTCCGAGACCGATTTCGTAGCGCGGAATGAAGACTTCCAGGAATTTGCCGGACAGATTGCCGACCTTGCTCTTGCTTCAACGCCGGAGGATACGGACGCACTGCGCCGCCTCGAACTAAAGGATGGGCGCACCGTCGAGCAGGCGGTTTCGGACATGACCGGTAAGATCGGTGAGAAGATCGACGTGCGCCGCATTGCCGTAGTCACAAGTGCCAAGGGCCAAGCGGTGTCGTACATCCATCCCGGATCGCGCCTCGGGGTTCTGGTGGAAGTGACTGGAGACGGAGACGCCGCTTCGGTCGGACGTGACGTTGCGATGCAGGTTGCCGCGCTGAACCCGGTCGCAACCACGCGTGACGAGGTGCCGGAGGACGTACAGCAGAAAGAGATGGAGATCGCACGGGAGGCGGCGAAGAATGAAGGCAAGCCGGACCAGATTCTTGATCGCATCGCCCAGGGCAAGCTCGAGAGGTACTTCAAGGATTATGTGCTTGTTGAGCAGCCGTTCGTGAAGGACTCATCGAAAAGCGTTGGCGAGCTGCTAAAGCAATCGGGGCTGGAAGTCAGTTCTTTCGTGCGTTTCGCACTCGGGGACTGAGCATGTCTGCGATCGTTGATTCAAGACAGGGCGTCGCCATTCGGCGCCCTGTTTTTTTTGTGCATCCCGCGACCGGTTTCCCTGATTGCATGGCACAGTTGGACACGTTAGCTTTTGAGAGCATTTCCATGACGGTGAACCATGCCTGAAGCCGGGAAAGACGCCGGGCTGCGCTACAAGAGAGTCCTTCTGAAGCTGAGTGGAGAGGCCCTACTTGGAGAGAAGAGCTTCGGCATTGACGAAAAGGTGATAAACGAGTACGCCGCCGAGATCAAGGGCGCCGTCGAGGCTGGTGTTGAGATCGCTATCGTCATCGGCGGAGGAAACATCTTTCGAGGCGTCAGCAACGCATCGAATGGAATGACACGGGCTCATGCGGATTACATGGGTATGCTGGCCACCATGATCAACGCGATGGCCTTACAGGATGCGCTCGAACAAGCGGGCGTATACACGCGACTGCAATCGAGTATTAAGATGGAGCAGATCGCGGAGCCGTTCATTCGGCGGCGTGCGATGCGTCATCTGGAGAAACGGCGCGTGGTAATATTTGGCGCTGGCACAGGCAATCCTTATTTCACTACGGACACCGCAGCAGCACTTCGTGCGTTGGAAATAGATGCGGACGTCATACTGAAGGGAACACGCGTTGACGGCGTGTTTACTACCGATCCGGAGAAGGACCCTGGCGCCGAGCGCTTCGAGACCGTGCATGGGAACGACGTAATCGCAAGAAACCTCAAGGTGATGGACATGACTGCCTTCACGCTGTGCCGTGAATCAGATATGCCTATCATCGTGTTCAACATGAACGTGCGCGGCAACCTCTCGCGAGTCGTACGAGGGGAAAACGTCGGTACGCTGGTCCATTGGACCCGACCGCCGGATTCCGCAGCCGCGGCAACCGCCTGAAATAATACTCACTCGCACACCGTCCTATGCTTCACGACAGCATACAGCTCATCCTCGACGACGCCTCTGAAAAGATGGACAAGGCGCTGGAACACCTCCGCAGCGAGCTGACAACGATCCGCGCCGGAAGGGCCTCTCCCGCCATGCTGGAGCACCTCAAAGTCGACTATTACGGAACGCACACGCCGCTGAATCAGATGGCGAGCGTGGGCGCGCCGCAGCCCGACCTGATCGTGATCCAGCCGTGGGACACCTCGGCGATCGGCGAGATCGAGAAAGCGATCATGTCGTCCAACATGGGTTTTAATCCGTCCAACGATGGCGGCGTAATTCGCATTCCGGTGCCGCCGTTATCTGAAGAGCGACGCCGGGATCTCGTCAAGACCGCTCGGAGCCGCGGCGAAGATGCCAAGATTGCCGTCCGCAACATTCGCCGACACGCAAAAGACGAGATCAAGAGCACCCAGCAGTCAGAGAACCTGCCGGAAGACATGCGTTTCGAGGGAGAAGAAGAGCTTCAACAACTCACCGACAGGCACACCGCCAAGATCGACGATTACCTCGACCGTAAGGACGCGGAAATCATGGAGGTATAGGTCTGCCCCTTCTCAACGGGATATTGTCAGCAACTTTGCTGGCTGGCACCCATATTTGACTTCCGATGGAGAGGTGCCCGAGTGGCTGAAGGGGCACGCCTGGAAAGCGTGTGTACTCCTATCGGGGTACCGTGGGTTCGAATCCCACCCTCTCCGCTTCGATTAGGCCGGAGGTTCACGCCTCCGGCCTGTTCCAAGTACACCAGTCACGCAACCAAACACAGGTCACCTGCGGCATGATTTCGAGCATGACCGGCTTCGGCCAATGTACCGTTGAATCGGACGCGGCAACCGTTGTCGTGGAGGTCAAGTCAGTCAACAGTCGTTTTTGCGAGGTCTCGGTTCGTGGACCGCGATCACTCTCCGAGAAGGAGATTGAGGTTCAGAATATGGTGAAGCAGGTTGTCGCCCGTGGACGCGTCGGAGTAAATATTCAGGTTGAGAGTGCTGCCGGTACCGGCATTGACATCAAGATCAATCGACAGGCCGCAAAGATGTATCGCGACGCGCTGACAACGCTGGTGGAAGAGCTTGCACCGGGCGACACCGTTCGGCTTGAGCATCTACTGCGATTCCCGGACGTTATCGAGAAGTCCGAAGCGGGTGCTGACGTCGAGGCGGAATGGCCGCTGGTTGAAACGGCTCTCGCCAAGGCCCTGGCCGGTCTCACCGAAATGCGAAAGCAGGAGGGCGAAGCACTCCGTAAGGATCTCCTGGAACGCCTCGCTGCTATTGAGAAAAGCCTGTCGGTCTTGAATGAGAGGGCTCCGCAACGCATCGAGGACGCACGGAAAAAGCTGACCGAACGACTCACGATCCTGTTGGACGAACAGCGTGTGGATCGAGACCGTCTGGAGTTCGAGATAGCTCTCATGGCCGACAAGCTCGACGTCAATGAGGAGTCCGTCCGGCTCACGTCACACATCCAGCTGTTTCGCGAAGCGCTGGCATCAGAGGAGCCCGTTGGACGAAAGCTCAATTTCATCTCTCAGGAAATCAACCGGGAAATCAACACGATCGGCTCAAAATCAAACGACACCGAACTGGCCCACCTCGTCGTAGGCATGAAGGAGGAGCTGGAGAAAATTCGTGAGCAGGTCGAGAACATCCAGTAAGATCACGGAGCCCTCCCGAAAGATCGTTGTACTGACGGCGCCAAGCGGATCCGGCAAGACGTCCATCGCCCGCGGTCTGATGCAGGCGCTGCCCGAGCTCCGCTTCTCGGTTTCTGCAACGACGCGACCGCGACGACCGCACGAGCGCGAGGGAATCGACTATCACTTCGTGACACCGGAAGAGTTTGGGCGCCTCCAGGATGCGGGAGAGCTCCTGGAGTTTCAGGAAGTATATCCCGGGAGGCTGTATGGGACCCTGAGGTCCGAGGTCGAGCGCAACGCCGGGGAGGCCCCTGTGCTATTGGATATAGAAGTGAAAGGTGCGGCCAATGTAAAGAAGGCGTTCCCTGACGAGAGCTTCGTCATCTTCATCAGGCCGCCTTCTCTCCATGAACTCGAGCGAAGATTGCGCCGACGAGGAAGCGAGGACGAGGCGTCCTTCAAGGTGCGAATGGACCGCGCACGGCACGAGATCGAGTACGCCGACGCCTTTGACGCCGTGGTCGTAAACGATGATCTCGAGCGTGCCACTATCGAAACACTCCAACTCGTCCGATCGTTTCTGAGGGCGCCGTTGCCAAAATCTCCCGAGAAAGCGGGAGACGGTGCTCCAGGTCCGGAAACACTAGACAGCAGGGACTGACAGCTTGGGAGTTCTAAATCAAAAGAACATCATTTTCGGCGTAACCGGCGGTATCGCCGCCTACAAGGCCGCCGAACTGCTGCGTCTGCTCAAGAAAGCCGGCGCCAACGTGCAGGTGGTGATGACAGAAGATGCGGCACGCTTTATTACTCCGCTCACTCTGGGCACCCTGTCGGAGCGTGAGGTGCTGACTGAGATTTTCCCCGCGAACGAGACCGGAAGCTGGACCAAGCACATCACGCTGGGACTCTGGGCGGATCTGTTCGTCATTGCGCCTGCCACGGCACAGACGATCGCCAAACTTGCCCATGGGTTTAGTGACTCGATGCTGACCGCCACCGCACTGGCGGCTCGCTGTCCAACGCTCGTCTGCCCGGCGATGGACCACGACATGTACATCCATCCTGCAACGCAGCGCAACCTCGAGATTCTCGACAGCTACGGCTATCGAATTATGGCTCCGGAGCATGGAGAACTCGCGAGTGGACTAGTGGGGCTGGGGCGACTTCCCGAGCCTGAAGCCATCGTACATCGCATAGAGACCGAACTCCGTGGCGCGGCGGCGGAAGGCCCCCTCGTCGGCAAGAAGGTTCTTGTGACGGCCGGGCCGACCCGCGAGGCTATCGATCCGGTTCGATTTATCTCGAATCACTCGTCAGGGCGTATGGGCTTTGCGGTTGCTGATGCGGCCGCCAGAAAAGGCGCGAACGTTGTTCTGGTTACTGGACCTACCGATCTTGAGGCGCCGGATGGGGTGCATCGCGTCGACGTCACGACAGCGGAACAGATGCACCGGGCCGTACAGCAGCACCGTGACGCGGCCGTAGTGGTGATGACCGCGGCTGTCGCGGACTATACACCCGCAGAGCCGTCGGACCATAAGATCAAGAAAGCGGATGGCGACGTGAGCTTGCGGCTACGCAGGACGACCGACATCCTTGGCGAGCTGGGAAGCGACCGGAAGACCGGACAGGTGTTGGTCGGATTTGCGCTCGAGACAAAGGACGGACCGGCAAACGCGCGTGCAAAGCTCAAGGCAAAGCACCTCGACATGATCGTGCTGAACAACCCGCGAGAAGAAGGTGCCGCCTTTGGACACGATACAAACCGAGTAACGATTCTGCATCGCGACGGATCTGAGGAAGTGCTGGGAAAGATGTCTAAGCTCGACGTAGCGTTCGCAATAATTCACAGGGTCGAAGGCGTTATCGCCAATCGGCCGCAAGTCGCGTAGCGTTGACGGGATTAGCCCGTGCCTGTGGTCTGAACAGGCTCCGGACACCTCCGCCCACCCACCTTGTTACCAATCCTGTGGATAAGCGTGTGAGCAAGTTTACATGCTCCTTTGGCGAATCCGGTTGAGTTGAGCGTGCCGGAACGGTAGTTTGCGTGTTGGCCTGCATGCGCGCACGATTGTGATGTAGACGATGGATGAAGGGCTTTCCGTAAACGAGCTTTTGGAGCAAATCCGAAGCGCGTTCCAACATGAGATTTCGTTTTCGGGCCCGCTCGTCGCGCTGGACCGTCCTCCCGCCGAGCAAGCAGCACATAATCCGGATCTCGTAGTCGCAGCAGACTCTATACAGCCCCCGACCACAATGTCATCGACGCCGAAATCCACTGTATCTGCCCCAACGTCTGC
>JBFIPX010000182.1:0-6812 GCA_041609895.1 Rhodothermales bacterium
TACCCCATCGCAGCCTTTCCCAACGCATCAGCAACGCCTACCGTCGACGCATGTGCGCGATGGGCGGTACCGAAGGCATCATTCACGTAGAAGTCTGCGAGTTCGGCCAGTTGGATGGAGAACGCTTCGTCATTGGACTTTTCACCGGGATTGAAGCGCGTATTCTCAAGCAGGATTATTTGCCCGTCGTCCGCCATCGATACCGCTGACTTTGCGGCCGTGCCGACCGTCTCGGGCACAAAGGTGACGGGCGCGGTAACCAGCTTCTGCAGATGCGTCGCCACAGGTTCAAGAGAGAACGCCGGGTCAGGATTCCCATTGGGCCGTCCGAGGTGGCTCGCAAGAACCACGATTCCACCTCTGGAGGTAATCGATTCGATAGTTGGGAGCGCCGCCCGGATTCGGGTGTCGTCGGTTACGAGACCATCCTGGAGGGGCACATTGAAGTCTACTCGGACGAGGATACGACGACCGCGAACGTCGACGTCATCCAGTTTTAGTTTGTTCATTTACTATCGCGATAGGCGCGACATATGCATGATCTGACTCTTCGCGCAAAGGAAAAGGGCGACCACCCGGCCGCCCTCTTTCATCCGGATCAGGCACTAACGGCCTCGGTTCCTTTGCCGACCAGTTTGGCTATGACGTCGACCGTCCGGTTCGCATAACCCCACTCATTGTCGTACCAGCCGACGACCTTGACGAGGTTTCCGTCTGCCATCGTCGAAAGCGCGTCGAAGATGCACGAATGTGGGTTGTGGATTATGTCGGTCGATACAAGCGGGTCCTCCGTGTACTGCAGAATTCCATTGAGATCGCCGCCCGCAGCGTTCTTGAATGCAGCCTTGATGTCATCTACAGATGCGTCTTTCTCCAGCTCTGCAGTGAGGTCAGTGAGCGAGCCGTCCGGCACCGGGACCCGAAGTGCAAACCCATCCAGCTTGCCCTTGAGGTGAGGGAGCACGAGGCCGACAGCTTTCGCGGCGCCGGTGGTCGTAGGTATGATTGACATAGCAGCGGCGCGAGCACGGCGAAGGTCCTTGTGAGGCGCGTCCTGAATGCGCTGGTCGGCTGTATAGGCGTGGATGGTTGTCATCAGACCTTTTCGAACGCCGAAGGCGTCATCGAGGACCTTGACCATCGGAGCGAGGCAGTTCGTGGTGCAGCTGGCGTTCGAGATCACCTGCTCCTCGCCTGTAAGGACGTCGTCGTTTACGCCCAGTACTATAGTGGCATCTACGTCGCCGCTGGCGGGCGCCGAAATAACTACCTTGCCGGCGCCGGCCTGGAGATGCATTCCGGCTTTCTCCCTCGTCCGGAAAAGGCCCGTCGATTCCACCACTACGTCTACTCCCAGGTCGCCCCATGGAAGTTTCGACGGATCCCGTTCGCTAAGCACCTTGAACCGATCTCCATCGACGTGGAGACCGTCACCGTGAACCTTGACTTCGCCCGGATATACCCCATGAATGGAGTCGTATTTGAAAAGGTGTGCAAGCGTTCCTGCGTCCGTCAGATCGTTAACGGCAACGACGTCGTACTCATCGGACTGACGTTCGAGAATCGACCTGAATACTAGCCTTCCTATTCTGCCAAATCCATTGATGCCTAATCTTATTGCCATCCGTGGTATCCTCCTGCAGGTTCCATTTATGTCTGGGTGATGGCGGCGGTCACTGGCCGCCGGAACGATCGTCGAGTCGGACGGATCGCATTGCCAGTTTCAAAAATACGAAACCCACACAGCCAGTTACTTGTTTCGATTGTGAAAGCGCGCCTAACATCATCGCTAATGGAGGTTTCACAGTATGTGACTTCTTCGTGCATTAGCGGCTGACGCGATTCCCGAGATTGCCTACGCGGCATACGTGTCGATATTTTTCTTTGCTGTCCAATTAGCCGCAGATCGGCACGTTGGGCGGCGTCATCCAGATAGTTCCTGAACCTCCTTTCCCATATGTCAACCCTCAAGCCTACCAAGAAGATTTCTCGCCGCCAGGAGCTGCGGCAGGACACAGTCGTGACCTTTTCGGCGCGTGTCTGGGACTTCGTCGACAAGAATCGATCGACTGCCTACGGTGCGTTGGGCGCGGTCGTCCTTGTCGTGATCGGAATTCTCGGCTTCCAGTACCTGCAGGCGGAGCGAACGGCGGAGGCGCAAGAATTTCTGGCTCCGGCCGTTCGCTTGTACGAGCAAGGCAATTATCGTGATGCCCTCGACGGTGTTGGGGTGGAAATGGGTCTAACAGCAATCGCCGACGAATTCGGTTCGACGAACGCCGGCAACCTCGCCCACTTCTACGCCGCGGATGCCTACTTCAGGCTCGGCGAGTTCGATCAGGCGTTAATCCACTTCGAGGCTTTCGACAAAGACGCCAACTACCTCGGCGCGAGTGCACTCGCGGGAGAGGCCGCGGTTCATGAGGCTCGCGGGAACTATGATGCTGCGGGGTCGCTCTTCAAACGCGCCGCCACCATTTTTCCGAACGACCTTGTATCCCCCACATACCTTCTCAATGCCGGACGAGCGTTTGAGTTGGCGGGGGACTTTGAGGAGGCTGTCGAGACCTACCGTCTGATCGCCGATGAGTATCCGGAATCCTCCCAGGCGCGTGAGGTTGACATGTTGGTTGCGCGCGCCGAAGCGAAACGGGAGTCACGCTCGTGAATCCACGACGGTCGAAAAGAAATGCCTGAACCTGCTATTCTCGTTGTAGACGATGAGGCGAGCATTCGCCGAACTCTGAGGGAGATCCTCGAATACGAGAAGTTCGACGTTGACGAAGCGGAGGACGGCGAGTCGGCGCTGGACGCGATGCGAAAGAAGCACTACGACGTCGTGCTGCTCGATGTGAAGATGCCCAAGAAAGACGGCCTGGAAGTTCTGGAGATAGCGTCGGAAGAAATGCCGGAGGTTCCGGTCGTGATGATTTCTGGGCATGGTTCGATCGAGACCGCTGTCGAGGCAACAAAGCTTGGCGCATTCGACTTTGTCGAAAAGCCACCCGACCTCAACCGGCTACTCGTCACGCTCCGTAACGCTCTGGACCGGGGCCAGCTCGCGACTGAAAACCGGCGCATGAAGCAAACACTCGTCGAGCACCACGAGGGTGACTTGACGCCCATTCTAGGCGACAGTCCGGCCATCTCTCGCATTAAGGAGACGGTAGAGCGCGTAGCCCCGACGGAGGCTCGCGTGCTGATCACGGGCGAGCCGGGGACGGGTAAGGAACTCGTGGCCCGTTGGATTCATCATCTGTCGGGTCGAAAAGATGGCCCTATCGTCGAGGTGAATTGCGCAGCCATTCCAAGCGAGTTGATAGAGAGCGAGCTGTTTGGTCACGAAAAGGGTTCGTTCACCGGTGCCACCAAGCAGCGCATCGGCAAGTTTGAACAAGCCGACGGCGGCACGCTCTTCCTCGACGAGATAGGAGACATGAGCCTGTCTGCACAGGCCAAGGTATTGCGCGCACTACAGGAGAGCCGTATCTCGCGCGTCGGTGGAGATCGCAGTATTCCCGTCAACGTTCGCGTCCTCGCTGCCACGAACAAGAACTTGTTGGAGCAGATTGAGGAAGGTGAGTTTCGAGAAGATCTGTATCATCGTCTCAGCGTGATATTGATCGACGTTCCGCCTCTTCGCGACCGACGGGAAGACATACCCGTCATCTCGCGCCACTTCGCTGAACGGCTGGCACGCCGTAACGGTCTTCAGCCTAAACCGTTCGACAACGATGCAATGGAGCGTCTTCGGTCACTGGATTGGCGCGGTAACGTGCGGGAATTGAATAACGTTGTAGAGCGACTCCTGATACTGAGCATGGGTGACGAGGTGACAGCGAGGGATGTGGAGCGATTTGTGCAGAGCGGAGGTGCAGGAGGCAACAACATCGATGCGCTTCTGGCCCAGTTCGAGAATTTCAGTGACTTTAGAGACGAGGCGGAGCGCCTGTTCATTGTCAATAAGCTCGATCAATTCGACTGGAACGTCAGCAAGACTGCTGAGGCGATCGGAATTCAGAGGTCTCATCTCTACAATAAGATGAACAAGTACGGTATCGAACGTTGATCGATGGCGGCGAGTCCCACCTCGTTTCTACGAACACGCCGTTAGTCCAGGTTATCGAACTAACCAAGACCTATGGTGGCGCCAGTGACGGTCGGCTTCTCGTCCTCGATTCCGTTAATCTGTCTGTAGGACGTGGCGAAATTGTGGCCGTAACCGGAGAGAGCGGTTCCGGTAAGTCAACACTCCTGCACCTTCTGGGTGCACTCGACCGACCTGACTCCGGCGAGGTGCTTTACGAAGGCAAGAATGTGTTCGCCAAGACGGATGAAGAGTTGTCGGAGTTTCGGGGAAGCTCGGTCGGCTTTGTTTTCCAATTTCATCACTTGCTTCCGGAATTCAGCGCGGTCGAGAATGTCGCGATGCCTGCAATAATTCGGCAGCAGCCCTTTGCGGCCGTAAGGAAGCGAGCGATGGAGCTGCTCGACCAGCTTGGCATTGCCGACCGCGCGTCGCATCGACCAAGCGCCTTGTCCGGTGGCGAGCAGCAGCGAGTGGCGGTCGCGCGTGCGTTGATGAACAATCCGGCCTTGGTCCTCGCAGACGAGCCGACGGGCAATCTCGACGGCGACACAGCAGGCCGCCTGCAGGACGAGGTGTTGCGGTTGAGTCGCGACCTGAACCAGACCTTTGTGCTGGCGACGCACAGCACTGCCCTCGCAGCACGGGCGGATCGAACACTGAGGCTGTGTAACCATAAAGTCGAACCGGCAACACGACACGCAGCCGGATCTGACGCACCGACCAACCGTTAAAAGTGTGCGAAGAGGTACGATTTGGCCTGACACTTGATGCTAGTTGGGGCAGGCGTGCCAGTGCGCAGGCCACCTTCGTACTGTCAATAAGACGCACTACCTATGAGTGAGGCCATTTTGTTCGACCGCGAAGTCGGTTTCGTTAGGCAAGAAATCGACCCGATGCTCGAGCTCCGCGAGGAGATCAATAAACTCAAGCGTGAAAAGAACGCGGTACTCCTAGCGCACTACTATCAGGAGCCTGAGATTCAGGATCTTGCCGACTACATCGGCGACTCGTTGGGTCTGGCTCGGCAGGCAGCTGCCACGGATGCGGATATCATCGTGTTCGCCGGTGTACACTTCATGGCGGAGACGGCCAAGATTTTGAACCCAGGCAAGAAGGTTATCCTCCCCGATCTCAACGCTGGCTGCTCTTTGGCCGACTCGTGCCCGGCCGATGCCTTCGGAGAGTTTACAGCCGCTCATCCCGACCATATCGTGATCTCGTACATCAACTGTACGGCAGCGACCAAGGCTCTGACGGACATCATTGTTACCTCCTCGAACGCCGAGCATATCATCCGACAGATACCGTCTGATCAGCCAATCATATTTGCCCCCGATCGAAACCTCGGCCGATATCTTGCCAAGACAACCGGAAGGACCGACATGTTGATATGGGACGGCGTGTGCATCGTCCACGAGACGTTCAGCGAAAAGAAGCTTGTTCGTCTCAAGGTTCGCTTTCCGGGCGTCCCTGTGCTGGCGCATCCAGAATGTGAAGAGGCGGTACTTCGGCACGCTGACTTCATCGGGTCGACCAGTCAGATCCGGAGATACGCTTCAGAAAGCAGCGAGACTGCGTTTATCGTGGCGACCGAGGAAGGTATTCTTCACCAGATGAAGAAGGACAATCCGGAGAAGGAGTTTATCCCCGCGCCACCCGAAAGCGGCTGCCAATGCAATCAATGTCCGCATATGCGGCTCAACACGATCGAGAAGCTTTACCTCTGCCTCAAACATGAGTGGCCCGAGATCGAGATGGAAGAGGAGATTCGGCTTCGCGCGCTCAAGCCTATCGAGAAGATGCTCGAGATGAGCGCAGCTGTTGTCTAGTTTGTCCTAGAAGCGAAGCTTGATACCTGTAAAGGGTTCAAATCGTCTCTGAACCAGGTAACGTGCCGAGCCGTCGTCTGCCGGTTTAACCTCCTCGAAGCTGTAGATGGCGCGCACAAAAATCCAGGCGTCGCCCGTCACGTTATAGTCGGTTCGAAATTCCATCCAGGTAAGATCTCCCAAGTCGTTGAAGAGGGAGAAGAAGCTCTTCAGTCCGGCGCGATCCTGCCCAACGTAGGCCGTTATCCGTCCTGTTCGAAAGAAGAGCCGCATGTGATACTCGCTCAGGCTTTGGCCTCCGAAATGACGCCTGAAGTTGTACCACAACTCGAAATTCCGGAAGAAGAGCAACCTCAGCTCGGTCTCGATGGACGTGCCTCCCGGCGCTACGGCCATCGGGATTCCTGTTACGGCGCCCAGCGTATCCTGCGGACTCAGACCTTCCGACTTAAGGACCCTCGATTCGCGATTGCTTACGCGATAGAACGCTCCGATGTGTCCCGGGATGAACCCGTCGCCGCTATAGTAAACAGCCAGCCGAAGCCGAAACCGCGCAACGTCGACAAAATTGTCGCTGGTAAGCTGGGTACCCACTCCGAAACCGGCGCCGCCGTCGCGGTAGCGGCTGAAGACTGTGAATGGTTCAACGAGGATGTCGCCGATTGTAGCCGCTACGAAACGCATGTCCAATCCGTAACCGGTCACCAATGGTCGACCACTGAGATGCTCAAGATCCGTGACATACGTCGCGCCGATCTCAAGCGATCTCGCCTCCGACTCCCGAGCCCAAAAAAGCGGATGCAACGCCACCCGGCCGCCAACAATCCGATCGATGAGGAAGTTGTCGGTGAACGCCTCGACGGATCCGGCACGTCCACGGTATGCACCCTCTA